>CAZNQW010000299.1:0-4364 GCA_964575225.1 uncultured Anaerolineaceae bacterium | reverse complement strand
GCATCCCGACCCCGCCTGCGATCTGGACTATGTGCCCAACGTGGCCCGGGAGGTCTCCTGCCGCACGGCGCTGTCGAACTCGTTCGGGTTTGGCGGTCACAACGCCACCCTGATCCTGCAAAAATGGGAGGAGTGACCGGCGCGCCTTGTGCCTGCGCGGCGTCCCTGGGGCGGGAGGGCCTGCCACACGTGTAAGCTGCTTCCGCTGTGCATATGCAGGGGCACGGCATGCCGTGCCCGATGCGGATCAACGGTTGCAGATTGGACCGAGGCCACGGAGATCGACCGAGTTGTATCGCCTCCTGCGCAACCGGATCTCGACCGGGCAACGCCTACCATGCAGGGTCCGGGGCCGCACGGCCCCGGCGCGGGGGTGTGGGGGTGCGGCAAGATCCTGTAGGGGCCGGTTTGAAACCGGCCCCTCCCATGGCGTCGATTGACAGGATCGGCGGGGTCTGGCTGCGATTGATGTTTCGCACGAGCCCGCCCGGATCTACTTGGTTGTCATGATCGGCGCGCTTGTCACCGCTTACCAGGGCGCGGCGCCAAACCCCAGCGCCCAGCGCCCCACCAGGCACAGAACAAACAGCACAACGGCCAGCGCGACCACGGCCCAATCGACCCGGGTGAATTGCACGTCGCGCAAGGCGGTGCGCCGGGCCGGATAGCCCAACCCTCGGGCGGCCAGGGCCAGCCCCAGATTTTCGCTGAGGCGCAGCGCCCCGATGATGGTCGCCACCAACACCGGCAGGTAGGCGCGCACCCGCTTGACCAAATTCGACTGGTTGGCCATCCAGCCCCGCGCCTGTTGCGCCTCCTGGATCGAACCGAACAGGCCATAGATGGTGGGCAGGTAGCGAATGGCCAACCCCACCGTCAAGCCCCAGGAATAGGGCAGGCCCATCTTGACCAGACCCTGCACCAGATCGGCCGGATCGGTGGTCAGAAGGAGGGTGGCGGCGACAAAGGTCAAGGACGCGGCGCGCAGCACAAAGCTGACCGCCTCCAGCACGCCGCCGAGGGTGATCGAGACGGGGCCGAGCCGCAACAGAGCCGGACCCGCGCCTGAGGCGAAAAGGGGTTGCAGGATCAGGATCATCAGCAGCAGGGGGCTCAGTCGCAGCCACAGCCACCCCAACCGCCGGGCGGGAATGCCCGTGGACAGAACGACCAGATGGGCCAGCACCAACAAGGCCGCCAGAACCCCAACGTGCTTATAGAGCAGCCCCACCGTGCCCGCCAAAAGCACGGTCACCAGCTTGGCCCGCGGGTCCAACCGGTGCAGCCATGAATCCCCGGGAAGGAACAAGGTCACTCGGGTGTTCATGCGCCCTCCCCGGGGAGGGCGCCCGGAGTCCCGCGCTGCTGGATCAACCGGACGTACTGCTGCACAAAGGCCTCCACAGTCAGGCAGTCGTCCGCCAAGCCCAGCGGGCGCAACGCCTGGGCCAGCTCCATGACCGGCGGCGGGAACAGGGAGGCCTGGGCCAACAGATCGGCCTGGCGAAAGACCTCCTGGGGCCTGCCGTCGCCGAGGATGCGCCCCTGGTGGAGGACCACGATCCGGTCGGCCTGCTCGGCCGCCAGGGGCATGTCGTGGGTCACCAGGACGACGGTGCGGCCCGCGGCGTGCAGCTCCGAAAGCCAGTCCAAGGTCTCTTGCAAGCCGGGGGCATCCAGGCCCACCGTCGGCTCGTCGAGCACCAACACCGCCGGATCCATGGCTGCCAGCGAGGCCAGGGTAACCCGCCGCCGGATGCCATAGCCCAGAATGGCCGGGGGACGGTCGGCCAGCGAAGTCAGGCCAAAGCGGGCCAGGCTGGCGTCGGTGCGGGCCTGGACCACCTCCGGCGCCCAGCCCAAGTTCGTCGGTCCAAAGGCCACCTCCTGGCGGACCGTGGCCCCAAAGATCTGCTGCTCCGGATTCTGAAACAGAAACCCGACCTGACGGGCAAGGCCGCCGATGGAGTGGCGATGGGTCTCCAGCCCGGCGACCTGGACGACGCCGCGCTGAGGCTTGAGCAACCCGTTAAAGTGTTTGGCCAGGGTGGTCTTGCCCGAGCCGTTGGCGCCCACCAGGGCCAGGAACTGCCCCTGGGGAATGGCCAGGTCGATGCTCCGCAACACCGGTTCGACCTGCTCGGGGTAGGTGTACCACAGATCCGAGACGACGAGGATCGGATCAGCCAAGGGGCACCGCCAGGCTCTGCCGCGCTTCTTCGATGGATAGAAAATCAAAGGTGGCGTCCAATTCCCGGTTGAGGGCCGAGGCCAGGCGGGCCATCTGGGGGACCGACACGCCGAACCCGCCCAAGTCGGACCGGAGGAACAGGTCGCGCGGGGTTCCCTGGGCGGCGATCCGTCCCTGATGCAACACGATCAGCCGGTCGGCAAAGGCGGCGACGGCCTCGGGATCGCTCTCGGTCATGACGATGGTCACCGCCCGGTTCTCGCGCAGGCTCGCCAGGGCTTCCAGCACCTGGGCGCGGCCCGAGGGGTCGAGGCCGCCCATCGGCTCGTCGAGGATGAGCACCGAGGGGTCCATGACCAATACCGAGGCCAGCGCCAGGCGCTTTTTCTCCCCGCCCGAAAGCTCGCCGGGGGCGCGGTGGCGGGCCGCCTCCAGGCCGAAAAAGGCCAGCGTGCGGTCGATGCGCGTGCGGATCTCGTCCACCGGCAGGCCCAGGTTCTCCAAACCCCAGGCGATCTCGGCCTCCACCGTCGAGTTGAACAATTGGGCATCCGGATCCTGAAAGACATAGCCCACCCGGTCGATCAAGGCCGGCGGCGGATGGTCGCGGGTGTCGTGTCCCTGGACCAGAACCCGGCCTTCCAGCGTGCCGCGGGTGAGGTGGGGCGCCAAGGCAGCCAACAGCAGGCAAAGGGTCGTCTTGCCGGCGTCGCTGGGACCCATCACCGCCAGCCATTCGCCGGCGCCCACGCGCAGATCGATGCCGTCCAGCACCCAGGGCGCGGGTTCGGGCGGCAGGATCGGCGGATAGGCAAAGCGCAATCCTTCTACAACGATGGCATCGGTCACAGGGATTCTCCGGCGGCGGCGAGGGCAAGCGCCCTCAGCGGGTCAGGTGGTTGATGGGCGGGTAGGCCTGGCGCACGGCGGCAAACAGCGGCACGCCGACGATGGCCCCGGCGGCTACCTGCAGGAGGTTCATGGGGATTTCGCCGACGGCGGCGCCCACGCCCGACAGCAGCATGCCGGCGGCAAGATAGCCCCCCACGACAATGACGGCGCCGAGGAGCGTCGCCTGGATGAGGCCGCGCGTGCCCGGCCATCGGCGGCTGGTCCAGCCCACCACCCAGCCCTGGGCACCGTGGATCAGAAAGGAAAAGATGGCCCACTGGGGAAAGCCACTGGTGACGTCGGCCAGAGCGGTGCCCAGCCCGCCGGTCACCGCGCCCACCCACGGCCCAAAGGCAAAGGCGCCGAAAAATACGCCCGCGTCGCCCAGATGAACATAGCCCCGGGCAGGCGTGGGCACCTGGACCATGCGAGTGAGCACAAAGACCACGGCCGTCATGACGGCGGTCACAGCCAGCACACGTGGATCGAGCGGTTTGCTCGGCTTGCGATTCATGTTCCTCCCCCTCCTTCTTTCCGCGGTTATTATACCACCCTCGCCAATCCGACCCAAATGCGGTGGCGCAGATCGTGGAGGGCGTTGGTCTCTGCATGGGCCACCCGGTGTCCCGCGCTGCCGGTTCCTGGGAATTCCATAGGCCCGCCCCTCGGTCGTCGACCCGTAGCGGCTTGACATGCGCCGTCCTATTGGCGTCAAGGCACGGAAAGCGAAGGGAAGTAGAGCCCACCAGCGTCCGTCATGCCCGCGGAAGCGCCTGTGTACACACAGGCAGCATCCATGAACCCCTATTTCCGCCTGCCTGCGCCCGACTGCACAGCGGGCAGGCAGGCGGGGGTGACGGCCTGGGGTTGCCCCGTCGAGCACCAAAGACTCCCTTCAGGTTGAATGACCAACTCTGCAACAACCCTGCCAGACCACCGCGGCCCGGTTGCCGGTTCGCCGATTCTAAGGTATAATGCGCCGGGAAAAGAACCGGCGGCGCCGGGAAAAGAACCGGCGGCGCCGGGAAATACCCGGCGGCACCGGATAAGACGCGGCGGTGCCCAAGAACGCGGCGCCGGTGTTGAATACAGACCTATGAACATCGTCATGATTGGCCCCTTTGCCTTCCAGCCCAAGGGCACGGTGAGCGTCCGTGCCTTTTTCATGGCGCGGGCGCTGGTCGGGCGGGGCCACCGAGTCACGATTCTGATGCCCCCCTACGATCATCTGGCCGACTCGGGGCGGACCTGGGAGCAGGTAGGCGTCGTGCTCGAAAATGCC
>CAZNQW010000298.1:0-4386 GCA_964575225.1 uncultured Anaerolineaceae bacterium | reverse complement strand
CAGACGGTCAAGACCTGCAACCAGGTGCTGGTGGCGGTGACCATCGCCGGCGTCAGCGAGGCGTTGGTGCTGGGCGCCAAGGCGGGCGTGGACCCGGCCAAGATCGTCCAGGTGCTCAGCGGCGGGCTGGCCCGCTGCGGGGTGTTGGAAAACCGCGGACAGCGGATGGTTCGCGGCGATTTTCAGCCTGGCTTTCGCATCCGGCTCCATTACAAGGATCTGAATATCGTGCGCCAGACCAGCAAGGATTACTCTGTGCCGTTGCCGATCACTTCGTCCGTCCACGAGTTGTTCGCCACGGCCATGGCCCAGGAACTCGGCGACCTGGATCACACGGGCTTGCTCACGATCCTGGAGAACCTGGCTGCCATCCAGGCGCGGACAGAGGAATAACGAACAGAAGCCAATTTCGAGAGAATCCGGGAGAGATTATGATCGATCCTGCCACCATGGCCGCTTTGTTGGATAGCCTGAAGGATCGCCTCCTTCTGGCCGACACTAACCACATCGTCCGTTACATGAACAAGGCCGCCATCGCCCACTACACAAGGAGCGAGGCCCTGCTCGGGACCTCGCTGCTGGATTGCCACAACGAGCAGTCGCAGCAAATGATGGTGGAAATCCTGGCCGAAATGCACCAGGGGCTGGAAGAACGGCTCATCACCGACAACGAAAAGTACCGTGTCTATATGCGCGTTGTGCGCGACCCCGAGGGCCGGGTGTTGGGTTACTATGAGCGCTACGAGCCGCCCAGGAGCGATCCCGGGGCATGAAGTTCGACGACCGTCCTGCCGTGCCCGAGGTCATTGCCTTTGACGCCGACGATACCTTGTGGCACAACGAGATCCACTATGCCCGCGCCCAGCAGCGCCTGCAGGCGCTGCTGGTGCCCTATTGGGGCGACGACGGCCTGGTCGACGAGCTATACCACACGGAAATGGCCAACCTGGCGATGTTCGGCTATGGGCTCAAGAGCTTTGGGCTGTCGATGATCGAGACGGCTATCCGGGTGACGCAGGGCCGCATCCAGGCCGGCGACGTAGCCCAGATCCTCGAGCTGGTCAAAGAGATGAAGCGCGCGCCGGTCGAATTGCTGGAACATGTGGCTGAGGTCATCCCCACTCTGGCGAGTTCGCATACCTTGATGGTCATCACCAAAGGCGATCTGTTGGACCAGGAGGACAAGATGGAGCGCTCGGGGCTGGCCCCCTACTTTTACCATGTAGAGGTGGTGAGCGCCAAGACGGAGGAGGTCTATCGTACCCTGCTCCGCAAGCATCAGATCTCGCCCCAGCGGTTCCTGATGGTGGGCAATTCCCTGCGCTCCGACGTCCTGCCGGTGGTGGGGCTGGGCGGGCATGCCGTCCACATTCCGTATGCCATCACCTGGCAGCACGAGCATGCTTCGGTGACGCCCCAGGAGCTGGCCCAATCCTACACCCATCTGGAGCATGTGGGTCTGTTGCCGGGGCACGTCGAACGGATCGCGGCTCTGTACCTCGGTTGATGAACGTTTGGTTGATCGAGCCCTACTTTACCGGCTCCCACGAGGCCTGGGCGCGGGGCTATCGCGAGCACAGCCGCCACTCGGTGCGGTTGCTCACCCTGCCCGGCCAATTCTGGAAATGGCGGATGCAGGGCGGGGCGCTCACCCTGGCCCGCCAGGCCCAGGCCCTGGACGAAACGCCCGACCTGATCCTGGCGACCAGCATGCTCAACGTTCCCGTCTTTCTGTCCTTTGCCGGGCAGCGGCTGGCTGAGGTCCCCCTGGTCTTTTACTTTCACGAGAACCAGTTGACCTATCCCCTCCGGCCCGGCGAAAAGCGGGACTTGGGTTACGGCTTTATCAACCTGGTCAGTGCCCTGCGGGCCGACTGTGTGTGTTTCAACTCGGCCTATCATCGTGACAGCTTTTTGGATGAGCTGCCCCGGTTGCTCAAGCATTATCCTGATTACACCGAGTTGTGGACGGTCGAGGCGCTGAGGGCCCGGTCGCAAGTGCTTCCCTTGGGCCTGGATCTGGCTCGTCTGGATCGAACCCAGCCCGTCGAGCCGCACCGAGGCCGGCCCGTGATCCTGTGGAATCATCGCTGGGAGTACGACAAGGACCCCGAGACCTTTTTCCGCGCTCTTTACACCCTGGCCGACGAAGGGCTCGATTTCGGGGTGCTGCTATTGGGCGAGAACCTGCGCCAGGAGCCTGAGGAGTTTTTGGAGGCACGGCGCCGCCTGGGCAACCGCATCGTCCACTTTGGGTACGCGGAGGATTCGGCCACCTACGCGCGCCTGTTGTGGCGGGCTGACCTGGTCGTCAGTACGGCGATCCACGACTTTTTTGGGGCGGCAATCTTCGAGGCCTGCTATTGTGGCTGCTTCCCGATCCTGCCCCGGCGACTGGCCTATCCCGAGTTGATCCCGGTCCAATGGCATGACCTTTGTTTGTACGATGACTGGGAGGGGTTGCTGGCCCGCCTGCGGCAGGCATTGGCGGGCAGGCCCGAAAGGGCCACCGAATCTCTACAGCAGCAGATGGCCGGTTACGATTGGCAGAGGATGGCGCCGTCATACGACGACCTGTTGGATCAGGTCGCCGCTGCCCCGCTCAGTGATGGGCCGCTGGCGCTTGCAGGTGTCCCAATAGACTGATGATCTGGCGAATCTGGCTTTTGGTATAGGGCCGACGGGGCGTAAATCCGGTGATATAGGCCGCCAGGTCTTGGGCTTTTAGCACGGGAAAGACCAGCGACTTGGTCACCTGCTTGGGAAGATCCAGTTCGACGTCGGGATGGGTATAGACCACCGCCCCCTCGATCCACAGTGCGGTTCGGCGGCCCAGGGCCCGGTCGGTGTGGTTGATGCAGGTGCGCAGATAATCCACGTTTCTTTTGAGTTGGGCCACCGGGTCTCGGCGCGGCACCTCGGGTTGGAGCCGTCCTTTCTGGCTCTTCTTGGCCTGGTACCACTGTCCGTCCTGGACAAAAATACGCCCTCGATGGTGTTTGGCCTCCAGCGCAAAGATGCCATTGGGCCCCACCACAAGGTGGTCGATGTCGTCGGCCCGGCCCGGCAGCGCCAGGTTGCTGATGAGGTAATAGTCGTCGGGCAGATGGGCCAGCGCATCGGGCACGCATCTTTGTCCGGCAAGCCCTGCTGCCAACTGGGCCCGCTTGCCTGCCTGATGCCGATATTGCCATTCATAGTAGGCAAGGCCGCCGGCCGATAGCAAGGCCAGTCCAGCCGAGAGGAAAAAGATCCAGGCCTTTGCCTCTGCCCTTATAACCCACACCAAGGCCAGGCCGGCGGCCAAGGACAGGATCGCAGTGCTGATTTTCAGCCAGCGACGAGGGAGTCTGAAACTGGCGCGCGCCAGTTCCGAAGCCACATGATCGGCAAAGAGTATGGTGCGCAAGACGTAGCGGCTCCTTGAGTGAATCACCGGCGGACGCAAGGGCGCCGTCGGGGTTCGAGGGGCCGGATCTGGGCCGACCCACCCGTGGAAAATCAGGGCTGGGCAGCCAGCACCGCGTTGGCCTTGGCAGCTGCCTGGTTCAGCGCGGTTTGCGGATCGGCCAGCCCCTGTGTGACCGAAAGAATGGCCGTATAGAGGATATCTCGGATCGTGAGTTCGGCTGCGGCTGCCGGTTCAGGGCGGGTGTAGGGCAGGATCTCTTGCACCTGGGTCTCGTAAAAGGGATAGGTGGTCCGGGTGTCCGTCATCAGTTCCACTGCCGACAGGCGCACCGGGGCAGCCTGCAGATCGGCAGACCAGCGAGCGCTTTGCGGTGGGGCTGTGAACCAGCGGATGAAGCGCCAGGCCGATCTCTCGCGCTCCACGTTGCTGCTCACCACGAAAAAGTTGGCACCATAGGCCACCGTAGCCGGGTTTTGGGGATCGCTTTGCGGGATCATAGTTTGGTGCCATTCAAAAGGCGGCGCTCCCTGCTGAATGGCAGCGTCGTAGGCTTCGGCATACAGAGGGCCGGCGCCGGTGGAGGAAAAGGTAAAGGCGGCTTGTCCCTGGACAAAGGCGAGGTAGTCCCCATACTCGCTTTCTGGTCGCCAGGCCAGCCCCGAGTCGATCAGGCGGCGCAGCAGTGCCAGGCTCTCGACGCCAGCGGGGTCGTTAAAAGTAGCTTTCTGCCCGCCAGGATCGATCTGCTGGCCTCCCCGACTGTATAGCCAGGCGTTAACCGTCGACACGCTCTCGATATAGGGATAGCAGCCGATGCCGGTGGTTGCATACACATCGAAGCAGGCCTGTTCGAACTGGTCCCAGGTGACAGGTGGTTTATTCCACCCGGCCTGGGCTAGCAGCGTGTCGTTGACCCACATGCCGATGGCGTTTTGGACAAAGGGAAAGGATAGGAACTGGCGCCCATAGCCCAG
>CAZNQW010000297.1:0-4449 GCA_964575225.1 uncultured Anaerolineaceae bacterium | reverse complement strand
GGCGAGCGGGTGAGGATGATGACCTCGCATCCATCGGAAACCAGGTTTTGGGCCAGGGCGGTGCCGATCAGACCCGTGCCTCCGGTGATAATGACGCGCATACCTCTTCCTCCTTTATTCCCGTGGCCTACCAACTGTGGGTGGCCATCGCCTCGTCCAACCAGGCCACAATGGGCTCTGCCTGAGGGCCAAGCTGCTCGCCGACGGCGGACCGGTACGCCCGTAGATACTCGCGCAGCAGGCCGGACGGCAGCCGATAGTGGTCCAAAAGGCCGCGCAGCCAATGCAGATCGCCGCCCAGCCAGCGGCTATCGCCCAGCTCGAGGGCCGCGCACAGGTTGGCCGCCAGTTCGCGATGGGCAATGGACAGGTGGTCGGGACGGATGCCCATCAAACCCAGCTCCCGATCCACTTGGGCCTCGATGGCGCCCAGGTGCTGGTGCAGGTGGGTGCAGGCCTCAGTCTGGGGCTCGGTCAGGGGCAGCGCCTCGACGATGGGACGGGACGCCGCCAGCAGCGCATCCACCCGATCGGTCACCCCCTCCAGGCGCTCGCCCAAAAAGTGGCCGGGGATCCGCGCCCGCAGGTCGGGCAACAGGGTAAACACCCGGCCGCCAAAGCCCACCGCCACCCCCTCGGCCTGCACCTGGCGGGCCATGCGCCGCAGCGACGCTGCGGCAGCCAATCGCTGGGCCGTCAGGATCACCAACTGGGGCCGCGTGGAGGCAATGGTCGCTTCCAGCCGATCGGGGGGCACGTTTGCACCCAGGTAAACCACATCCCAGCCCTTACGCCGCAACAGAAAAGTGACCAGCAACAGGGCCAGGCTGTGCTCCTCGTCCGGCGGGCAGGCCGCCAGGATGCGCTCCGGTCGGGTGGGCGGCGGGCAGGCCAGGATCAGGGCCTCGAGACGGCGCAGGGCGAGGGCCGTGCAGAAATGCTCCTGCTGGACGCTCACGTCGCCGCGGTACCAGCCGTCGCCGATCTCGGCCAAGCCCTTTTGCAGCACCTCAAATACCACCACTTCGGGGGAATAGAGAGCAAAGGCCTGGGCCAGAACCTGCTCGGCCTCCCGCTCGCGATAGGCCAGGCAGGCGCCCAGCCATCCGTGGCGCAGTTCGATGAGGGTCTCACCCACCGCCGGCATTGCCTCGGCTGGGTCGGCCCTGACCGGGGCGTCCGCCAGGGGGTCGCGCCCCTCGGACTCTATCTGTCGCCACAGGTCGACGGCCCGCCGGATGGCCAATCCCTCACGTTGGCGGGCCATCAACCAGCGGACGGTCTCGATGTCCTGTTGGGTGTACATCCGGTGACCGCCCGCGCTCCGCTCCGGGGAGGGCAGGCCATAACGGCGCTCCCAGGCCCGCAGGGTGTCGGGTTGCAGGCCGGTTTGCTGCACCACGGCCTTGAGGTTAAAAAAGGGACCGTCTCGCTCATTCACGATCGGTGCTGTGCCTCCATGCAACGCATTGGCTCAGGCCTTTTTCTTGGGAAACCAGGGGATAAAGGCGTTGGTGCGCTCCACATATTCTTGGTAGCCCGGCTTGGTGTTCTTCAGGGTCTTTTCCAACAGGGTGACGCCCGATACCCGCCGCAGCAGGATCGTCATGATGATGGGGCTAAAGAGCGTCCACCAACCTCCCGCCACCAGGGCGATGAGGTAATAGGCCCACCACTGGGTGGCGTCGCCAAAGTAGTTGGGATGGCGGGTGTAGCGCCACACACCCCGGTCCAGGAGCTTGCCCTTGTTGGCCGGGTTGGCCTTGAAGCGAGACAGTTGAAAATCGCCCACGGACTCGAAAAAGAAGCCCACGGCCCACACCAACAAAGCCAGAAAGTCAATGACCGTCAGCCGGTCGGGGGTGGGACTGATCTGCGCTGCCAGCAGGGGCGCCGAGATGATCCACAGCAAGAGGCCCTGTAGGGCAAAGACCTTGAAAAAGCTGTACCACCACCACTTGGCGCCGGCGTCGCTGCGGAATTTCTGGTAGCGAAAGTCCTCGGGCTTGCCCCAGTTGCGCCACAGCAAGTAGAGGGACAAGCGCAGCCCCCAAATGGTGACCAGGATGGCGATGAGCCACTTGCGTCCGGCAAAGCCATCGGGCGTCAGGGCGAAATAGACCCAGTTGGCAATCACAAAACC
Organism: uncultured Anaerolineaceae bacterium; assembly: GCA_964575225.1. Lineage (GTDB taxonomy): Bacteria > Chloroflexota > Anaerolineae > JAAYZQ01 > JAAYZQ01 > CAZNQW01. Next base: position 2,306 of record CAZNQW010000297.1, on the reverse strand, counting down.
GGTGCCCCAAAAGGGATCGACGATGCTGGAATTGCGCAGCTTGAGGCTGACCAGCCACAGAACGGCCATAAAGGCCATCACCACGGCCAATCCGATCAGGTAGACTTGGATAAATGACATGAGAGGTTCCTTTCCCGTGCAAATAGGGTCAGGCGCGGGGCGCCTGCACAGCCACAAAGCCGGCGGCCCCCGGCCCGATGTGCGAGCCGATAACCGACGTCACTTCGGCCACCAGGGAGGGTTGCCCGCTGGGAAACAGGGGACGGGCCATTTCCTGCAATATTGGCACTCGCTGGGGGGCGTGGGTGTGGACCACGGCCAAGTGCTCCAGCGGGCCCAGGTCCTCGACCATCTGCAGCAAGCGAGCCTCGGCCGCTTTCCGGGTGCGGACCCGCTCCAGGCCGGGCTCGCCGGCGTTCATGGTGATGATGGGCTTGAGCTGGAGTAGGGACCCCAGGTGCATCTGCAACCGGCTGAGGCGACCGCTGCGCCGCAGGTACTCCAGGGTGTCGAGGACCGCATAGGTATGGGTACGGCCATTTTGGTCCTGCAGCAGCGCCAGGATCTCGTCCATGGTGGCGCCGTCGGCGGCCGCTTGGGCCGCCGCCAGGACCTGAAAGCCGGTGCCCAAGGTCAGGTTGCCCGAGTCGTAGACGGTCACCGGCAGGGTGGGCAGTTCTTCGGCCGCCAGGCGCGCTGAATTGACGACGGCGCTGAGGGCCACCGAGATGTGGATGGAGAGGATCTGGTCGGCACCTTCGTCTGCCAGGCGGCGATAGACCTGGTAGAATTCGCCCGGCGAGGGCACTGAGGTAGTGGGGTGGGCTGAAAAGGAAGGCAGCCCTTCGTAGAATTGCTGGCGCGACATTTCGACGCCATCGAGGTAGCTTTCCCGGCCCACGTTGATGTGGAGCGGGACCACGGCGATGCCGTGTTGCTCCACCAGGTCCGGGGGCAGGTCGCAGTTGCTGTCCGTCACCACTCGTATGGTCACGTTGGGTTCCCTCCTTATGACGTTGGGTTCACGATGCGCACGTAGTATAGCACTGCAGCCCCTTTTTGTCAAGGCTTTGTCCAGGTTTTGGGGTTAAGATCGCATAAAAACATGGCGTTTTGATTGTCACCCCCGCGGAAGCGGGGGCCCATGGGTTCGCGCTTGCAGACCGTAGGGGCCGGTTTCAAACCGGCCCGTACCAGGCCCATCTTGTCAGTTGGGACCGGATCCCGTCACCCATCGTACGGGCGACGCATGCGTCGCCCCTACCAGGCCACCCCGTCCAGCCCCATCGCTAACCCGCACCCACAGGGTCCGCACTTTAGGAATCGTCACCCCCGTGAAAACGGGGGTCCATGGGGCGGGCGCGGCATGACGACGCGGCAGTTGACAGGCAGGCCGTTCCCCTCTATAATGCGGCCAACCGGCCCGCCGCAAAGGCGCGGGCCCCACAGAAAGGCGGTCCATGACCACGATCGAACCCGGATATCTGGCCCTGCATCGCAGCGGAGAGCTGGCCCGCCGCATCGAACAGGCGTGGGCCCTGCTGGCGCCCTGCGAGCTGTGTCCCCACCGCTGCGGCGTGGACCGGCTTGGGGGCGAGCAGGGCGTGTGTCGTATGGGGGCGCTGCCCAAAATCTCGAGCTGGAATCTGCACGCCTGGGAAGAGCCGCCCATCAGCGGCACCCGCGGCTCGGGCACCCTCTTTTTCTCGGGCTGCACCGGCCGCTGCCGCTTTTGCCAGAACTATCCCATCAGCCAATACGGCTACGGGCAGGAGGTCCGCGTTGAGCGGCTGGCCGAGATGATGCTGGAACTTCAGCGCAAAAAGGCCCACAACCTCAACCTGGTGACGCCCACCCACTTTATGCCCCAGATTCTAGCCGCCCTGCCCCAAGCCATCGAGGGCGGCCTGCACCTGCCCCTGGTCTACAACACCAGCGGCTACGAGCGGGTGGAGGTCCTGCGCCTGTTGGAGGGCGTCGTCGATATCTGGCTGCCCGACGCCAAATTTGCCGACAACGCCACAGCCCGGCGCCTTTCGGGATTTCCCGATTATGTCGAGCACAACCGCGCCGCCCTGGCCGAGATCGTCCGCCAGGTGGGCGTGGACCTGGTGGTGGACGAGGAGGGCATGGCCCGGCGGGGGTTGGTGATCCGCCACATGGTGCTGCCCGAGGGATTGGCCGGCAGCGCCCAGGTGCTGCGGTGGATCGCCGAGGAGCTGTCGCCCGAGGTACACGTCAGCCTGATGGACCAGAGATCGGAAGAGCACACTCTGAACTCCAGTCACGAGATTCCATCTCGTATG
>CAZNQW010000296.1:0-4454 GCA_964575225.1 uncultured Anaerolineaceae bacterium | reverse complement strand
CCCAAAAACCGATCCATCATCCGGCCAAGCCGCCGCCGTCCACCACAAGCACAGCCCCGGTGACAAAAGAGGCCGTATCGCCGACCAGGTAGAGGACCGCCTGGGCAATGTCCTCCGGCGTGCCGATGCGGCCCAGAGGGCGGTCGGCGGCATCCTGCAAAAAGCGTTCTTCCGGCTGGCCCAACTGCTGGGCCTCGTTGCGGAGCATATCGGTGTGGGTATCGCCGGGGCACACGCAATTGACGCGGATCTTTTGCGCGGCGTGATCCAGAGCCATGGCCCGGGTCATGTTCACCACCGCTCCCTTGGAAGCGCAGTAGGACACGGCATTTCGACCGCCCATCAGTCCCCAACCCGAGCCGGTGTTGACGATGGCTCCCCCACCCCGCTCGGCCATCACCGGCACGGCAAATTTGGACATCAAAAAAACCGCCTTGACGTTGACGGCCATGACCCGGTCCCATTCCTCTTCGGTGGTATCCAGCACATCGGCCCGCCGGATGATGCCGGCGTTGTTAAAGAGGATATCCAGCCCGCCAAAGGCAGCGACCGTCTCGGCCACGGCCCGCTGGCAATCGGCAGCCCCACTCACATCGCAGCCCACGGCAATGGCCTGTCCGCCTTCCTGATGGATCTGGGCCGCCACGATCTCGGCCTGTGGTTGATTCCGATCCACCACGGCGACCGCCGCCCCCTCACGGGCGAGCAACAACGCCGTCGCCCGGCCAATGCCCGAAGCTCCACCCGTCACCAGGGCCACCTTGCCTGCCAACGTCATTGCTTTTCCTCCTCAAGTGCGCGCCGTTCAGCGCGAAACCTTGCGCACGGCTTTTTCCCGATAGCCCGTGATCACCTGGACATAGCCCGACAGCTTTTCGTCCAGGGCCGGGTCGCCCGTGTCCACCAGCAGGGGACGGCTGCCCAACGCATGGAGCTTGGTGGGGGCGCTGACCACCAGGATATGGTCCCAGGGGCGCGGCGCACCGCCCACCACAGCCTGGATGACCTGGGGACTGATCTGCTGGTTGCCGCGTCCAAAGATATAGCCCTGTCCACCAATGATCGTGACCACGATCTTGGCCTTTTGCCCATCCAACAGCGCCAGCAACTGGGACTCGTTGGCGTCGGCGGCAATCAATTCCGCCTCGCCGGTGCTCTCGTGGAGGGCCACCACATCGACGCCGATCAGGGTCTTGGGCAGTCCCAGCTCTTCGGCGATGGCCCGCGTGGTGGTCCCGGGGCCGATCAGGTACAGCCAGCCCGGCTCCATTGTGTCCACCACATCGTGGGCGATCTCGACCACAGCCGCCTGCTCGCCCGTGCTCGGCATTTTGAGGTTTTGCACCATGCTCGGGCGAAAGGGGACCTTGAGATAGCCGTACAGCTTGGCCGAGACGACCCCCTGGCGCACCCCTTCCTCGTCGATGTCCATCACTTCGGCCTCGCGCACCGAATCGATCCGGCCCTCCAGGTAGAGGGCCGCAAGTTCACCGGCACTGCCGGGACTGGTGGCATACACGGCCGAGTGGATTTTGACGCCCGCCGGGATACCCAACGCTACCAGATCGAGCCCGACGGCCTGATAGACATCCCGGGCGGTACCGTCACCGCCGGCGAACAACAGCAGATCGACGCCCAATTCGAGCAGTTCGCGAGCGGCCTGGCGGGTATCGGCCGCCGTGGTGTGGCCCGGGGCGACCGAACCGATCACCGTCGGTTCAAAACCGCAGGCGCGGGCGGCCTCCTCGCCCATCTCCCCCGGATAAGTCACAACCTCTAGACCCTCAACCGAGGACAGGCGCGGGAGGGCGGCGATGGCACGCTCCTGAGCCCGGGGCACCGCGCCCAGCTCAAGGGCCCTGCGCTGGATCTCGGCGCCGTCGCTGCCCTTGAGGCCCACCCGGCCCCCGATACCCGCGACCGGGTTGATGATCAATCCCAGCTTCACGGCTCTTCTCCTTGAATCGGTTGCTGAACCTTGCGCCGATAGGCCCGCCAGGTGGTGGCCCACTGGGCCGGGTCGTCAAAGGGGGCATGCTCGATGGTGTGGATGGTGCTGTTATGGGGCGCCGTTTTGACCCGCTCGGGATCGCTGTAGGCCTCTTGGGCCACGTGGGCCAGGATGTCCAGATACTCGTCCAACTCTTCCTTGGCATAGGACTCGGTGGGTTCCAGCGTACAGGGTTCGGGCACCACAAAGGGGTGATGACTGGTCCAATAGTGCACGCCAAAATCGGCCGCTCGCAGGCCCAGCTCCTCCGAGTGGACGCCGGTCTCTTCTGTGAGAGCCTGCCAGCTGTACCGCACCTGTTCGATGCGGCGCTTGCCCGGGGCATAGGGCGCACTTACCCCTTTGATCTTTTTCATGTGCGCCAGCATATAGTTGTTGTTCAGGACGGCGATCTCGGCCACCTCGCGCAACCCCTCGGCGCCCAAGCTCATGACCCAGGCATAGGCCTTGAGGATCACAGAAGCGTTGCCATAGAACGGGCCGATCTTGCCGATGCTGTCGGGCCGATCCCAGTCCAGGTAGTAGCGGCTGCTGTCAAACTCGACGGTGGGCACCGGCAGGAAGGGGGCCAGCTCCGCGGTGACGCCACACACGCCGCCGCCCGGCCCCCCGCAGCCATGGGGCGTGGAAAAGGTCTTGTGCAAGTTGAAATGGCAGAGATCGAATCCCGCTTCTCGGGCTCGGGTGATACCCAGAATGCCGTTGGCGTTGGCCTGATCGTAGGCACACAGCCCTCCCGCTTCATGCACCACCCGCACAAACTCTGTGATCCGGGGATTGTAGATGCCGGTATCTTCGGGGTTGGTGATCATCAAGCCTGCCGTCCGTTCCGAGACAACGGCCCGCAGCGCCTCCAGATCGGGATAGCCATCCTCATCGGGATAAAGGGTGATCACCCGAAAACCGGCAGTCCGGGCACAAGCCGCGTTCGAGGGGTGGGAAAAGATGGTGGTAATCATCTCATCCCGCTGATCGGCCTCGCCGCGCGCGGCGTGGTAGGCGCGGATGATAGAGGCATTGGTATAAATGGCCGCCGAACCCGCGCCCGGCTGCAACGTGAAGCGATCCATCCCCGAGATCTCTTGGAGGATCGCCTCAAAGCGCGCCATCAGTTCCAAAATGCCCTGGACGGTGTCAACGTCCTGCAATGGGTGCAGATCGGCCATTTCGGGCGCCGCCGCCAGTTGGTCGTTGATCTTGGGGCTGTACTTCATGGTGCAGGTCCCCTGGCCCACATCCACGTTGAGGTCGGCGCCCAGGTTCTCCTGAGACAGGCGCATATAGTGGCGCAACACCTGGGGCTGGGAGAGTTCGGGCAGGCGCGGCGGCGTGGCGCGGCGCATCGAATCGGGAAGGGTTTCCAGCCCGTCACCCACCTGCTCCCGGATGCCCCCTTCGACCTTCGGCACAAGAATGCCACGCTGTCCCTCGCGGCCCAGTTCCATGATCACCGGCTCGTCCCACCGAGCCTGGTGGAACCGCCGCAGGTTGAGCCGTCCATTGGTGAACCGATGCAGGGAGATGTCTTGTTGGGCCATGTCAGCTCACAGCCTCCTTCAAAGCAGCCGCCAGCCGGTCGATGTCCTGCTGGGTGTGCACCTCTGATACACAGAACAGAGCGCATTGGCCCAGTTCGGGAAATTCGCCCGAGAGGTCTTTGCCCCCGAGAATCCCCTGTTGGAGCAGGGCTCGATTTATCTCAGACACAGCCCGGCCCGTCCCATTCAGATCCACGACAAACTCCTGGTAAAAGGGCGCCTGAAAGACCGGCGCGCGCACCCCCGGGATCCGATCCAACTGCAAGGCGGCATAGCGAGCGCGGGCCATAAGGCCCTCGCCCAGCTCGTGCATGCCTTGGGGGCCCATCAAGGCCAGGTACACCCCAGCCGTGATCCCCCACAGCGCTGCCGCCGTTCCGACCCACTCTTTGCCCTCTTCCCGAATGGCAAAGGAGGTTCGTTCGTAAGCCACGTCGCCAAAGCCATACTCGCCGGGGACCCGAGTGGGCGCAATCCCAAAGAGGCGCGAGGGATATTCCATGACATAGGCCTCCTCGTCGCGGCTGGCGATAAAGCCCCCGTGCCCGCCACCATATTGCATGTGCATGCCCAGGGGCTGGATGTCACCACAGACAAGGTCGGCGCCGTAGCGGGAGGGCGGGGTGAGGACCCCAAGGGAGGTCGGTTCGACGCTGACCACTACGACGGCCCCATGCCGGTGCGCCGAATCGGCGATGGCCTGGCCCTGGGTTTCCACAAAACCTAGATAGGAGGGGTTCTCGAACAAGACGGCCGCGCTAGCCTCTGATAGCTGCCGATCCAGGTCGGCGAGGTCAAGCTGGCCCGTGCCCGGATCGTAGCCCACGAGTCGGATGTCGAAATTGGGCTGAAGATAGTCCCGGATCTTGGAAAACTTGTCGGGATGGATGGTCTGACAGAGCAAC
>CAZNQW010000295.1:0-4480 GCA_964575225.1 uncultured Anaerolineaceae bacterium | reverse complement strand
GCTTTTCCACGATGCTTGACAAATCGGAATCGATCGTGTATAGTGAATCAAGACACTCGGTTTGCGCCATGAACCTGTGGCACGGACTCTAAAGGAGGCGCACGAATGCTACCCAGACGTAGTCGATGGGGGCTTTGCAGTGCTGGTGCATGGTTGGTGGCTGTTCTTGTACTGGCAGGGTGTGCAGAGGTAAAGGTCATGGATGCCACACCGGTCGTCTATACACCCGAAGCCCTGACGAGCCCTTTGTCCAAAGGCACGCTGGAAAGAAACCTGGTAGTGTTGGCGGTGGACTTTGAGCCGCCCTTGGAATATGAACAGCTTCTCCTCAGGCGGCAGCCCATTTCGCTGCTGGTGGCTATTGAAAACATGGGTGCCATCAAAGAACAGGATGTGACCGTGCGGGCGCAGCTCTCGACGGGGGAGGACCCTGAATTTCTCCTGACGCAGGGGGCCAGCATCTCCAGCATAGCCCCTGGCGAGATTCAGGTCGTGCGCTTTGGGCAACTGGGATCCATTCCGTTGCACAAAACCTACTCGTTGGAAGTGATCGTCGATGCGGTGCCTGGGGAAAGCGACCTGACCGACAACCGCAAAGCGTACGATATCCAGGTGCAGCCAGCGACCAACCCCTAGCTAGCACCCTCCACTCGGAATATTCTTTTGTCTGGGCCGGGTAGGGATCGAGTTCGTGAGACATCCCCACCACCTGTGCAGCCAGGGGGCTTTCTGGCAAGGCCCTGGCTCTTTGGGTGTTGATTGGGATGCCTTTATCGACAAAACCGGTTAGCTTTTTCCATCAGGGATTTGGGTTGGGTAGTTGGTGGCTGTTTTTCAGGACTGCTCGCAAGCGATGAAACGGGATCGGATTTCTCTGGGCACAAGCGTCATTTTTTTATTGGTCGGCGTGACCTTGGGTTTGCTGATCAGTGCGACGTGGCGTGCCCAGGCCAGTGCTAGCCTCCCCCCGGATAGCTTGCCGGGCGATGCTGTCTGGGAGGGCATTCGGAGGCTGGAGGCTGAACAGGGCGAGCTCAAGTCGGATTTGGCCGATCTGCGCCGTCAACTGGCCGAGCGCCAGCAGGAGGTATCGGCGCGCACCGATCGACTGCGGGCTCTGAACACTGAACTCAGCCGCCAGCAGCTTATGGCCGGCCTCATTCCCTTGGAAGGCCCAGGCATCGTAGTGACCCTTGACGACAGTCCTGCCGCGGTGCCAGCCAGAGCCGATCCCAATGCCTACATCATTCACGAGTATGACCTGCGCGATATTGTCAACCTGCTGTGGATGGCTGGGGCTGAGGCCATTGCCATCAACGATGAGCGGCTGGTAAGCAACTCGTCGATCTATTGCGTGGGCAGCACCGTGCTCGTCAACGATACCCGGCTTTCCCCACCGTATGTGATCCGGGCTGTGGGCCAATCGCGGGTGCTGCTGGATACCTTGCGCAATCCCTCCTATCTTCCCGAGTTGAAGGAAAAGCAGCGCCTGTACGGGATCCGTTTCGATGTCAAAGCGATGGCCAATCTGACCCTACCGGCCTACAGCGGCAGCTTTTCCATCCACTATGCAAGGCCTGGGGAGTAACACCATGCGACTCCGATCTTGGCTTCCCACCCTTTTGCTGACCGCAGGGTGCTTGCTTTTGGGGCTGCTGCTAGTGGTTCAGTTGCGAACCGAATCGAGCGCGCGGCAGAAAGCCCTGGGAACCGAGTGGGAATTCCTGCTCATCGACTTGATCGACGGCAACAGCCGTTTGAGACAAGAGATCGAGTCGGTGGAACAGCAATTGGCCGATCTGGACCAGGTGGGCGGGGGTGGGGTCATGGAATCGTTGGTGGGCGAAGTCAACTACCTGCGCATCGCCAACGGCTTGATCGAGGTATCGGGGCCTGGCGTGGAACTGATCCTCACCGGGCCGATCAGCGTCTTGGACCTGCACGATCTGATCAACGAGCTGAGAAATGCCGGCGCCGAATCACTGGCCTTGAACGGGCGCCGCTTGGTGGCCTGGTCGGCCATTGGCACCGACGGGCAGCATGTGACCGTAGACGGCCAACCCATTGAGGCGCCCTACCGGCTGCAGGCCATCGGTCAGTCAGAATCTCTGAAGACGGCCTTACTGCGCACCGGCGGAATGGTGGATTTGATTGGCCAGGCCAAGCGGGAGGTTTCCATAGAAGTGCTGGAGGCGGAAAAGCTGACATTGCCGCGCTATGACTCGATCTTTCAATTTGCGTACGCCCGGGCGGTGGATTAGGATAGGCGGTGGAATCGATAGACCAAAACAGAAGGAGCCGGGCAACGTTGAACTCGCCCGGCTCCAGGTCTTTTCTGTGGGTCGGTCCTAGGGGATCAGGCTGAGCATGCGCCCTACACGGGCGAATTTCTCCAGGACAAAGTCCATCTGCTCGTCGGTGTGCGTGGCCATGTAGCTGGTGCGCAACAGGGACAGGTTCGGCGGCACAGCGGGCGGGATCACTGGATTGGTATACACCCCTTCTTCGAACAACATGCGCCACGTCAAGAACGTTGCGTTCTGGTCGCCGATGATGATCGGGATGATGGGCGTTTCGCTCGGGCCGGTGTTAAAGCCCAGTTTGGCATATTCGCCGCGCATTCGCTCGCCGATTTCATTTACGCGCACGATCCGCTCGGGCTCGTCGATCATCACGTCCAGCGCCGCCGACACGGCAGCGACGTTGCCGGGGGGCATGGAGGCGCTAAAGATCAGCGAGCGGGCGTGATGCTGGACATAGTGGATCACATCCTCCGAACCGGCAATGAACCCGCCCAGCGAAGCAAAAGACTTGCTAAAGGTGCCCATCACCAGGTCGACGTCGTCGTTCACACCCAGATGAATGCCTGTGCCCTTGCCCCCGCCCAGTACGCCAATTGAATGAGCGTCGTCCACCATCAGCCGGGCTCCATATTTCTTGCAGAGGGGGATGATCTCTGGCAGGGGAGCGATGTCTCCACCCATACTGAATACGCCATCGACTACCACCAGCCGGCCCGCTTCCTCAGGGATGCTGCTCAGAACGCGCTCCAGATCTGCCATGTCGTTGTGGCGGTACCTTTTCATGGTGCCAAAGGAAAGGCGGCAGCCATCGACGATGCTGGCGTGGTCATCCTTGTCGGTGACTACGGTATCACCCCGACCGATGAGGGCGGAAATGGTGCCGAGGTTGACCTGATAGCCTGTGCTGAACACCAGAGCGGCCTCTTTTTCCACATACTCGGCCAGTCGTTTTTCCAGTTCCAGGTGCCAGGCCAGTGTGCCGTTAAGGAACCGGGAACCGGTGCAACTGGTGCCGAACTGGCGAGTGGCTTCGATGGCCGCTTCCCGAACGTGGGGATGGGTGGTCAATCCCAGGTAGTTGTTGGAGCCAATCATCACCAGTTTCTTGTCGCCGATGGTGACCTCAGTGCCTTCGGTGTCGTCCAGAGGCATGAAATAGGGGTAAAACCCCGAAGCGATCAATTCCCGTGCATCGGTCCAGTTCCTGCACTTTTCAAAAAGATCCATGAATCGGTTCCGCCTTCCTTAATCGGGATAGTTACTGCCCGCAGGTCGAGCAGTTGTGCGTGGCGCACGAGGCGCAACTGCTGCCGCCGGTCACGGTGCGGCTGTCGCCGTTGCTGCCCTTGCTCACGGCAGAGAAAAGAGAGATGGCCCGGGATGTGCGATCGCTGCCGCATTGGCTGCAGGTGGCAGGCGATGCGGCTTGGCTCATGGGGCGCAGTTTTCCAAATTTGGCGCCGCAGTCGGCGCACTGGTACTCGTAGATTGGCATGGTACACACACTCGGTCGGTAATTTGGCTTGAGAACCGGCTTATTGTACAATGTTTTCCAGAATCGGTCAAACGCCCGCGCCTGCATCTGGCGGGCACTATGGAAGCAAAGGAGCGTCTCATGAAGCAACCTACCATCGGTTTTATCGGCCTGGGCATTATGGGCAAGCCTATGGCACTCAACCTGCTGAAAGCAGGCTATTCTCTGGTCGTCAACAGCCGCAGCCGTCCCCCCGTAGACGAGGTGGTCGCTGCGGGCGCCGCCGAAGCGTTTTCACCTGCGGAGGTGGCCCGGCGCAGCGACCTAGTCATTACCATGTTGCCCGACTCGCCCGACGTCGACAAAGTGGCCTTGGGCCCCGAGGGCATCGTCGAGGGCGCGCGTGAGGGCCTCATCTACGTCGATATGAGCACCATTGCCCCCTCCACGGCGGTGCGGGTGGGCCAGGCCCTGGCCGAAAAAGGCGTTCGCTGCCTCGATGCGCCAGTCAGTGGCGGCGACGTGGGCGCACAGCAGGGGACCCTGTCGATTATGGTCGGTGGCGATCAAGCTACGTTCGACGAGGTGCAGCCTGTGTTTGGCGTGTTGGGCAAAAGCGCTGTGCTGTGCGGACCCCTCGGTGCCGGACAGACGGTCAAGACCTGCAACCAGGTGCTGGTGGCGGTGACCATCGCCGGCGTCA
>CAZNQW010000294.1:0-4506 GCA_964575225.1 uncultured Anaerolineaceae bacterium | reverse complement strand
GTGCCAACCGACACCCCGCTGCCCACCAACACCCCGGGGCCCACGAACACGCCTGCCCCCACTCCCACCCCCCTGCCGCCAACGGCCACTCCGCCGCCGCCCTTTCGCCCGCCGACCGGGTTGTTGGAAGATCGCGCTCCAGGCGGCCAAGGCGAGCTGCTGATCAAAAACGGCACCGACGCCGACGCCCTGGTGATCCTCACCGGGCTGGACGACCAGGCGGTCAAATCGGCCTACATCCGCAACGGCGAGTCGTTCAACATGACCGGCATCGGCGACGGCACCTACCGCCTGTACTATAGCAAGGGCGATGCGTTCAACAAAGAGACCAACCGGTTTTCCCAGAACGCCACCTACCAGCGCCTGGATGCCACCATCGAGTTCACCACCACGGCGACCCAGTACACGACCTGGGAAGTGACTCTGTACGGGGTGGTCGGCGGCACGGTGGGATCTGAGCCGGTCGATCCCTCCAAATTCCCATAAGGAAAACAAGAGGGCAAGGAGACGGATTGAAACAGACAACTTTTGGCACCAACACAGCCCTCGGCATGGTGCAAGTGGCTGCCATGCTCCTCACGGCGCCGCTGTCGCGCCTGTGGTTCAATCGCTGGGGCGCTACGGCCGAGGAATGCAAGAGGGCCCTGCCGGGCGACGACCTCGTGCCGACTCCCCGCATCGCCTCCACGCGAGGCATCACCATCCAGGCGCCGCCCGTCGCCGTCTGGCCCTGGCTGGTGCAGATGGGCCAGGGACGCAGCGGGCTGTACAGCTACGACGGCCTGGAAAACCTGATCGGCTGTGATATTCACAGCGCCGACCGCATCGCGCCCGAGTTCCAGAGTCTGGAGGTGGGCGACCCCGTGCTATTTGGCCCGGCCGAGAAGCAGTTTCCGGGCCAGGTGGTCCTCGAAACCCAGCCCGAACGAGCCCTGGTGATGTGCGCGTTGAATCCCGCCACCCGAGAGCCCGAGACGAGCGCGACCTGGGTGTTCGTCCTAGAGGAGCAAGAGGGGGGCGCGACGCGCCTATTGGTGCGATCCCGCAACGGCTACGAGCCGACCGCAGCCAACCACATCGTGTGGCACCTGGTAGAGCCCATCTCCTTTGTGATGGAACGCAAGATGCTGCTGGGCATCAAGGCCCGCGCCGAGCAGGCGCGGATCGGGGGGTAAAGCAGAAGTACCACCATTCGTGTCGGTCATCAAGCAGCACCAACCCATGCTCTGTTGGGCCCGCTGTAGAAAATGTGAAATCTCCAGAAACAGGGACAGAACCCTTGCCTTTGGCTGGAGACGGTGATATAATGGCTCCATCGCTGACGAGGAGGTACCTATGTGCGCTTGCTCATGTCGCTCTTTGCGAATCATGCCACTGTTGCTCCTGGCGTTTCTGCTGACAGGGGCCCTGCCCGTCCGTGCTCTGCCTGCCCTCGACCGGCCATCTGGAATTGACGCCGACGACGATTGGCTCCACTTTGGATACGATTCGGCATTCACCGGCAACAACCCCTCCGAGACGATCATCGGCAAAGACAATGTCGGCCAATTGCGACTCCGCTGGGGCCTTGGCTGCAACGATGGCCGGTTCAGCGTCGTCTTTCGCTCACCGGCTGTGCGTAACGGGTTGCTCTACAATTCCAGCGCCGGCTCCCATCTAACCGCCTACAATGCTCGCTCGGGCCATGTGCTGTGGGCATTTAGCAAGGACTTGAGCGAATTGAACGGATGGGCGTCCCAGCCGGCTGTCTCAACAGATGGCGTGGTCATCTATCCCTGGGAGAACGATCCAACGTACCTTTTTGCCGTCGATGGCCAGACCGGCGCCCAAATCTGGGAATCAGCGGTCACTTTCGACGTCGGATTCTCGGGTGCCGCCAGGCTAGTTCCGACCATCGACGAGACAAACGATGTGGTGTACATTCTCGAGGAACCCTTTATCGGCGACGGCAAGCTGTGGGCCATCAACATGGCCAACGGTCAAGTCGCCTGGTGGATGGGCAAACCCTTGTACGATGCTAGCTTCGTCGGCAGTTATGCCCTGCTATCAGGCGGCAAGGTCTATGCCGCTGCCGACGTACCCATCACCCCCTCCCCCTATCGCGGCGAGTCCATGCTTCGCATCGACCCGCTGACACAGACCATCGAAACAACCTACGAGAGGCCCACTCCCGAAAATAACTGGCAGTTAACCCAATACACCATCTGCGGCGACACACTGGTGGTGGGGTTTGATTACCAGTACGAACCGGAAAAACAACTGGTGGCCTATGACCTCGATGCCCCAACCATCGTCTGGCAGAAGGCGATCTCCGCCATCACCGGCGCAATCGCCTGCGACCCGGCAGCCGGTCAGATCTATGTGCCCACCAACCCCTATTTGTATGCGCTAGATGTCGCGGATGGAAGCGAGGACTGGAAGCACCTGGGCTACGATGAGATCTATTCGCCGTCGATCGCCAACGGCGTCGTCTACTACTTGTCAGACACCAACCTGTACGCGCTGGATCAGGCCTCCGGTACCCAGTTGTTCCACTTCCCCTTGGGCTACGAAGCGGATGAGACGACCCAAGTCGCCATTGCCGATGGCTGGCTCTACTTTTCGGGTAACGGCGGCACCTGTGATCTTTATGCCCTGTCGCTGCCAGGTCCCCCAAAGGTCTTTCTGCCGGTCGTGCTTCGCAATTGGTAGAAACGGAAAAACCGAAAGGACGACCTCTTCCAATCCACATCTGTGTACAAGCGCAAAGAGCTGAGAGGAGATTGAAGACCTGTCAGCTCCTTGTAAAAATGACTGTGCCGCAGAGCAGGACCGGGATACGAGTTCGGCACGCCAAGACCTTGCTTATTCGCCCTCCAGCCTGTACCAGAACTCGGAAATAAAGCCCTGGGCGTCGGGATGGAGCACCTGCTGGACGATCTCGGGGGATCCCTCACGGCAGCGCCATTCGTAGACCGTTTCGCGCCCGGTGGCCACCGCCGGGATAAAGTCCGAGTCGGGGTTCTGCTGGCAAAAGTCGATCTCCTCCTGCGTCGGGGCTTTGTCGGTATTGGCCTTGGCTTCGCAGGGCAGGTTGGCCCCCACGAAACAGCCATAAACCTCGCCGTCCATGCAGCGCCAGAACGATCCGTTCTCCAACATCTCGATGGGCAGATCGGGGGTGTTCAGCGCCGTCCGCAATGTCTCAAGCACACCCTCCGGCATTTTGGGGCCCGAATAGGCCGCATCGGGCGCGTCAAGGGTGCCCACTGCGGCGCAGTAGGCAAAGGGATCGGTGTAGGTCTCTGGGGCCGGCGTACCGCCGCAGCTCGCCAGGGCGGCGACCACGATCAACAGAGCGAGAGACAAAGCCATTTTTCCGAGTTTCATAACAACACACCTCCGACGGATCGCTGTACGCAGAACCCTCCGGCCACGCACTCGCGGGCAGGGGCTCGCTCTGCGTCAATTCTCATTGTAGCCCGGTCCATTCCCTGTTGCATGACGCTTGGCCCACGCCCAGCCCACGTTTGGCAAAAAGGGAACCGGCTCGGAGGTTCTGGATCAATTTCGGTGGAAATTGGGGCTCTGGCAGTTCCGTCGACACAAGAAGTCCAACAAGTGCAAGGATCGGTCCTCACCCACGTCCAGGCAAGTCTGCCACGCCTCTTTTGGGCTCGTAGTGACGATGGAAAGCCCTGAAGTCCTACCATCCGTGCAACGCACTACATGCGTGGGATTCGGGACTGCCCGTCAGCGGGCGCGTTAGAGCCCCAACCGGGGGTGTGGGGGCCTACCGAGGCCCCCACAAGGGATCTCCCACCGACTTGAACACAACCATCAGTGCGCGGTTGTTTACGAAAACCGCGAGACATGGTATAATATCGGAAGAAAAAAACGTGCAAGTTCTTTGCGCTATTAGAACTTTTGTGCTATACTGGTCGCATGAGCAATCGTGCGAACCTGGGGGTGCGGCTGGTCTTGCCGCTTCCGCCCAGTATCAATCAACAGTATGCCACGGTCAACGGCCGCCGGGTATTGAGCAAGGAAAGTCGCGTTTATAAGAAGGAGGTGGCCCTGGTCGTCCGTCACCTGCGGGCCAAGGGCACCATTTCGGAAGAGTTGGTGGCTTGCCTGCGCCAGGGGTTTATTGCCCTGTTTATCGACTTTTACTTTGAGACCCCGGGCCGTCGCGATCTGGATGGCGGCTTAAAGATTACCCAGGACGCCATTTGCGAGGCGCTGGACATCAACGACAATCGGGTGGTTGACGTACACTTGGTCAAGCGCATCGATCCATTGCGACCTCGGATTGAAATCGAGCTGGAAGCGCTGCCCGACTGGCAGTTCGACACCCAATACGTCTATCTTGGAGGGTAGAGTGACAACGGAACGCACGCTGGAGTTGCTCCCCATCGGATCGGTGGTGGTGGGGCGGCCTTGGCCCATCGACCAGGAGCCATGGCCTGAGGAGGCCGTCTCTAGATCGGAAGAGCGTCGTGTAGGGAAAGAGTGTAGGATAGGGTG
>CAZNQW010000293.1:0-4568 GCA_964575225.1 uncultured Anaerolineaceae bacterium | reverse complement strand
TGGCAACCTATCTCCTCCTCGCGGCGTTGCTGGCCATGCTGGCATACCCGGCTGGCGTGTGGCTGGTCCGTTCCTGGCTGACCAACCCCTACTATACCCATGGCCTATTGATTCCACCCCTGGCGGCCCTGCTGATCTGGGGGCAGCGGCGGGCGCTGGCGGCCCAGCCGCGCCAAGGCGGTTCGTGGCTGGGGCTGTTGGCGGCGGCGGTAGCGCTGGGGGTCGCCCTGTGGGCCATGAGCTGGCAGAATTATGCCGTCGCCCTGCTGGCGCTGGTGGGTCTGACAGCGGCCCTCCTCCTCTACCTGGAAGGTTGGCCGCGCCTGCGCCTCCTCCTCTTCCCTTTGCTTTTCCTGGCCCTGGCGGTGCCCTTGCCCGTCGTCGACCGGGCCAGCCCCTGGTTCGAGGCCTTTACGGCCCGCTGGGCCACCGGCCTGGCCCGCATGGTGGGCATTCAGGCCCAGCAAATGGGCGGCGAGATCGCCCTGCCCAACACCACGGTGGTGGTGGGCGCGCCCTGCTCGGGCCTGCGCAGCCTGGTGACCATGATCACCGTCGGCGTCGGCTGGATCTATGTCGTCCAGGGCCGCTGGTGGGCCAAGCTGATCCTCCTGGTCGCCGTCGTGCCCCTGGCGGCGCTGGCTAACGTCTTGCGCGTCGGCCTGCTGCTGGTGGTGGCCCAGGTATGGGGCGCCGACGCCGCCCTGTCCTACTATCACGATTGGTCCAGCCCCGTCCTCTTTTTGCTGGCCCTGGGATTGTTGTTGCTCGCGGGAAGGCTGCTGCGATGTCATCAGATTCGCGACGATTTCTTCTAGTCATCGGCCTGTTGATTGTGGCAGTGGCGCTCAGTTGGGGGGTGCGGCTCCGCTCTCAGGCGCGCCCGGCACCCGCCCAGCCCACCGCCGGCGCCGAATCGACCGCCGCGCCGCTGAACACCTACTTTGTCGACGTGGACGGCTGGTACCGCATCACACCCTTCGAGACGGCCGTCCTCAGCCCCCTGGACCTGACCGCCGAGAGCAGCGAGACCATGGCCCAGGGGCTACCCGCCCAACTGGGTCCCTGGACCCAGACCGGTCCCGACGAGTTCCTGGCCGACGACCCCGACGTGGTCTACTACCTCAATCATCCCACCGTTGCCCTGCAGCGCACCTACCAGGACGCCCAAGGCCACGAAGTGACGCTGGCCCTCATCGGCAACCGGGGCCAGGATAGCTTTTTGCTGTTCAGCCACACCCCCGAAACCTGCTACCCCGGCCAGTTGTGGAACGTGGTCGAAAAGGATCAGAAATCGGCCCCGCTGGACGACCAGCCGATGTACGCCCAATACCTGCTCACCCAACACGCCCAAACCGGCAGGCAGCTCATGGTCCTGTTTTGGTACCTATGGGACGACCCCGAACGCGATTCGGAGCAAGGGGTGCTGTCGATGCGCGTCAACGTGCACCTGGCGGCCGACGAGACCCCCGACGAGGCACTGGCGCGGGCCTGGGAGTTCATCCGCGCCCTGTTTCCTGCCACCCTGCCCTGGGAGCGATTCTAACTCGCTCCCTGCAACCCCCATCCCCTCGAATTTCCGCGGCCCCTACCTTGTACGGCTATTGCATTGTCTCTTGACGCACCTCAAGAGAGATGGACCCCGCTTTCGCGGGGGTGACGTTTGTCAATCGACCCATCGCCATGCCCGCCGCGAGTACCCTCGCGCATGAGCGCCTACGTACACGCAGGCAGCATCCATCCTTTGTCGAAAGGACGTGGGCCCCCGCTTCCGCGGGGGCGACGTGATGGGCGAGGGCGACGTGATGGGCGGGGGCGCGATTCGGGGTCTGCGCTGCCCGTACTGTGTGCACCCGTGACCGGATCTAAAAGGGGCGCTGCATGTGCAGCGCCCCTTTCTCCTGTCTCCAGGTTTATTCTCAGAATCGCAGCAGAGCCCCAATGGAACCGGCCTCTTCGAGGGCGGCGTTGCCGCGCACAATCTCGACCTCGACGCCCTGTTCCAACGCCCGGTGGGTCATGGTATCCACCAGGTCGTCCACAGCCTCTACCTCCCCACCGCACAGGGGACATTCCTCCCGCTCGGTCAGCATCAGGTAGCGGCAATCCTGGCAGCGAAACCCGGAAGCCGCAAAACCGGCCCCAATGAGCAGGGTCGCCGGGCGATGCTCTTGCAGGGCGGCCAGCGTGTCCGACAGGCCCACCGCCGCGCCGGCGCCTCGCTTCCAGCGGGCCAGCAGATCCTCGACCATAGCCTCTTCCCGCTCCAACGCCGCCTGCTCAATGATCTCCATCGAGCGAACCTGAATCTCGCTCACCGGGGCGTTAAAGTCGGTGGGAAAGCGGCCGATCACCTTTTCGCGCAGCGGCTTGGGCAGCAGGTCCTCGAACTGGCTGACATTCGCATCGGTCCCGCTCAACACCAGCCGGGTGCAGCCGCCTTCCGTGCAAAAAGCCTCGGTGGCATCGGCCACGCCCTTGAGGTTACGCTCGATCACGCCATCTTCTCGGCGGGCCGTTCGAGTCGCCATCCCGCCACGCATTCCTGCCACACCCGACGCCCCTCCGTGTTTGGCGCGCCGTACCTCTTCGCCCAACAATCCCGTCGTTTCCACCAACTCACCCAGATTGAAAAGGAACATCCGCGCCCCAACTCCATCCACCAAGACAACCCCATACCGTCCGTAGGCGTCCAGCACATCGGTCAGCGGCTTGATGTACGGACGGTGAGATACATAGGCTTGGTTTTGCACCGGAACAGCCAGCGAATGGGACACCCAGAAATCGGCTTCCTGGCAGGAAAAGACAGCCACCCCCTTGCCCCGCCAATCGTACTCAAAGTCAAAGTACCGTTCGATGGCTTCGATGTCGGCAGCCGCAGCATCCGCCGCCGCCTCTTTGAGCAGCGACCGAAGCATCAGCTTCCACTTGTCGGTGGTCTGCTGCGTCGAGTCGACATTCAGGTACAGACTGAGGACGTTCGCCTGCTCGCTCCGAAAACTTAACAATTGGTCCAGATCTTGACTCGTGAACATTCGGCCCTCCTTTTGTTCGAGAGTGTATGATCCCGTATTCAGTTGTGTTGACCGTCGCCTGTGACGGAAAATCCGCGACTCTGGTTCTATCGCTTCGCTGCGATCGTTTCTCCTCCTGCCTTTGCCGTGCCCTACTCGCTGGGCCGCTCCTCCAGGGTGACCTCGATCACCAGGGAGTCATTGCCCCGTACCACATCCAGCGATACCACGTCTCCCACGCCGGTCTGCGTGGCCAGATAGTTGATCAGATCGTCGAATCGCTTGACCTGATGGCCGTTGATGGCCTGAATAATGTCGCCGCCGGCCAACATGGGGATGCCCGAGACACTGACCTCGCGGGTGCCGCCCCTGAGGCCCGCTTTGGCCGCCGGCCCGCCGGGCGTGACCTCGGCCACCAACACGCCCGTCTCCACCGGCAGGTTCATGGTCTCGACCATCTCGGGGGAGATGGTTCGCCCGCGCACACCCACCCAGGTGTGCTGATAGCGCCCGGTGGCGATCAGCTCGGGCACCACCCGCTTGACAATGTCCACCGGGATGGCAAAGCCCACGCCGGTGTTGGTGCCGGTGTTGGAGCGGATGGCCGTGTTGACGCCGATCACCCGCCCCTGGGAATCAAACAGGGGGCCCCCCGAGTTGCCGGGGTTGATGGCCGCGTCGGTTTGGATTACCTGGGCCAGTTGAAAATCGCTGTCGTCGCGCGCCAGCGTCCGCCCCAGGGAACTGATCACGCCGGTGGTCACCGTGCGTTCCAGGCCAAAGGGATTGCCGATGGCGATGGCCCGCTGGCCCACCCGCAACGTCTCGGAAGAGCCCAGCTCGGCCACGGTCAGCCCGGCCTCCGGCGGATCGATCTTGAGGACGGCCAGGTCGCTGCCCGAATCGGCGCCGACGATCTCGGCCGGCACGGTGTGTTCGTCCGCCAGGGTCACCAGCAGGTTCGGCGCCGCGATGGCCACATGGTTGTTGGTGACGATATAGCCCTCGGCGTCGATGACAAAGCCCGATCCGATACAACTGCCAAACTGGTCGCGGGCGGTGACGCACACCACCGCCGGCGCCAACCGCTCGTAGAGATCGATCACCAATTGCTCTTCAACGTCCGCCGGAGAAAGGGCGCCCAAAGGAACCGGCGTCGGCGTCAGGATAATGACCTCGGGCTCTACGGTCATCACGGCCACCGAGCCGGGTGCAGGCGTCGGAGTCACCAGTCGCCGCGCCAGGTCGGAAAGGTTGCAGGCCGCTCCGCTAAAGACCAGCAGCGCCAGCGCCAGCAGGATCTGTAGTTTTTTTGTTGTGGTCAAGATGCCATCCCTTCTGCATTGATTTGGGGGTTGAGCCTGGCCGGCTCAACCGGCTCCCACTCGTTGGGACTCTATTGTACACCCTTTCGCGAAAAAAATCAAGCGCCGTATTCGACGCCTAGCCTACTCCATCCCGACGCCGCCGCCCCCAATGCTCGCCGCCCGCGCCCAGATGTCGCCTCCGCCCGCTCGTCGCCCCCGCGTTGAGACTGTTGCAATTCCGTCTCCT
>CAZNQW010000292.1:0-4573 GCA_964575225.1 uncultured Anaerolineaceae bacterium | reverse complement strand
GCGACGAGATCCCAACTGTGCCGCGCTCGCCGGTCACGAGCCAGGACGGAGCCGCCACCGGGGCGAGGGCCGCTTCTTCGACTTCAGCCTCGGGCTCGACCGCGGCCTCGGCCGCCTCTTCCGCTTCCGGCTCGACCACCTCTTCGACTTCCGGCTCGGCCACCTCTTCGACTTCCGGCTCAGCCACGGCCTCGGCCACGACCTCTGCCTCAACGACAGGGTTACTCACCATCACCTCGATCGGATCGGAGGCGACATAGTTGCCGGTGTTATCCACGACTACGGCCCGCAGCCAGTAACCGCCATTTTTGACCCCAGTGGCATCCCAGGTAGCCAGGGCATCGTTGGTGACTTCGACCTCGTGTTGCCAGTCTTCGTCCACCGTCACCCAGGCGCTGCCATCCACCGAGTATTCCACTTTGTAGTAGGAGAACGCGGGCGACGTCGCCGTGCCCATGATCTCTACCTCGCCGCTGACCGTCTCAGCGGCCGCCGGCGACGAGATCCCAACCGTGCCGCGCTCGCTGGTCACGAGCCAATCGGCTTCCTGTGCCGCTGCGGGTAGAACTGCGATCACACCTGTGATCAATGCAATAGAGAGCAGCACTCTAAAAAATGTCTTTTGTCGTACCATACGTACCTCCTTGACGAGTAGACTCTCAGCGGTGCCGAGAGCTACCTAGCAGATCGGTCTGCCAAAACACCAGTCTACAGGCCTCAACAGCTCTTAAACTCTACCATGACTACCACGTTTTGTCAAACCCCCTCGCCCCCCTCAGGGTACAGGGCGAATGATCGAGTTGCACACCCAATCGCTTGCGCTCCCGTGAGGGTTGCAGCGCACCTCAAGGCCGCTGCTCGCAAGTTGCACTGGCGCCAGGTTCGGGATATAATAGGAAACGCCGTTCTTGGCTGCCATTTTGCGAAAAGAACAAAGGAGAGACCCCCATGATCCCAATCCGAGACGAGATCCGCACCCACCGGGTGCCCTTCGTCAACTATGCACTGATCGCCCTCAACATCGCCGCCTTTGTGCTGCTGTGGCTGGCTGGATCCGAGCAAGAGGCCCTGGTCTACCAACTCGCCCTGATCCCTGCCAGTTTCACCGGGGCACTCAGCCTCGGAGACATCGTCGACGTGTTCACCGGAATGTTCATGCACGCCGGATTGGCACACCTGGGCGGCAACATGCTCTACCTGTGGATCTTTGGCGACAACGTCGAAGACACCTTGGGTCCCATCAAGTACCTGGCCTTTTACCTGGTGGGCGGTGTGGTCGCCTCCCTCGCCCATATCCTCACCAATCCCAACTCGCAGATCCCCACAGTGGGCGCCAGCGGCGCCATTGCGGCCGTGTTGGGCGCCTACCTGGTGCTGTTCCCCCATAGCCGCGTTGCGACGATCATCCCGCTGGGCTATTTTATGCGGATCACCATGATGCCCGCGGCCCTCGTGCTGGGCCTGTGGTTCGTGCTCCAACTGTTCAGCGGCGTGCTCTCGCTGGGCGGGCCCGACGTGGGCGGCGTGGCCTTTTGGGCCCACATTGGCGGCTTTGTGGTCGGCGTGCTGATGGCCCTATTGCTGGGCAAGCGCCGTCGCGTCGACGAATCCGCTAGTCGCTGGTAACATTCACGGAGGGGCACGGCATGTCGTGCCCCATGCACATCAACGGCTGCTCAGTGGGTCGACCCGAAAAGGATCGACCGAGTCGCGTCGTCTCCTATGCAATCGGCTTTCCACAAAGCAACGCATGTAATGCGGGGGGTGGGGGCTCGGCCGAGCCCCCACAAGAGATTTCCCACCGACCTCTATACACAACCCTGCCGCTGCCCGATTCTCCCCACGTATTGCCTCACGAATAAGTGTTACCGTGACAGATTCGTTGACTCATGAGAGAATGTTACTGAAAAGCAATCGTTGACGCCCGCCGCCAAACATGCTATACTGATCCTAGCCAGGCTGCCATCGCGCAACCTATCCACACGTCGCATTCCCCATCACGGTCCCCCACGCCAGACTCTGGGAACCGGTCCGCCTGCCGGCGTGGCTTCGCTGTTCTTGCCTGCCCGCTCGGCAGGCCCACCACAAAGGAAGGGAGGGCAAATACACACAAATTGCTGGCCAAACGCCACCTCGATGATGAGTGAGAAAGGAGAACCTCGATGAGAGACCGGTCGCTGTTTCTGACGTTGGGTTTGGGCCTCGCCGTGGCCATTGCCTTGGTGTGGGCCGCAGGCAGCGCGGGCCTGGCAGCCGCGGCGCCTCAGGCCCCCACCGCGGGATCCGATTGGGATGGGCTGGGTGTCAGCGTGCCCACCGTCATCTCGACCACCGGCAAGTACCGAATGTGGTACCAGGGCCGAGGTCTCACCTTCTATGGGTATGGCTCCAAGCTAGGATATGCCACCTCCCAAGATGGCACCACCTGGCAGAAATACGTCAACAACCCCGTCCTCGGCCCAGGCGATCCCGGCGAGTGGGACGAAGCCTACCGGGGCCAGGTCACCGTGCTCAAGGATAGCGGCATGTACAAGATGTGGTACTCGGGCGGCGGCTTTTCAGCTCCCTGGCAAACCGGCTATGCCACCTCGGTCGACGGCCTGGATTGGGAGATCTATGCCGGCAACCCCGTGTTGGCGGCAGGCCCGCCCGGCAGTTGGGACGAAACGGAAGCCGATGGTCCCACGGTGCTCAAGGACGGCACGGGCTACAAAATGTGGTACTATGGCTGCAACGCCGACTATACGGTGTGCAGCATCGGCCACGCCACCTCGCCCGATGGCATAGCCTGGACCAAGTACGCCGGCAATCCCGTCCTCGAATCGACGCCGGGTGAATGGGACGAGAGTGGCCTTGGCTGGCCGCGGGTCATCAAAAAGGACGGCGCCTACACCCTGTGGTATCACAGCGACGGCAAGCTGGGCCGCGCCACCTCACTGAACGGGATAGACTGGACCAAGGACGCCGGCAACCCGGTCCTCAGCGAGGGGTGGGACGGCGGCCCCGTGGGCGTCTCGGCCATTCTGTACGAGGGGGGCCTCTACAAAATGTGGACCAGCAGCGGTGGCCCCAGCACCCGTGGCATCGGCTACCTGGAATCGGTCGATGGCATCGCCTGGACCCAGCCAGTCACCGTCAGCAATCCATTGGTGGTGAAGGGCGAAGCGGGGCTGATCGTCCACGCCCGCCATCACAGCGATCAGGTCCGAGCCTACACCCTGCCCAACACCGTGGTCACCATCACCGTTAGCCACGCTGGCTCGGTCGAGGCCACCATCATCGGCCTGACGGGTGACGGGGGGAACTTTTACTCGTGGGATCACAGCGAGGACTGGGTCCCAGCGCCCCCGGACATCCAGCCCGGCGACACGGTGGAAACCACCGCCACCGGCGGCTACTCCTCAACCATCGATCCGGTGGGCGAGGTCCAGATCCTGGCCCGTCCCGACACCGACGTGGTCGCGGGCATCATCCACGCGCCCGGGTACACCGGCACCCTGTCGGTTCTCTGCTGGCTCTACGACTCGAACCAAATGGTTCTCGATGAGGACGTGCCGGCTGACGGCGGCAGCTTCCAATGCGACTTCTCGGGCATAGCCGACATCGTGGGCGGCACCGGAGGCCAGGCCGGCTACTTGGAACCGGACGGGGACTGGGTCGCGCTGGAGTTTACGGCGCCCTACATGGAAGTGTACTATGGCGTGAAAAACGGCGCCGGGGGCATCTATGCCCCCGATCACACCTTCTGGATCACGGTCACCGGCGCCGCGGGTGACGTCAAGGCGACGGCTGCGGTGAGTACCACGTTCGACGGGGGCTGGTGGGGGCATGGCTTCCGCCCCACCTGGAGCGGCGGCGAATGCTGTAACTGGTCGCCCGCCGAACCCGACATTCAACCCGGCGATTGGGTCCTCTACCAATCCGACGACGGCTATGACAACCAGGTGCGGGTCGGCACCATCTTTGGCGCCATCGACCTGGACAACGACACCGCCACCGGCCCCATCCGCGTCCCCTGGCTGAACCAGACCCTGGAAGTGGGCTGCCATCCCCAGACCATGTGGCCGCCCCTATACCGCTTTTCCAGCGCTGAACCCGATGGGTCCGTACCCTACTTCTGCGACTGGCAAGACACCAGCGACGGCAAAGAAGCCTGGGACGTCGTCGCCGACAGCGAGGTGATGGTCCACTACCGCGAACCCGATGGCGACAAGGTGTACCGCATGATGCTCGGCGGAGAAGGCGTTCCGCCCGTCTGGAACGTATACCTGCCGTTGGTGCTCAAGAACCTTACACCCTGACGGTCGGGGGCGAGCCACCGTAGGGTCAACCCTTGCGGGTACCTTGCGGGTACCTTCCGCCAACCGCGCCCAATTCGTAGGGGCATGGCCTGCCGTGCCCCGTGCGCATCAACGGCTGCCCAGTGGGTCGACCCGAAAAGACCGACCGAGTCGCGTCGTCTCCTACGTAATCGGCTTTCGACGAAGCAACGCATTGAATGCGGGGGTCCGGGGGTGTGGGGGCGCGGCCCAGCCCCCACAAAAACGCGGCAGCCAAAGAGAGCAGGCCCCAC
>CAZNQW010000291.1:0-4577 GCA_964575225.1 uncultured Anaerolineaceae bacterium | reverse complement strand
TTCTTTGAGGGGATGTCCTGCTCCACGTACCGCATGTGGAACAGCGTCCTGACCGAAGATCCCTTCCCGATCCGTACCATCATTGCCCCCGGCAGCCAGTCCATTGCCAGCACCCGCGGCACCAAGCGGATCCTGGAGGCCCTGCAAAAGCTCGAGTTCTTTGTGGTTCTGGACGTGATGCGCACCTCCGATATGCCCTATGCCGACGTGGTGATGCCCGTGTGCACCATGTACGAGACGGACCATCCGTTCGAGACGTCGGGCGCGTGGATCATGGCCCGCAACAAGGTCGTCGAGCCCTTGGGCGAGTACAAGTCGGACTATGAGTTCTGGCTGGACCTGGGCACGGCGATGGGCTATGGCGAGGACTGGTGGAACGGCGACATCAAGGCCCACATGGACTGGCGGATGGAACCGTTGGAGATGACCTACGAGCAGTTGCGGACCGAGTATCCCAAGGGCCGCTTCTACGAGGGCAACCCACCCCAGTACGAGCAGTACGAGAAGCGGTTCGCGGCCAAGAGCACGCGGTTGGACCATGGACCCTACCTGCCCCAGGGCAAGGTAGCCTTGTACAACACGACCTTCGAGTCGGTAGGCGGTACACCCATGCCGGTGTGGCGCGAGCTGCCCGAAGGGCCGACGGCGACGCCCGAGCTGCTGGCAGAGTATCCGTTGCTGCTGTCGGACTATCACACCTCGCGCACCTACAACGCCGCCTGGCTGCGCAACATCCCCTATCTGCGGGAAGTGGAAGCCGATCCGGACGTGCAGATCTATCCCGATACGGCCAAGGCGATGGGGCTGAAGGACGGCGACTGGGTCAAGGTGGAATCACCCC
This sequence comes from uncultured Anaerolineaceae bacterium, assembly GCA_964575225.1. Classification (GTDB taxonomy): domain Bacteria; phylum Chloroflexota; class Anaerolineae; order JAAYZQ01; family JAAYZQ01; genus CAZNQW01. Next base: position 3,736 of record CAZNQW010000291.1, on the reverse strand, counting down.
ACGGTTGGATCCAGGGCAAGATCAAGTACTACCCGGGGATCCGGCCCGATGCGGTGTTTATGCTTCACGGCTGGTGGCAGGGGTGCCAGGAGTTGGGGATGGAGGACTTTCCGCTGGCCGACGGCGGCGCCAACACCAACAACCTGTACACCACCGATCCGGACAAGATGTTCGACCCGATGATCACTGCCATGACGAGCCAGACGCTGGTGAAGATCACCAAGCTGTAGGGTGGATAGGAGAAAATCAATGACAGCCAAACAATATGGGTTTTATTTCGAAGCGGGCAACTGCGTGGAATGTCACGCTTGTGAAGTGGCCTGCAAGGCGGCGAACAACGTCGACCTGGGGGTCCAGTACCGAAAAGTGATCTCGGTGTGGGGCGGAACCTTCCCCAACATCACCAACACCGCGATCAGTATGTCGTGCATGCACTGCGGGAACGCGCCCTGCGCGGCGGTGTGCCCGACGGGCGCCATCCAGAAGCGGGCCGAAGATGGGCTCGTGCTCGTCGACCGTGAAAAGTGCATCGGCTGCCACTACTGCTTCTTTGCCTGCCCCTTTGGCATCCCGCAGTATGGCGACGATGGAACGATGCAAAAGTGCATCGCCTGCGTCGACCGGCTGGCCGAAGGGAAAAAGCCGGCGTGCGTGACGACCTGCCCCGCCGAGTGCCTGCACTTTGGCACGCTGGAAGAGCTGTCCGAATTGGCGCGGGAGCGCCAGGCGGCGACTCTGGCGAATTCGGGGTAAGGATAGTCGATATCTAGGCCGGGTGGGGGGTTCTTGCCCCCACCCGGAAATCCCTGGTGGGAGAAGGCGTAATGACAGAACTACAAACGACCTGGAATTGGATGATCGCCGTCTACCTGTTCCTGGGTGGACTGGGGGCAGGGGCAGCCTGCACGACGGCCATCATCGGACTGACGACCGGGGAGCGGTTCAAAAAGACGATGGTGTTTGGCACCTGGGCGGCGGCCATCATCCTGGGGATGGGGGCGCTGTTGTTGGTGTTGGATACGGCTCAGCCGCTGCGGGCCATGATCATGCCCATCAGCTTCGTCCACTTTTCCTCGTGGATGACCATCGGCGCCTGGCTGCTGCTGGCAGCCATCATCCTGAATGGACTGGCCGCGCTGTTCTGGACCGACAAGACGACAGAATGGCTGGGCCGGCTGTGGAAGCCGTTCAGCGAAAAGCGCAAGGTGTGGCGGACGGTGTTTTTGGCGCTGGCGCTACCGGTGAGTTTTGGCGTGGCGGTGTACACCGGCATTTTGCTGGGCGTGCTGCCCTTCCGGCCCTTGTGGCACACCTGGCTGTTGCCGGTGCTGTTCACCGTGTCGGCGATGGATACCGGGGTGGCGCTGGTGACGGGCCATGCCTTCTTCCGGGAAAAGGGAGAAGGGTCTGGCAAGTTGCGGCTGGCGTTAGAGATCGCCGCCATTTTGCTGATCGTGACCGAGGCCGTGGTGCTGTACCTGTTCCTGAACCGGGCGCTGACGGGGACGCCGGATGCAGCGCGTTCGGCGCAGGTGTTGACCGAAGGGGTGTTGTCGCCCTACTTCTGGATCCTGGTAGTGGCCATTGGCCTGGGCGTGCCACTGGTGGCCTGTTTCATTCAGTTGACGGGGTTGCACAAGGTGCTACGCAAGGCCGCGGGATCGATCCCCCTGGTGGCCGCGATCTCGTGCCTGTTGGGTGGATTGACGCTGCGGTTTATGGTGGTGATGGCGGGGTTGCCCATCTCACTGTCGAGTCCCGTGTGGGAACAGATTCGGGAAGGCGTTCGCTTTATCCCGTAAGGAGTTTTGATGATTCAACAAGTTGGCGATGTGAGTGTCCTCGAGATCTTAAAGGAAAGAGCGGCTACCTACTCTTTCCTGGCGCAGTTGTACAAGCACGAGGTCTCGGCGGAGCAATTGGAACAGCTAATCCCCGCGCTGGCAGAAGAGAGCGCGGACCCGGGCGAAACGAGCGGGGGTCATGATGTGCTGCGTCAGTGGGCGCGGCAGGTGCAGGGCTCGGATCTGAAACAAGTGGCGACGGAGCTGGGCGCCGAGTATGTCCGCATGTTCTACAGCGGCTTGCATATCGGGGGGGTGTACCCCTACGAGTCGGTCTACACCAGCCCAGACCACGTCATGATGCAGAAAGCCCACACCCAGGTTCGAAGCTTGTATCAGCAGGAGAACCTCAATCGCGATCCGTCCTCGAAAGAGCCGGAAGACCACATCGCCTTCGAGTTCGAGTTCATGGTGTATCTGTGCGACCGTGCGGCCGAAGCGTTGGACACCGATCTGGATGTGGCGCGAGCCTATCTGCAAAAGCAAAAGGCTTTCTTGGACGAGCACCTCTTGGTGTGGATTCCCGACTTTTGCAGAGATTTGGCCGATGCCACCCGGTCCGACTTTTTCCGGGGCCTGGCCCAGATCACGGCCGAACATCTGTCAATGGAACGCGATACGGTGGACGAGCTTTTGGCCGCCGTCGCCTAGAGCAAGAGGGAAATTCGTGCCTGGATTGGATGTCGATCACGTCATAGAGGTTCTGGATCGGCTGGAGGAGCACCCGATTGCGGTGACCCTCGAGCTGTGCACGCGCAAGCGGCATCGCCTGTCGACCTGCACGCGCTGCTTTGATGTGTGCCCGGTGGGCGCCATCACTTGGGACGACGGTCTACAAATAGACTGGGAGGTATGCACCGGCTGCGGGCTGTGCGCGGCGGTCTGCCCGACGGGGGCGCTGGAAGCCAAGAAACCCACCAACGACGAGCTGATCGTCGAGATTCAGCGGGTGCTTCGCGGGCAAGACGAGGTCGTCTTTGCTTGCCCGCGGGTGTCGACAGAGGGTCGGGCACAACCGATCCGGGTCGGCTGCGTGGGCCGGTTGGACGAATCGCTGTTGGTGAGCGCCGTGGCCTATGGGGCCAAGGCGGTGTGGCTGGTGGACGGCGCCTGCGAGAGCTGTCCCCAGGCGGGCGGTCGGGCCCTGGCCGAAAAGTCGGTGGCCCGGGCCAACGCGCTGTTGGAAGCCTTTGGCCGCTCCGAGCGGGTGGCTTTTCGCGAGGATCTGCCGGAAGGCGATGGAAGCCAGGGAGCGAGTTCGGGTGTATCGCGCCGGGGCTTGTTCAAAGTGCTGGCGCGAGAAACGGCGCGCGTGGGCGAGATAGCCTCCACGGTGGAAAAGAGCGATACCGCAGCAACCCCGACGGTGGCGGTCAAGGGCGAGCTGCCCCGAGCGCTGCCCAGCAAGCGGGTGTTGTTGCTCGCGGCGTTGCAGCGGTTGGGCGAGCCTCGTCAAGAGATCCTGGTCTGTGACCCGGATGGGCCTTTTGCTCAATTTCAGTTGGGCGAAGGGTGTACGGGCTGCCAGATGTGCGCCTTTTTCTGTCCCACCGGCGCTCTGACCAAGGTGGTGGAGGACGGCCGGATGGGGTTGGCGTTCCGCCTTTCCCATTGTGTCAATTGCCACCTGTGTCACGATGTGTGCTATCAGCATGCGGTCGAGCAGACCTATGAGGTGGACCTGCGCAAGGTGGTGGGATTGTCGGTGGAGTGGATGTTTGCCCAAGAGATGGATGCCGAGCCCTGGAAAAAGCCGTTGAGCAACGAGGTGGCCAAGAGGATTCTCGAGGAGATGAGTCGCCAGACCCAAGAATAGAATAGGTTTTCTCCGAGCTTGCGGGACCTAAGGCGGCGCGCTATGGTTTCGTGAGCCAGACTCTGGGCGAGCCCAG
>CAZNQW010000290.1:0-4596 GCA_964575225.1 uncultured Anaerolineaceae bacterium | reverse complement strand
GTCCCCGCATCCGAGGGCGCTCGCCACAACGTTTCCGTCGATGCCTCGCCCATCACACGGAGGTGTGTTTCCTGTTGGTTCAAATGACCCACCGTGGTAGAATGGAGATGCATACCACAGAGGGTGCAAGTAGAAGGGAGTGCAATCAGATGTTTGGAGGCCAAGTCGCCGGAATAGGCCATCGTTGAACGGATCGGCCGGGATTTCAATCTAGCCCTGGCTCACACGATCCACGGATTCACAATACAGCCGATCTGTGGTAGAATACTCCCGGCCTGCAAAAGCAGCCCAATCACCCATTGCGTCCACGAGCCTCTTATGATCAAAGAAACCCGTCTGCGCTCCCTGAACCGGCAGTTGAACCGCCTGGAGGCTCAACTGACCGTTTTGCGCCGCACAAGCTACCGCTACAGTTGGCTCCGTATGGGGGTCTTTGCCCTGGGGGCGGCCTCGGTCGCCTTGGCCCTGGTTCTCGACCGGACCCCACTCGCCGTAGCCCTCTTCCTGGGAGCCCTGTTCCTTTTTGGCACCTTGGTCTATGTGCACCGTCGCATCGAGGTGAGCATCGAGCGACATAAGGTGTGGTCCCGCCATCAGAAGGGCCAGATCGCTCGGGCCACCCTGGATTGGGAGGGCATTCCCACCACGTTTCATCACCGGGCGCGCCTGGATCATCCCTTCGAGGCCGACCTGGACCTGGTGGGCGAGCGCTCGTTGATGCGGCTGCTGGACGTCGCGGTCTCGTATGAGGGAAGCCAGCGGTTGCGCGAATGGCTGTCGGCCCCGATCCCCGACCCGGCTCAGATCCACCTTCGCCAGCAGCGGGTACGCGAGCTGGCGCCCCGCAGCTTGTTCCGGGCCAAGCTCATGCTCCACTCGGTCATGGCTGCCGGCGGGCAGCGCAACTGGCGGGCCGGCGATCTGGCGGACTGGCTGGGCCGTCACGAATCCCAGCCCTCTTTGGGTCGGTGGCTACTGCTGCTGGGCGCCCTGGCGGGGTTGAACGCGGCGCTCTTTGCAGCCCATTGGATGGGATGGCTGCCCCCGGTGTGGCAACTCACCTTTGTCCTGTATATCGGATTGACCCTGGTTCAAGCCCGGGTGGCCGATGCCCTGGCAGCCGAGGCGGTCGATCTGGACGGAATCCTCCGCCAGTTGCGCGACGTCTTTCGGCATCTGGAGACCTACTCCTATCAGGGCGCGCCCCATCTCCTGACCCTGTGCCGGCCGTTTCGCGATCCCGAGCACCGCCCCTCGCGCCACGTGGGCCGTCTCGCCCTCGTGGTGGCAGCCATGGGCGTCCGCAGCAATCCCCTGATCCGTATTGCCTTGAACGCCCTGGTCCCGTGGGATCTGTTCTTTGCCCACCGGCTGAATCGACAGAAGGCGTCGCTGGCCCGGTTTGCCCCGGCCTGGATGGACGCCTGGTTCGAGCTGGAAGCCCTCTGCTCTTTGGCCAACCTGGCCTACCTCAGCCCGGCCTATGTGTTCCCCAAGATCTCGACGGGCAAGGAGACGGCGCCCTACGGTGCGGCGCCCGATGATGCGCCGATCTACGCTGCCTGGGGGTTGGGCCATCCTCTCCTCCCCGATGCCGAAAAAGTGAGCAACGACGTCTCCTTCCCCGAACTGGGCCAGGTGACCCTGGTCACTGGTTCCAATATGGCGGGCAAGAGCGTGTTTCTCAAGACGGTGGCGGTGAGCCTGGTGCTGGCCTACGCCGGCGGTCCGGTGAGCGCCCGCCGCCTGCACACCAAGCCGTTGCGCATTTTCACCTGCATGGGCATTCGCGATTCGGTAACCGATGGCATTTCCTACTTTTATGCAGAGGTCAAACGGCTCAAGGCCCTGTTGGACGCCTTGCAAGCGGACGATCCCATGCCCCTCTTTTTCTGCATCGACGAGATCTTTCGGGGCACGAACAACCGCGAGCGATTGGCCGGCAGCCGCGCCTATATCCGCGCCCTGGCGGGGCAGTGCGGTGTGGGCCTGATTGCCACCCACGATCTGGATCTGGCCCGCTTGGCCGACGATCTGCCCCAGGTGCGCAATGTGCACTTTCGGGATCATATCGTGGAGGATCGGATGGCCTTTGACTATATCCTGCGACCGGGTCCCTGCCCCACCACCAATGCCCTCAAGATCATGCGCGTCGAGGGCCTGCCCGTTCCCGATGACGCGGAGGACTAAACGGGGTACACCGCACCTGCCGCTGGCGATAGGCCCCCATCCCGTGTACGAACGAATTCAAGGGAGAACCAAAACCCATGAGCCAAGATACCCCCCTGCGCGTTTTGCGCAAGAGCTTGTTGACCGGCGCCCGCGAGGCGAGCGGAGTGGCCGTCGTGATCGATGTCCTGCGGGCCTTTACCTCTTCGGCGGTGATGATGCACCTGGGCGCCGCTCAGATCCAGCTTGTGGCCGATCCCGAGGAGGCGTTGGCCCTAAAGCGCGAGAAAGGCTATTTGGCTGTGGGCGAGGTGGGCGGCAAGAAGGTGCCCGGCTTTGACCTGGGCAACTCCCCTTCGGCCATTTTGGCAGTCGGTCCTTCGTTCTTTGCCGGGCGGACGGTGGTGCAGCGGACGTCCGCGGGTGTGACCGGTGCGGTGGCGGCGGCGCCCGGGGCCGATCAATTGCTCTTGAGCAGTTTTGCCACAGCGGCGGCTACCGCCCGCTACATCCAGAGTCAGACGCCGCCGGCCCAGGTGGTGTCGCTGATCGGGATGGGGCGCGCCGGGTTGGAGGTCACGCCCGACGACGAAGCCTGCGCCGATTACATCGAGCATCTGCTCACCGGCAAGCCCTACGATCCGGTGCTCACCCTAAAGAGCATCGTCGATGACGAATGTATCCAGAAATTCCTACGGGGCGATCAGCCCCATTACCCCCCGGCCGATGCTGTCTATTGCCTGCAGCGCGACCTCTGGAATTTTGTGCTCGTGGCCGAGTTTGAGGAGGGCAGGCTGATCTGCCGCCGCGTAGATGTGCCGGTGAACTGAAAAACCCTCTGGCTCCACTCTGAACGCTTTTTGCAGGGGCGTCTATCCGGCGCTGGGCAGCGGCGCCTCTTCATCGAAATCGGGGAGGATGAGTTCCGCGTCGCGGATCTGGCGAAAAGTATAGCCGCCGAGTCCGATCGCAGCCGCCGCCAGGCCCGAAAGGGCCACGATCAGACCCATGCCCGCCCCGCTGCCGGTCCCCACCAACCCGCCAAAGAGGTCCGATAAGGCACTAGGTTGCTGCATAGCGGGCTCAAAGGCCCGATCGGCCAGCGGCCCCGCCAACAGTTGGGCAAGGGGCGTCACCGCCCAGGCGATCAGCCTGCGCGTGGCAAAGACCCGACCCTGCACGTCGGGTTCGACTTTAGCTTGCCAGATGGCCTGGTTGGAAGCGTTGATGATGGGCGACATCAGGGCCCAGACAAAGCTGCTGGCTATCCAGACCGGCAGCGTCGACCCCAGGCCGAACACGGCCTGTCCCAAGAGGCTGCCCACGAACCAGCCAGCCAGCACCCCGTGAATGCGCCGCTTGGGTCCGCCCCAGGCGCTCATGATCACGCCACCCACCACGCCGCCGACGGCGCCGGCCGACTGGGCGCTGGCCAACATGATCTCGTTGTTCATCGTGCGGGCCAGGATCATGGGCGCCATCAGGGTATAGCCCAGAGTGGAGAAAAAGTTGCTCGCGGCGAACACCAGTTGGAGCCCCAGAAGGCTGGGGCGCTGCAGAATGTAGCGAAAGCCATAGATCGACTCGGCCCACAGGCTGCCTCGGCTGGCGTCGCCCACCTGGGAGCCCTCTGGTTGCGGCACGTGGATCACCAGTAGGGCGCCGATGGCAAAACAAAACGTGACCACGTCGATGAGCAGGATGCCGGTCAGCCCTACAAAGGCCAACAGGGTACCGGCCAACAGGGGGGCAAAGATGCCCGAGGTGGAACCGGCCAGTTCGACCAGGCCGTTGGCGCGGCCATATTGCTGTTTGGGCAGCATGAGGGTGATCGCCGCCGAAAAGGCCGGCCATTGGAAGGTCTGAAAGGCGCCGGTGATGGCCGACGTGACGAACAGGTGCCAGATTTCGAGGTTGCCGGTGCCGTACAGGGCCAAAACCAGAAGGGTCATCAACCCGGCAGCCAGGTCGCTGACCATCATCATCAGCTTGCGGTTGGAACGGTCGACGATGGCGCCCGCCACCGGGCTGAGCACAACCAGGGGCGCCACGTAGAAAAAGGCGATCATGGCCAGGGAGGTGGCCTGTCCCGTCTTTTCAAAGGCCCAGATGGTCAGGCCAAAATTGGTCATGGAGGTGCCGAGGAGGGAAAGGATCTGGCCGAGCCAGACGAGTGTAAAGGCGCGCATGCCGGTCAGACGGTTGCGGTTTTTGGTGGGTTGCATTTCCCTCTCGCCTGCCCTATAATGTGAGGAGTATTCTAGCACCATGCCTTCAGGCTGTCAACTGCCACGGCTGTTGCATTGTCCCTTGACATGTCTGAAAAGACATGGACCCCCGCTTGCGCGGGGGTGACGTTCGCCAATTGATGTACCGTCATGCCCGCGGAAGCGCCTGCGTACCCGCAGGCAGCATCCATCTTGCATC
>CAZNQW010000289.1:0-4661 GCA_964575225.1 uncultured Anaerolineaceae bacterium | reverse complement strand
TTTATAGCCCTCCACCGGAGCCGGAATCCAGCCGTTGAGCCATTCCAGGATCTCGACGGCCTTGTCCTCGCTGTTGCCGCCCAGCCGGACGACCACCGGCACGTCGCACTGCTCTTCGAGAAAGGCCTTGACCAACCCCCGCGCCGAGTGGAATTGCTCCTGGCTGGCAACCCCCGAGCCCGAGCCGAAATAGCCATCGACCGGCCCGGAGGCCAGGACGATTCGGGCGGCGCGGTAGACTTTGGAAGCCGGCGGGTTTCCACTGGTGTCGACAAAGGTAGCCAGCTTGTAGCCCTGGCGCATCACCGCGTCCATGCTCATCATCGAGCCGCCGCCCCCGGCCCCGTGAAAGCCCACATAGCCTTCGCCCTTTTGAAAGTTCTCGGCCATCTGGATAAAGTAAAAGGTGCCGCGATAGTCCTTGGCCTCCACCTCGTAGGCGATCCGTTCCAGCGCCGTGGGCGGCCGGTCGTATTCGCGGGCGATCTCGATGCCCAAATCGGGGTGGCGAAACACCCCATAGTCGTCCACCGTGATCCGGCAATCGGCGGCCATCAGGCTGCCATCGGCCAACTGCACCAGGGGGTTGATCTCGGCGGCCCGGGCGTCGTAGGATCGAGCCAGATCGAACAGGCGCATCAGCATGTTGCCCAGATCGAGCTGAAGCTTGCCGCCAATCCCGGTCCGACGCACCAGATCCCGGGCCTGAAAGTCCAAAAGGCCGGTGTTCACATCCACATGGGCGCGGGCCACCTTGTCGGGATTGGCGGCGGCGATCTCTTCGATGCCGGTGCCGCCCACACTGGAAAACATCACCAGCGGCTTTTGGGCTGCGTCGTCGATGATGATGCCGGCATAGAACTCGCGGGCGATCTCGACCCGCTGTTCCACCAACACCTCATTGACCACAAAACCCTTGACCTGTAGACCCAGCATGTGCTCGGCTGCTTCTTGTGCCTGGGCGGGATTGCTGGCCTTTTTGATGCCCCCCATGCTCGCCCGGCCCGTCACCCAGGCCTGGGCTTTGACCATCACTTCGCCGCCTATCTCTTCGGCAATCTGGCGCGCCTCTTCGGGGCTGCGGGCCACACCGCCTTGGGGTACAGGAATTTTGTGCTGCTTGAGCAGTTTCTTTCCCTGATACTCGTGTAGTCTTGCCATAGCTCCTCCAAACTACGAGTGAATATCGTCCTGATGGAACCAGTCTTGGTTGTTCCTACCCTACCTGTGTGCCATCGCTTCTTGCCGCGCTTGAGCCAGAAAAGCACGCATGAAATCGACGAGGCCGCCTGCCAGTTGGCGGGCGGTTTCGGTGTTCAGCCGGTCGTACCAGGCCAATTGCCCGAGCACCTGATCGCTGATGTAGCGCGCTGGCCATTGGCCGCCGTTGTCGGCGAAAGGGTCGTCTGGGTTGTAAACGAGCAGGTCGCTGCGGCTCATAAAGGCACGGATGATGCCCATGGCACCCAGCCCATCGAGCATGTCTGCGTCGCGCAGAATGCAGAGCAAAGGGCTATCGGCCCGCCCGCTGTTGTGCCAGCGCACCGCGTGCAGCACAGCTTCTCGCTCTTGGTCGTCCAGAGGAAGGCCGGCCAGGAACGGTGCGGCGAGCGCCTCTGAGCGGGCCCCGTGCTCGTTCTCCGGCCCCGGCTGGCTTCGCCCCACATCGTGCAACAACGCTGCCAGCTCCGCCAGAAAGGGATCGACCTCCTCTGCGCGCGCCAGCACGAGTGCGTGGCGCCGCACCCTGTCGGTGTGCTGCCAGCCGTGCGCCACCGAGCACCCCTTGTCGAGCCACGCTCGCGCCCAGCTTTCGACGGTGTCAAGCACCGCGCGTTGATCTCGCTCGTCAGGCATCGCGTCTACAGGTTGTATTCCACACCCAGATCGGCGGCGACCTTTTGCATGCTGGCTACCACCTTGGCCTCCAGCGGGATGCCCTCCTCGCTGCGGCGGCGATGCTGCTCGAACTCTTTTTCGCCGTGGACATAGATGCGGGACGCGCCTTCGGCCCGATCGCCCTCTTTGAGTTCTCGCAAAAAGCGATCCATGTCCTCTTTGAATTCCTGGGCGGGACGGAAGGCATCCAGGCGCCAGGCGCCAAAAAAGTGGCCCAGGTTGGCCGGAAGGGCCTTGCCGCTGGCATCCTTGGGATACACTGAGGTCAGGAAGGCAGCCCCCGGGAGCACGGCCGACAGAATCTCAACCATCAACCCCAGGCCATACCCTTTGTAGCCACTGAACTCTTCCCCGGCCCCACCCAGGGGCAGCAGGCCTCCGCCCTTGCGGTTGGCAAAGTTGTTCAGCACCAGCCCTGGATCGGTCGTGGGCACTCCCTTTTCGTCGATGGCCCAGCCCAGGGGTATCGGTTTCTCCTGCCGGTTGTACACTTCGAGCTTGCCGCGGGGCACCGTGCTGGTGGCCATGTCCATCACAAAGGGCCGTTCCTGGTGGGCGGGCACTGCCAGCGCGATGGGGTTGGTGCCAAACATGGCATTACGTCCAAAGGTGGGGGCCACCAGAACGTCGGCGTTGGTCGTCGAGATGCCGATCATGTCCTCTTCGAGGGCCATCATGGCATAGTATCCGGCAATGCCATAATGGTTGCTGTTGCGCACTGTGGCAAAGCCACAGCCGAATTCCCGGGCCTTGGCCAGGGCCGCTTTCATGGCCCGATGGCTCACCGGTTGGCCCAGCCCCGCTCCGGCGTCGAACGTGATCGTGGTGGGGGTCTCGACGACCACCTTTTCCTTGGGACGGGCGACCATCACGCCGTCTCGCAGGCCGTTCACGTAGCGGACCAGTCGTGCGACGCCGTGGGAGTCGATACCGCGCAGGTTGGCCTGCACCAACACGTCGGCCGTAATACGGGCCTCTTCCCGATCCACATCGAGCTTTTCGAACACCCGGACGCAGAAATCGGTCAGGGACTCTGCACGAACGGTACTTGCGCTGTCTGACATACTCCTAGCACCTCCTGTGGGATTCATGGCTCAAAGCACATCTCGGAAAAGAAAACGGGGGATGCTGAGCAACAAAGCCTACTGCTCCACTTCCCCCAGTAACGGTACTTTCGGCTATCTGGCCTCATTGCCATCATCACAGGCTATAGCGGGCAGTCCAAGCGGTTTCAAAAGCCCCACAGCCTCCCCCATCGACGTTCCATCAGGGCCGCCGGAATCGCTCCTCCAACTGCGCCAGCATCTCGGCAGCTTCGACCAACCGATCGAGGGGATTCTCGTCGCCACGGAAATAGCGATAGTCGCAGGGCATGATGTCCAGCACTTCGACCAGGTCGTTGTGGTAGGTCCGGATGGTGGAAGGGCTGACGCCATAGAGATCGGCCAGTTCTCGCTGGGTCAGTTCTTGAAAGTTGACTTTGCGCACCGTATAGTCCAGGGCTGCGGCCCAGGTTTCCGGCTTGCGGATGATGAGGGGGCGGCGCCCGAGGCAGATGCGATATTCCAACCACATCTGCACCGCCGCACCGGCAATCTCCAGCGGCAAGCCCCGCGCCGTCATCTGCTCGGTGACCAGGGTCTCGACCTCGTCCATGGCCTCGGCGAATAGCTTTTCAAATCGCTCTGCCAGTTCCCGATCCGGCTCGTAGCGGATGTACGAGCCGAGGGCGCGTTTGGCCGCATCGAAATCGCCATAGCGCGCCAGGGCGCGGGCCAGATCGAGGTGAAAGCCGGCATCTTCGGGGTTGAGACGGATCGCGTCGTTAAACAACTTGATGGCCTTTTCCACGTCCCAACTATCATATTCCCGCAGGCCCTGTTCATTGGCCTGGCGCGCCCTTTGGGCTACCCCTGAGGAGATCCCTCTTTTCTCTGTCATCGCCCACTCTCCACGCTTCTGGATCTATGCCGATGCGACAACTGCACCCATTATAGCACAACTCACCGAGAATCCCAATTCGGCCCCAAACCCTACACCCTGGCGGGCTCAGAAGCCACTATCTCGCCCTCGGTCTCCAACACCCGTTTCAGGGCGGCGATGGATACTTCGAGCATCGAGCGATCCGGTTCGCGCGTGGACAGCCGCTGCAACGCCAGGTTCGGCGCGGCGACGGCCCGGATGAAAGCGTTTTCCCGGTGGCGATTGGTGAATTTGATCCACTCGTAGGCAAAGCCGGCGATCACCGGGATGAGCACGATGCGCGACACAATGCGCCACACCATGGGCGGGCGCCCCAACAGGGCAAAGAGCAAGATGGAAATCACCATCACCGACAACAAAAAGGCCGTTCCACAGCGATAATGGGCCGTGGAATACGTTTCCACCTGCTCGGGCGTCAACTCGGCGCCGGCCTCATAGGCGTTGATGGTCTTGTGCTCGGCGCCGTGGTAGGCAAACACCCGGCGGATGTCGGGAATGAACCCGATCAGCCAGATGTAGGTGATAAAAAACGCCATGCGGATGGCGCCCTCGATGAGGTTGCTGACAAAGGAGGATGCAATGTAGCGGTCGATCAGTCCTATCAGCAAAAGGGGGCCGACGAAAAAGATCCCGATGCCGAGGACCAGGGAAAAGGCCACCGTCCCCCAGGCCACGGGCCCGCTGAATTCCACGTCCTCCTCTTCGCTCAAGGCCACGTCGGCCGAATACATCAAGATCGGAAGAGCGTCGTGTAGGGAAAGAGTGTAGGATAGGGTGTA
>CAZNQW010000288.1:0-4680 GCA_964575225.1 uncultured Anaerolineaceae bacterium | reverse complement strand
ATCGCGGGCTGGCTGGGTGAAACGCCGCCCCTGGAGTTATGACCGAATGTCAAGCGGCAGGCGTTCAGAAATGTAGGAGCGCGGCATGCCGCGCCCGAGGAGGCGGCCTCCGGGGACGGGGAGGAAAACGTCCTAGCGTTGCCCGGCAGCGCACTCTAAAGGTAGGCGGGCTTGTGCCCGTCGCCCCCGCGGAAGCGGGGGCCCATCACTTTGGATGCTGCCTGCGAGTACGCAGGCGCTCAAGCGCGAGAGTACTCGCGGCGGGCATGCCAGAGGGGTAGCCGACCCCGTCCTCGGGGTCGGCGAGCAGAGGAAACGATGAACCTCACGGTCCAACATGTCGATGGGATGCGCTTTTTGGCGATGGCGCGGGATCACACCGTGGTGGTGGACGCCGCGCCTGAGGATGGCGGCGGAGGCACGGCCATGAGCGCGCCCCAGTTGTTCGCAGCGGCGATGGGCGCCTGCGTCCTCGAGTTTGTGTCCAACTCGTGCCAGATCCGCGGCATCCCAGTAGAGGCATTGAGCGTCGACCTGGCCTACGAAGAGGTGCTCAAGCCTCGCCGGGTGGGTCCCTTGCAGATCAGGATCCACATCCACCCCGATCCAGGCCAGGAGGTGAAGCAGCGGTTGTTGGGCGTGGCCCGCCATGCCACCTTGGTCAACACGCTGACCCATCCCCCCAGTGTGGACCTGGATTTTGTTTGAGCAAGATTTTCGAGAAATCTGAAAAACAGGAGCAGCCCATGAAAGTAACCTGTGTCGTTGATGATGCGGTCCAGCGCAGTTCCCCCTTTTGGGGCGAGCACGGATTGGCCTTTTTGCTTGAGGTAGGAGATCGGCGGGTGTTGTTCGATATGGGCCAGAGTGGCACCGTGCTTCTCCGCAACCTGGGGCTGCTGGGCGTCGATCTGGCGACCATCGACGCTCTGGCTGTCAGCCACGGACATTACGATCATGGCGGCGGCCTGCCGGCTCTGCTCGAAGGGCTGCGCCCCCACATTCCGCTGTATGCCAACGCCGACCTGTTCCGCGGGCGGTTTTCCCTCAAGGATGGGCAGCCGGAGGATGTTGGCCTGGACGTGACCCAGGCTGAACTGGCTCGGGCCTTGACGATCCATCTGAGCGACGAACCTCAGGAGATTGTCCCCGGCTTGTGGACGACGGGCGCCATCCGCGAGCGACCCGAGCTGGAGGGCAAGAGCCCGTCTCACCAGATGCGCGAGGGGGATCGGTTGGTTGCCGACGAGTACCGGGATGACATGGGGCTGGTGTGGGCGAGCGGCGATCACCTGGTGCTGATCTGCGGGTGTTGCCACGCCGGGCTGCTGAACACCATCGCCCAGGTCCAGCGCCATTTTGAGGCCCCGATTGAGGCCATTGTCGGCGGGCTGCACTTGACCTCGGCCCAAGCCGGCGATCTGCAGCGCGTGGGTGAGGTGCTGGCGGCAATGCCGGCGCTGCGGCGTGTGTACCCCAACCATTGCACAGGCGAAGCGGCTTACGTGGCCTTGACCCAGATTTTGGGGCCGTCGGTGGTGGGGCCCTGCCCCGCGGGCACGGTGCTCGAGTTCTGAGAGTTCCACATAGGAGAGATCCATGATCACTTTTGGGCCCGTGCCTTCTCGACGGTTGGGTCGCAGCCTGGGTATTAACCACATTCCTCCCAAGATCTGCACCTATTCCTGTGTGTATTGCCAGTTGGGCCGCACCCTCAAAATGCAGGTGGCCCGCCAGGGGTTCTATGAGCCGTCGGCGATCCGTGCGGAGGTGGAGGATCGGGTGGAGCGGGCGCTGGCACGGGGTGAGTCCATCGACTATTTGACCTTTGTGCCCGATGGGGAGCCGACCCTGGACATGGCCCTTGGCCAAGAGATCGAATTGGTGAAAAGTCTGGGGCTGCCGGTTGCCGTGATCACCAACTCGTCCCTTTTGGGACAGCCGGAGGTCCGCCAGGCTCTGATGGCTGCCGATTGGGTCTCGGTCAAGGTGGATTCCGTGGATGAGGCGGTGTGGCGACAGGTCGACCGGCCTCATCGAAGCCTGGACCTGTCCTCGATTTTGGAGGGGATTGCCGCTTTTGCCCGCGAGTACGGTGGCGAGTTGGTGACCGAGACTATGCTGGTGTCGGGCGTGAACGATGGCGAGGAATCGCTCCGGGCGACCGCCGACTGGATCGCTGGACTGGATCCGGATTGGGCTTATCTCGCGGTACCCACGCGCCCCCCAGCCGAGCCCTGGGTGCAGGCGCCCGACGAGCGAGTGCTTCATGGCGCGTACCAGATCTTTCGAGATCGGATGGACCAGGTGGAATATCTGATCGGTTATGAGGGCAATGCCTTTGCCTTTACCGGCCACGTGGAACAGGATCTGCTCAGCATCACGGCGGTGCATCCCATGCGCGAGGATGCGGTGAGCGAGTATCTGGCGCGGGCCCAGTCGGAATGGGCTGTGGTGGACCGGTTGGTGGCCCAGGGCGAGCTAGTGGAGCTGGAGCACGCGGGCCACAGGTTCTATCTGCGCAAGCTGCGGGCGCCCGGCGGAGCAGCGTGAGGTGAGCCGTGAGACGGGCCGACCCCGAGGGCACGGGGCGGCGAGCATGGAATCCTGAGGGTTTTGGCAGGTTCTGTATCTCTTTTGGTGGAAAATGCTCAGATGACATTTTCACGCGTGCAGTGCTGAACGCATCGCGATTCTGGGGCAACTTGCCCCTCGTCATGCCCGCCGCGAGTACCCTCGCGCATAAGCGCCTGCGTACTCGCAGGCAGCATCCAAAGGGCTGGACCTCCGCTTGCGCGGGGGTGACGGTGCTCTTTTCGGCCCTACAGGAATTTCCACCGACTTGTATACGCAACTGTTTTGGCAAAAGGCCTTTCTTTTGTGGGCAAGATGTGATATACTATAATTGTGAAGGATGCTGGATGACCGGTCTCGGTCGGCAGCAAGGGCCCTGGGACGCCCTGTCCACCGTTCACGCAATGGGACCAGCCCGCCGGGGTCGTTTCTGCCGGTGGGCTGTTGTGTTTTAATTCCGTACGGCTTGGGACCATGGGTGCCCAAAACAGGACAAGGAGGGAAAGCAGATGACAAATCGAATTCTCGTTCCGTTGGATGGATCGGCTTTGGCCGAGCAGGCCGTTCCCTGTGCCGTGGCATTGGCCAGGGCGTTGCCCGCCGAATTGGTCCTGTTTCGCGCAATCGGCATCCCGGCCGAGGTTCTGGAAGCGCTGGATGAGTCGCACGTGGAGCGACAGGCGGTCGGAGCCCAGTTAAAGGCCGAAGCCGAGAGCTATCTGAGTGGGTTGGAGGGACGGCTGAGGGAGGCCGGGCTGCAGGCGAGCCACGCCTTGGGCTGTGGGCCGGCGGCGGACGCCATTCTGGACCATGCCGACAAGGCCGAGATCGACCAGATTGTGATGGCCACCCATGGCTACGGCGGCCTCAAGCGCTGGACCCACGGCAGTGTGGCCGAGCGGGTGCTGCAATCGGCGCGGGTGCCGCTACTGCTGATCCGCACCAGCGATCCCGACCGGGCCGAAAAAGAGCAGCGGCTCATGCTCTGCCGTCGAATCCTGGTGCCGCTGGATGGGTCTGCCCTGGCCGAACACATCCTGCCGACGGTGAGCACGCTGGCCCAGGCGCTGGGGGCCGAGCTGATCCTCTATCAGGTGCCCATCTCTCATATTGCCGGCTGGATGACGGGCGAATGGTATCTACCGGTGCAGGGAGTGCTGGATACGGCTGACCAGGATGCGCAGGTGTACCTCGAGGATGTGGCCGAGGGGTTGAAGGAACAGGGGTTACAGGTGGCCACGGCCACAGGCGTCGGCCCGGTGGCCAGCAGCATCATCGAATATGCCGAGGCGAACCAGGTGGACCTGATCGCCATGTCGACCCATGGCCGGACGGGACTGGCGCGTTGGGCGTTGGGTAGCGTGGCCGATCGGGTGTTGCGCTCGGGCAGCACGCCCATCCTGTTGGTCCGCGCCGAATAGCCGGGCGCCGCTAGGGGCGAGGGTGCCGGCCCTCGGCCGTTGGAAAAGAGGGGAGCGATGAGCGCCTTGCCGGGCGGGAGCCGGATCGAGGTCGAAAAGCTGCAACAGTGCCTGGAAGAGCGGGTGGGCGCTCCCGTCCAGATCCATCGGGTGAAGGAGCTGAGCGGTGCGACCCGGGGCACCGATGCGCTGAAACAGTTCGGCTATGGCCGTCCGTTGTTGGTCGAGTATGGCGCTGAGGGGCGCGAGTATCGGGAGGTGTTTCATCGCATTCGCCGCAATGCCTTTGGCCGCGAGCGAGACGACGACCGCGTGGCCGCGGTTTGGCTCGACTATGTCACCTTCAATCGTCTGCCCCGGCACGTGCCGGCTGTGGATATGCTTCTTTTCGGCCAGGATGGGGACATGCACTCCATCCGGCAGGCGCGAGATCTCTTGTTGGTGACCTCCTACCGTCCCGGGGAGCTGTACGCCAACGACCTGATGCGCATCCGGGACGAGGGGGCCGCCCAGTCCCTGGATTTTGAGCGGGCCGAGGTGCTGGCCTCCTATCTGGCCGAGATCCATCAGGTGGGGCATGAGGACCCCTGGCTGTGGCAGCGACGGCTCCGCGACCTGGTCGGCCATGGCGAAGGCATTATAGATCGGAAGAGCACACGTCTGAACTCCAGTCACCGCTCATTAT
>CAZNQW010000287.1:0-4692 GCA_964575225.1 uncultured Anaerolineaceae bacterium | reverse complement strand
CAAAAAGAGCCTATTCCTTTGTCAAAGTGCCACTTGACTTTTTACCGCATGTCTTTCCTCTTGAAAATAGGCTTCATAGTCGCGCAGAAACCGGTCGAGCCGGTCGCGCGTACGGCGGAGCTCCACAGCCCAGGCGTGCAGATACTCCGAGCCTTCGGCCGTTATCTCGTACACGCGCCGGGCCGGCCCACCGCCCTCGGTATCCCAGGTGGAGGAAACAAATCCCTGCTCCTGAAACTGGTGCAGCGTCCGGTACAACAGCGCCGGATCGATGGCCGCTCCGCCTTCCTCACCCAGCTGCTCCATCAGTTCGTAGCCATGGGCCGGTTTCTGTGCCAGGTGAAACAACAGGCGAGGTTGTACAAAGCTGCGGACACGAGCGCCGGGCGGACCCCTTCGCTTTGACTTGATGTGATGTTCGTGGTTGTGCTTGTCTCGCATCTTGATTTCTCCCTCTGTTTCCTTTCCCTCTCTATACGTACAAGTCTACTATTTGTTTCAAACATATAGCAAGTTGGTGGAGATTTTTCCTAATTGATGCCCCACACGCGGTTGCCTTGATCGATCGTGACTATCTTCTTGACAATGGAAGGGGATTGTGGTATCCTCTCATATACCCCGGTGGGGTATGTGGTAGGACAGGAGAAAATGCCCGGTGGGGCATCTAGCTTTTGGGAGGAACTATGCTCACGTTGGATCTTGCCAAGGCACAACCCAAAGACGTTCCCAGGGTCTCGGATCAACTGTGCCGGGCATGCCGCAAGTGCCTGGCCCGCGACGTGTGCCGCAGTAAGGCCATCCTCCAGATCGATCCCGGCGAGCCTCCGTTCATCGATGCCAGCCTCTGTTATGGCTGCCGCGCCTGCATTCCGGCCTGTCCACACGGAGCCATCCGGCTCGAATAACCCCTCCCCGACATCCTCCTCTCAAGCGGTTGGCGGACCGCTCCGACGGGACCTGCCCAGGCTCCACCCAGACTTGCAGTGACCCTGACCGCGACGGCAGGGCTGTTGCATTGTCTCTTGACCGATGTGATTTGGTTGGGCTCCGCGCCCCGTCCTCGGGGCGCGGTGGTCTGCCAGGTGTGCAGGCCGCCCCCGAGACGGGGGCGGCGAGCTCCAAACTAGATTGACTGGCCGACTTTGCAACAGCCCTACCGCGACGGCGCCTTCATTGACATGCTGATCTCGGCGTGCTATAATGAGGGCCCTTTTGGTTGATAGGAGTCCCAAGGGGGCGGACGCACAGTTGGGTCGGTTTTTCCCTCACCACGGCGCCGAGACTATGCAAGGCATGTCAGTGACGCATTCCAATAGCCATGGATAGGAGGCCGCGTGAACGGCGATCATCTTCTAGCTATCGATTGTGGTACCCAAAGTGTGCGGGCCTTGGTGTTTGACCCACAGGGTCATCCGGTTGCCCTGTCGCAGGTGCCTTTAGAGTCCTATTTTTCCACCCAGCCAGGCTGGGCCGAGCAGCACCCCGAGCATTTTTGGGAGAGGCTCTGCCTGGCGTGCCAGCAACTGTGGCAAACCAGTGCGGTACCCCCGGACGCCATTGCCGGGATGGCCTTGACCACCCAGCGCTCCACGCTGGTGAACGTCGATCGCCAGGGGAAGCCGTTGCGGCCTGCCATCGTGTGGATGGATCAACGGCGGACCGGCGGCCTCAAACCGGTGGGCGGCCTGTGGGGACTGGCCTTCAAGCTGGTGGGCATGTCAGAGACTGTGGCCTATCTCCAGGCTGAAGCCGAGGTCAACTGGCTCCAACGCCACCAACCCAAGATCTGGGAACAAACCCACAAATACTTGCTTCTGTCCGGCTACCTGACCTACCGGCTAACCGGTCAGTATGCGGACTCGGTCGGTTGTCAGGTTGCCTATATCCCCTTTGATTACAAAGGGCTTGATTGGGCATCCCCCCGCGATTGGAAATGGCAAGCCGTGCCGATGGACCCAGCTCTGCTGCCCAACCTGGTGGCACAGGCCCAGCCCCTGGGCACGATTTCGGCTGAGGCGGCGCAGGCCACGGGGATTCCCCAGGGACTGCCCCTGATCGCTGCGGCTGCCGACAAGGCCTGCGAGGTCATTGGCACGGGGTGCCTGCACCCGCACATGGGCTGCTTGAGCTATGGAACCACAGCTACGATCAACACCACCCACGAAAAGTATATCGAAATCATCCCGCTGCTCCCGCCCTACCCCTCTGCTGTGCCTGGGCACTATAGTCTGGAGCTTCAGATCTATCGCGGCTATTGGTTGGTGAGCTGGTTCAAGCAAGAATTTGCCCATGAGGAGCGGGCCATCGCCCAGGATTTGGGGGTGGCGACAGAGGAGCTGTTCGATGAGTTGGTTGCCTCTGTGCCGCCCGGGTCGATGGGACTGATGCTTCAGCCTTACTGGTCCCCTGGACTCAAGGTGCCCGGCCCCGAGGCCAAAGGGGCGATCCTTGGCTTTGGTGACGTCCACACCCGAGCCCACGTCTACCGCTCGATTCTCGAGGGCGTGGCTTATGCGCTGTACGAGGGCAAGGAGCGAACCGAACGTCGCAGCCACGTGCCCATCACAGAGATGCGGGTTGCCGGAGGTGGATCGCGGAGCGATGCGGCCCTTCAACTCACAGCCGATATTTTCGGCCTGCCCACGGCGCGCGCCCACACCCCCGAGGCTTCGGGGTTGGGAGCGGCTATCGATGCCGCCGTGGGGCTGGGGGTACATCCAGATTTCGAAACTGCGGTCAAGGAGATGGTGCGACCGGGCCAGTGGTTTGAGCCCAATCCTGCGAACCACGAGATCTATGGTGAGTTGTATCAGAAGGTGTACAAAGAGATGTATCCACGGCTCAAGCCGTTGTATGAAGAGATACGGAGAATTACGGGGTATCCCGATCCCCTCTGATAGACGGGGTACGCGCCCGTCCACGGGCTACACTCGTTGCCCGTGCAAGCACGGCGCGCAGAGGGAGATCCTCAATGCGGCCCTGGGCAACCGGACCCTGAACGCTACGATCTGTTTTCCTGACCCAAGAGATCCTCGAGATCCGCGTATCCAGAGCGGATCTTTTCCACGCGGCGCTTGACTTCGTCCTCAATGTCAATCATCTCGATGTCGCCCACATAGGTGGTGGACTTGGGCGAGGCAAGTTCCTGCAGGATCGATATGACGGCGACGATTTCCTTAATGTTCATATCGATCAACTGCAAGTTGCGCTTGAGGGTACTGGCCTCGGCGCTGTCCTCTGTGCTTTCTGCTCGCGTGGATAGTTCGTAGGCGCCCAGGCTAATCGCTGTCAGGGGGTTCATGATATAGTGGGACAGGGTGACAATCATCTGCTTAACCGTCTCGACCCGAGCCAATTCCTTTTCGGACTGGTAGAGACGGGCGTTCTCGATGGCGATGGCAGCATAGGTCGCCAACGAGGTCAGCAGGCGCACGTCATCTGGGGTGAACTGCTGTGCGCCTAGTTTGTCGGTCACGCCCAATACGCCCAGGGGTTTGTCCTGAACAAACAGGGGAACGTACAGCAGGCTCTGGACCAGGAAATCGGTCTGTAGTTTGATGGAATAGCCGGTAGCTTTACTGTTCAGGAAGAGAGGTCTCCTGGTTTCGATGGCCCGGCGGAGGGGGTTGGTGCTGTACTTGAGACGGAGATCGGTGGGACGTCCTCGCTCCAGGCCATAGTAGGCGTGGAGGGCAAGTTCGTCCTTTTCTTGATCCAGGAGAAAGACCGTACCCTCGCGGGCATCGGTGAAATAGGCGGCTGCCTGGAGAACCCGGTTCAACACCTCGTCCAGATCGAGGACCGACGTCACCGACTGACCAATGGCCTGGAGGGTGGTCAATTCGAGGAGTTGTTGCTCCAGTTGCTTATTGGCGCCCTCCAATTGCTGGGCAATGCGCTCCTTTTCCCGGCGCAACCGGTCTTCGCTGAGCGCTCGTTCGATGGTAGACAGTGTCTCGGGGATGCGCAGCGGCTTGCGGATATAGTCTCGCACACCCAGCCGAAAAGCTTGAACAGCCACGCTCTCTGAACCATAGATGGTCATGAGGACCACGGGCGCTTGATTGCCCCTTTGGCGAAGGGCTTCCAACACCTGAATGCCTGCCATTTGGGGTAGGTTCCAGTCAAGCATGATCAAGTTGGGGTGCTCTTTGAGGGCAAGTTGAAGCCCCTGGAGGCCGTCATAGGCAACCAGGGTGGCATATCCCCTGGACTGCAAGACATCGGTGAGAACCGAGACGATCTCTCGATTGTCATCGACGATCAGAATGGTTTCTTGTTCCGTCTCTTGTAGTGTGTCGTCTTGCGGCATAAGCGGACGCGTCCTGGAGTATATGTCTGGGAGCAACAGGGCTCGCGGAAATCGCATAGCTGCAAAGCTGCCTGGTTGGGGAGGTAACCTGGTCACCCCCATTAGCTTTGGAGCAAAATTCGAGTGGCCGCCAACACAGTTCTTGAAAGCATGCCTAGTTTAGCACAGAGTTGTCGGTTTGACAAAACCGGCATCCTGTGGGATAATGGTATCCGGTAGCCCAGGAGGGCAACCCCCAACTATGCTATCCTAAATAAGGGAGGTGATGCACATGGACCGTAGTAGCTGTACGACTGGCGCCGTAGCATCACCTCGAGTTTCTCGATAAGCTACGGCGCACAAATCGGAGGGCTTTCTCAAAAGAGGAAGCCCTCTCTTTG
>CAZNQW010000286.1:273-4696 GCA_964575225.1 uncultured Anaerolineaceae bacterium | reverse complement strand
CAACCACACCCTATCCTACACTCTTTCCCTACACGACGCTCTTCCGATCTTTCGTAAACGCCCCTACGGCGCGGGGGCGGCGGGCCGGCCACGAGTGGCGAAAAAATTACACGCGGGGCGGGTCCCTTGACCGGGCGGTCATTCAGCGGTACAATAGACGCGACGAGGAGGTGAGGAGGAGGACGAGGAGGAGGAGACTATGACCCTGGAGACAACCACCCGCACGCTGGTCGAGGTCAAAGAGTACCTGGACGAACTGCTCCAGGTGGCAGGGCTGGACGAAAGCGGCAACGGCCTGGTGATCGGCGGCCGGCCTGAGGTGGGCAAGGTGGGACTGGCCGTCAACTGCTCCTTTCAGGCCATCGAAGCCGCCGCCGCCCGCGGCTGCGACCTGCTCATCACCCACCACGCCGCCTGGCCCACCACCGACGCCGACCTGGCCGAGGTCAAATACGAGCGGCTGCGCCAGTTGGGCCTGAACCTCTATGTGGCCCACGACTGCCTGGACAACGCGCGCGGGTTCGGCACGGCGGATGCCCTGGCCCGGGCGGTGCGCGTGGCCATCCAGGGGCCCTTTCTGACCGATGGCCAGAACCCTGATGGCGTCCACGGCATGACCGTCGGCAGCCTGCTGGAGTTCCGGGCCCGGATTGAAAACCAACTGGGCACCCAGGCGCGTCTCTGGAAGAACAACGAGAGCTTTGGCCACGTGGCCCTCGTCCCCGGTGGGGGCGGACAGGCAGTGTGGATGGCCGCCGCCCGCGCCCTGGGCTGCGACACCTACCTGACCGGCGAGGCCTCGATGTTCGGGCAACTGTATGCCCACGAGACCAAGCTCAACCTGATCCTGGCCGGCCACTATGCCACCGAGACGCCGGGTGTGATGGCCCTCAGCGCCCGATTGGCCAAGGATCTGGCGGTGGACGTGACCTTTATTCCCGAAGAGGTGATCGAAGCCCGGGGGTGACGCGCCCGAACAGAAATGCCGTCATGCCCGCCTGCGTACCCGCAGGCAGCATCCACCCGTTTTTCCAAGTGCCATGGACCCCCGCTTGCGCGGGGGTGACGGACTGGGCGGGGGTGACGGACCAGGCGGCCCTATAGGAGCGCGGCATGCCGCGCCCGGATTTGGGCGACGCATGCGTCGCCCCTACAAGGCGCACCGATGATTTCGTGAAATTCGTGGCTCGATCATCCTTCCCGCGGGCGGAACCCATGGACCCCCGCTTGCGGGTTCGAGTTGCAATTTCTACGCATATCTGGTATAATCTGGTCGAGACATCCCCGTCTCTAGCAGAAAAGGGAACGATCAGCAAGCGAGTGGGAAAGTGACCAATCGAGAGATCGCTGACATATTCCAGCGGATTGGCGACATGATGGACATCCTGGGCGAGAACCGTTTCAAGGTCCTCGCCTATCGCCGCGCCTCGGAAAATATCCAAAATCTGGGCCAGGACATCCGCGCCTATTGGCAGGCGGGCACCCTGGAAGAGATCCCGGGCATCGGCAAGGCCATCGCCGAAAAGATCGAGGAGCTGCTGACCACCGGTCGCCTGGAATTCTACGAACGGATGCAAGACCAGGTGCCGCAGGGCGTCGTCTCGCTGCTCGAGATCCCCGACGTGGGCCCCAAGACGGCCAAGCTGCTGTGGGACGAGCTGGGCCTGCAAAGCGTGGGCGACGTAGAAACGGCGGCACGGGAGGGACGGCTGCGCGCGCTGCCGGGCATGGGCGCCCGTTCCGAGGCCAAGATCCTGGCGGGCATCGAGAGCCTCTACCGCCGCAGCGACCGGATCCCATTGGGCATCGCCTGGCGCACGGCGGTGGACCTGCTGGAGGCGCTGCAAGAGTCGTGCCCCGAGGTGACCGAGGCGAC
This sequence comes from uncultured Anaerolineaceae bacterium, assembly GCA_964575225.1. Classification (GTDB taxonomy): domain Bacteria; phylum Chloroflexota; class Anaerolineae; order JAAYZQ01; family JAAYZQ01; genus CAZNQW01. Next base: position 2,820 of record CAZNQW010000286.1, on the reverse strand, counting down.
CGTCGCCGGGAGCCTGCGACGGATGCGCGCCACCATCGGCGACATCGACCTGCTCGCCGCGTCGGAGGCGCCGGCGGCGGTGATGCGCGCCTATGCCGGGCTGCCCCAGGTGGCCGAAGTCGTGCTCAGCGGCGAGACCAAGACCACCGTGCGGCTGCACAACGGGCTCCAGGCCGATCTCCGGGTGTTGGAGCCGGAGCGGTGGGGGGCGGCGCTGCAATATTTCACCGGCAGCAAAGCGCACAACGTGCGCATCCGGGAGATGGCCCAAAAGCAGGGGCTGAGCCTGAGCGAATACGGCTTCAAGCGCGAGGATGGCAGCGAGATCCTATGCCCCACCGAAAAAGAGGTGTATCGGCAATTGGGTCTTCCCTGGATTGCACCCGAGCTGCGCGAGGACCGGGGCGAGATCCAGGCGGCCCTGGACGGGACCCTGCCCCACCTGGTGGAATGGGACGACATTCTGGGCGACCTGCACGCCCACACCAACTGGAGCGACGGCGCCGGGACCCTAGCCGAAATGGCCGACGCGGCCCGCGGGCGGGGCTATCGCTACCTGGTGATCTCGGACCACACCCAGAGCCTGGGCGTGGCCAACGGGCTCACTCCCGAGCGGCTGCGGGCCCAACGGCAAGAGATCGACAAGCTCAACGCCGGGTGGGAAGATTTCCGGCTGCTGCAGGGCTGCGAGCTGGAGATCAAGGCCGACGGCAGCCTCGATTTTGACGACGAGCTGTTGGCCACACTGGATTTTGTCGTCGCCTCGGTGCACACCTCGCTGCGCCAGGACCGAGAGCAGATCACCCGGCGCGTGCTGAACGCGGTGGAAAACCCGTACGTCGACGTCATTGGCCATCCCTCGGGCCGCATCCTGGGGCAACGGGAGGAGAGCGCCATCGACCTGGACGCCCTCATTGCCCGGGCGGCCGAAACGGGCACCGCGTTAGAGATCAACAGCATCCCCAACCGGCTCGATCTGGACGACGTGCATGCCCGGCGCGCCCTCGAATTGGGGGTAAAGGTGGCCATCAACAGCGACGCCCACCATCCGGGCGGGCTCGACGGCCTGCCCTACGGTCTGGCGACGGCCCGGCGGGCCTGGGCCACGCCGGACGCAGTACTCAACACATTGAATTTAGAGGAACTCGAAATCTGGCGCCGTGAACGAATCGAACGACGGCAAAGGAATGGAGCATAGGAGGAAACCATGCCACAATACGACGCAGGTCCCGGTGATTGGAGCGACCGCCCCTGGGAAGATCCCGAGAAGAAACCTCAAGCCCATGCCCGACGGCGCCGGTTCACCCTTCCGCCGTGGGCGCTGCTGGCCGTCCTGATCGCCATCGCCATCATTCTATGCGTGAGTCTGGTGCTGGCCATCCGCGCCATCCGCAACCGCGAAGGCACGCCCACGCCCACCGCCGAACCCACCAGCGCCATCGTGGTCCCCACGGCGACCGTCCGTCTCGATTCGAGAACGGTTGAGGCCCCCACGCCGACGGTCGTCCTGCCCATCGAAGGGACGGGCGAGGCCGAGCCGCCGACGGAGATCGGGCTGGGCGTCACAGTCGTCGTCAAGGGTACTGGGGGCGCCGGGCTGAACCTGCGCGAACAACCGACCACCTATGGCAAGGTCCTTGCCAGCTCTAAAGAGGGCTCGGAGCTGACCGTCATCGACGGTCCGAAAGAAGCCGACGGCTATACCTGGTGGAAACTGCGGATGCCCAGCGGTGAGGAAGGCTGGGGCGCCGCCAGTTGGCTGACCCTGCCGGGCGAGTAGCCGCGGCCCTGCCTGCCGACCGATCGTGCACGGACTCTGAAACCTCGGGCCTCCTGGTGCGTAAAGAGGGTGGACGGACCAACCGACGAGGAGGGCATCGATATGAAACCGAAATTGCGACGGTCGCGAAGCAACCGCTGGGTGGCGGGCATCTGTGGCGGGCTGGGCGAGTTCTTTGGCCTGAGTTCCTTTTGGTTCCGCCTGCTGTTCATCATCCTTTTGCTGCCGGGCGGACTGCCCGGCCTGGTGCCCTACCTGTTGCTGTGGCTCATTGTGCCGTTGGAACCACGCCAATAGGGCTTTGGGACCGGATCGCGTCTGGGGCAAGAGCCTTCTCGCAGGAGAAGGCTCTTTTATTGCCCGCGTGAGGCGATGGATTGGCCCCAAAACACACGAGGTGCGTTGTAGAGGCGGGGTCCCACGGGTTGCCACCTGCGCGGGAACGGCGATGGAATGCAACATGTGGATGCCCGCTTTCGCGGGCATGACGGCCCTGGGGGCGCCCGGGCCGCTCCCGAGGACGGGGTCGGCGAGCAGAGCAGGGACACGGGGCCAGGCCTATCGAGACCGACTGGATCGAGTCGCCTCCCGCGCAACCGGATTGCCACCGGGCCACGCCTCAAATGCGGGGGTCCGGGGGCCGCAGGTCCCCGGGCCGGGGGTGTGGGGGCGCGGCTGCGCCCCCACAGAGCCCCGTGCGCTGTGCAAAGGCCCCCCACAAGGGGGCGTGGGCGTGCGGGTGGGGTATAGCCGCGGGCGCCAGCAGG
>CAZNQW010000286.1:0-263 GCA_964575225.1 uncultured Anaerolineaceae bacterium | reverse complement strand
CCCCCCGCCCCCCGGCGCGGGGCGGCCCCCCCCCCCCCCCCGGCGGCGGGGGGGGGGGGGGCGCGGCCGCCCCGCCCGCAATGGCGTGCGCTGCATAGTGGATGCCCGCTTTCGCCTGCCTGTTCAGGCAGGCGGGCATGACGGCCCTGGAGGCGCCTGCAACCGACCGATCCCGTCGCCCCCGCCGCGAGTCCTCTCGCGCAGAAGCAGGGCCCACGGGTTGCCACCTGCGCGGGAACGGCGATGGAATGCAACATGTGGAT
>CAZNQW010000285.1:0-4702 GCA_964575225.1 uncultured Anaerolineaceae bacterium | reverse complement strand
CGATAATGAGCGGTGACTGGAGTTCAGACGTGTGCTCTTCCGATCTTCACCGGGTGGCGTCCCTTCCCTGGTCGCGAAAAGGCCGTTGCGAACGAGCAACGGCTTTTTGATTCCTCTGCAGTGGGAAGTAGCCGGACAGGGTGATTGTCTTTTGAGCCGACCGGTGGTACAATGGGACTGTGAGATACCCGGGTTCGATACGGCAGGATGGAAGAAAAGCCAGCTCCCATGCTCAAAGCGCGCGAGATCGGCAAAACCTACGGGGAATTCCAGGCCCTTGCGCCGACCACTGTGCATTTGGCGGCCGGGGAATTGGTTGCCATTTCTGGCTCCAATGGCGCTGGAAAATCGACGCTGCTCCTCTGCCTCAGCGGTCTGTTACGCCCGACCACTGGCCAGGTAATCGTTGCGGGGCATGATCTTTATAGGGACGAACGCTCGGCAAAACGGCACCTTGCGTTCGTGCCCGATGTTCCCCGTTTCTACGCCGAGCTTACGGCGTGGGAGCATCTCCAGTTTCTTGCTTTTGCCCATGGGGCTGATGCCGATTTTGAGTCAAAGGCCGAGGCGCTCCTGAAGGAATTTGACCTTTGGGAGACTCGTCATTTATTCCCCCATGCCCTATCCCGGGGGATGCGCCTCAAGCTGGGGTTGCTCACAGCTCTGATTCGACCATTTCGCGTGCTCTTGCTCGACGAGCCACATTCTGCCCTGGATGCCAAAAGCACTGCACTCTTGTGGGACAAGCTCGCCAAATTCCGGGCGCAGGGAGCAGCCATCCTGCTGACCACCCACGCGCCCGAGCTGGCTCACGGGTTTGCAGACAAAATGTGGACAATGCGCCGTGGTGTCCTCACCTGCGACTGAGCGACGGGCCCTCTGGCTGGTCTGGCGCCGCCAACTCATGGGTCGCTATCGGCCTTGGTGGCAGCTCTTTGGGCTTGAATCCGGTGAGAAATCGTTGGGTCACCGGTTCTACCTGGCCTACTTGTTTGTCTTTGTGGCAGGATGGGCCTTTGCTATGCTGGCTTTGTTGGCCCATGGAATCGCTGGACTCTTTCAGTCCCTTGTCCCTGGTTCCCCCGAGACCGGCGCGATGATTGTGCTGGCAGTGGCGCAAAGCGGCTGGGCCATTGGCGAATTGCATCGGGCATCTCGCCGTAGCCCGTTTCGGTTTTCACCCGAGGACGCGGTCCTGTTATGCCAGACTCCGTTGCGGCGGCAATACGTCGCCCTGGCCTGGTTTGTCGCCCGATGGCTTGAAGTTGCGGCGCTGGCAGCGTTGGTTGTCCTCACGTTGGAATTCGGGGTGGTGGGGATTGGGATCCAGGGAGATCTTGAGCTGAGCGATCTGTTGAACTATGCCGTGGCTGGACTGCGCGGTCTGAGCCTTGTCATCCCGTGGCAGACGGCCATGCTGGCTCTGACCTGGACCGTCGGTGCGCATCGCTTGGAAGGCGATCGCGATCGCCCCGCATGGCGTTGGGCAGCGCCCCTTGTGGTGCTGTTCGTGGGGCTGGGCATGCTATGGAGCAGCCAAAGCAAAATCGTCCGCTGGATTGGACAGATCCTTTTGTGGCCGTTGGCTGCCCCATTGCGGGCGGCTTTTGGCCAGGCACCCTGGCTGCCGGCGATGGCAGCCGCTGTAGTGTTGGCCACCTTGGGCCTTGTGGCCCTGGGCTGTACAACTGCTCGGCTCAACCTTGGTCGCGCCGCACAGGAGACAAGCCGTCTGGTTGCCCAGCAACAGGCTCGCCTATGGGGGGCGGCAGACTATGCCCAGGAACTTGCCCAGCAGGAGCGCCTTGGTTCAGGACGCGAGCGAGCGTTGTGGCCCATTCGACCGGGTTTGTGGGCTGTGATCTGGAAAGACATGATGCAATCCATTCGCAGCTTTCACTTCGCTTCCCTGGGGCCGTGGCTGTCCTTGTTTTCGATTAGCCTTGGGACTGTATTGGTTTGGGAATGGAGCACTCGTGTGGCGCTGATTGCTTTTTGGATCCTACTGGTCGGGCAGCGAGCGACGTCGCGCCTCAGTCTCGATCTCGCCCGATGGTGGCTGTGGCGGCAACTCCCGCTGTCCAGTGGAAAACTCTTGTTCGCAGAAACGGTGCGTCCCGTGGTCACTGTCCTGTTGGTGACGTGGTTAGGGCTGGGGTTGGGAAGTGCTGTCGGGGATGGTGCCCTCGCCCCGGCGATGTGGCTTGTTCCCACTGCCGTCCTACTGGTTTCCAGCGCAGCGGTATTTGCCACTTTGCGGCAGTGCCACTCCGACGCGTTATTGGCCGAGCAGGTACCCGGTTCCAATGAACTGGGCTTTGCCCTGGGGTTGCTGTGCACCGGCGCGTCCTTGGGCATCGCAGTGTTATTTGCCCACCAGGCGTGGCCTGCATGGGCCGGTGTCGGTCTGGCAGTGCTGATTGGCTCGGCGTGCGCCGCTGGTTTGTGGCGAATGGCTGTGGCGGCCCACGGGCAAATGGCCTGATGGGCTGGGGGTGAGTGTATGAAAGAGCGCGTGGCCCTGTTTGGGGCGACGGGGACGATGGGCCACCAGGCCCTGCGGGAGCTATGGCGCCGGCGGGACCGCTACGATCTGGTTCTGCTGGTGCGCCCTTTTGCCAGAAACCGAAAGCTCTTGCGACGCTACCTGCGGGAATCGGGTATTGGGGTCGGGCCTGGGTTGGTGGTCCAAGGGGAAGGCCTCAAGGTGGTGTGGGGCGATGCTACCTGCTACGACGATGTGGCCGAGGCGGTCGAGGGCGTAGACTGGGTGCTGGATGCGATGGCCTTTATCTCGCCCCAGGCCGATTACTATCCGGAAACGGCCAAGGCGGTCAACACCCGGGCCATCGAGCACATTGTGCGCGCTATCGAGGCTCAACCGGGTGGCGCGGAGCGGATCCGGCTGGTCTATACCGGGACGGTGGCCGAGACGGGCGACCGGCTGGGCCGCATCCACATGGGGCGGGTGGGCGATCCCCTCAAGCCCTCGATCTTTGACTATTACGCGGTAACCAAAATCGCCGGCGAGCGCGCCGTGCTCGAGTCGAACCTCCGACATTGGGCCTCGCTGCGCATGACCTACATCATGCCCACCAACTACCAGGACTATGCCAGTCTGGTGGATCCGATCCTGTTCCACCAACCTCTGAACACGCGCATGGAGAACCTGAGCGACCGCGACGCCGGATATGGATTGGTGAACGCTCTGGAGATCCCTACAGAGTCCGATTTTTGGCGCCGGGTGTACAACATGGGCGGGGGGCCTGCTATGCGCTGCACGGCCTACGAGTACATGAACCGCACGTTTCAGGAGCTGGGCCTTTCGGGGCTCGAGGCTTGTACGGAGCGACGGTGGTTTGCCTTGCGCAACTTTCACATGCAGTACTATGAGGACAGCGCCGTGCTGAACGAGTACCTGCACCATGGGCGCGATTCGTTGGACGATTATTGGACGGCGTTGCGGGCCAGCATGCCGGTAGGAATCCGGCTGCTGTCGTCGTTGGCCCGGCGCGTCCCTGCACTGCGCAGACAGGTGGAGCAAGCGACCTACCGCAGGTTGCGCCGGTTGGCGACCGAGCACCGCAACGGCACCGCCCACTGGGTTCAGCAGGAAAACGAACCGCGGATCACGGCCTTTTATGGGAACCGGGCCACCTACGAGTCGATTCCCGAGTGGGGGGCAGAGACATCCCTCCCAGACATGGATGACGAATGGGTTCGGCTGGATCACGGCTACGACGAGGGAAAAACGCACCTGAGCCTGGATGACTTGCGACAGGCGGCCGCTTTCCGTGGGGGGCAGTGCCTGGCCGATACGTGGGATGGCGATTGGTACCGCGCTCTGCGGTGGCGCTGCGCCTTTGACCACGAGTTTTCTGCCAGGCCTTATACCGTGCTGAAAGCGGGGCATTGGTGCCCGGTGTGCGTGGCGCCGCCCTGGACCTACGATGAAGAGGCGCGGCGCAATCCCTTCTTTTCCCAGGTGTGGCTCGCCAACCGGGATGCCAGCGAGGACCGATGTTATCCCGAGGAGCTTTGCCGGGATATTGCCGGGGCTGACAAAGGATAGGATCTCACCCAGTCCCGGCCCCGTACACGAGGAATGGTCTACGCCATGAATGTCATCTGTTGGATCGTGCAGGTTGTGCTTGCCATCAAGTTCCTCTCTGTGGTATACAGCCACGGCATCCATCCCGATCTGTCCAAAATGGAGCAGGGGAGGCAGCGATTTGGCGCCGCAGCACCGGCGATTCTGATCGCTGCCAGTGTGGGCGCCTTCCTCGGGGCCATGGGGTTGGTCCTACCTGCGATGAGCAAGGCCTTGGCTTGGCTGGCGCCCTGGGCTGCAACGATGTTGGCGGGGATGATGCTGGCGGCCATTTTCTTGCACCTGGGCTGCCGTGACCGGCGAACTGTGTGGGTGGGAGTTGTGTTGCTGGTGCTGTCGACACTGGTAGCCTACGGGCGTTGGGTGTTGGCGCCCTTGTGATGCGCGGGGGTCCGCATTGCCGTTATTGGAAAGGACAGCTAGGCCCCCATTTTCTTTAACGACGCCTTTTGCGATGAGCTTCTGATGGCACGCACTCCCTGATGGCCAGCACGTTCGATCCCGTGCGCATATTGACATAACTCAACCTGGGAATCTTTGACATTCGGTCATAACTCCAGGGGCGGCGTTTCACCCAGCCATCCCGCGATT
>CAZNQW010000284.1:0-4739 GCA_964575225.1 uncultured Anaerolineaceae bacterium | reverse complement strand
GTGGTCAGCCGCAACGACTTTCCGGTAGGAACGGGGCTGGCTTCTTCGGCAGCGGCTTTTGCCGCGCTATCCGTCGCCGCGGCTCGGGCTGCGGGCCTGGAGATGGACGAAAGGTCGCTGTCCCGGTTGGCGCGCCTGGGTTCGGGCTCGGCATGCCGTTCAGTGCCGGCGGGGTTTTGCCTGTGGCAGGGCGATCACGATGAGACGTCTTGGGCCTGTCAGGTGGCGCCACCCGACCACTGGGCGTTGCACGATGTGATGGCTATTGTCAGCCGTATGCCCAAAACGGTCGGCTCGGGTGAGGGGCACAGCTTGGCGCCCACCAGCCCGTTTTATCGGGCTCGGCTCCAGACTGTCCCTGGGCTTTTGGAGCAGGTATACCGAGCCATTCTGGATCGGGACCTGGATGCTCTGGGGCTGGCGGTAGAGCGGGATGCTTTGGCCATGCATGGGGTGATGATGACGTCCCATCCGTCGTTGCTCTACTGGAGGCCAGAGACCCTGGTGGTGCTCGATGCAGTGCGCGCCTGGCGCTCGGAAGGTTTGGCGGTCCATTTCACGTTGGATGCCGGACCCAACGTGCACTGCTTGTGCCGGGAATCGGATGCGGCCGACGTAGAGTGTCGTTTGCGGGACCTGCCGGGTGTCGCTGATGTGTTGAGCAGCGGGCCGGGAGGAGGAGCCCGTCTGGTGGCTGCCCCCCTTTTTTAGGGTGGAGGGCCGTATTTTTGTGTGGATGGAGGAAAGCACGTTGGAGTACAGTCAGAAAGTGATGGACCATTTCATGAATCCCCGCAATGTGGGGGTAATTGAAGATGCCGATGGTGTGGGGCGTACCGGCAATCCGGTGTGTGGCGATCTTATGGAAATGTCGGTCAAGATCGACGACGAAGTGATAACCGACGTCAAATTCCGCACCTTTGGGTGCGGCGCTGCCATTGCCACCAGCTCGATGGCGACCGAACTGCTCAAGGGCAAGTCGATTGCCGAGGCTCTGGAGATTTCCAATCGAGCCATTGCCGAGGCGCTGGATGGACTACCGCCGATCAAGATGCATTGTTCGGTGCTGGCTGCCGAAGCGCTGCGGGCCACGCTGGCCGATTATTACACCCGGCGGGGCGAGATTGAAAAAGCGGCAGAGTTGATAAAAGAGGATGTTATTCCCCCTGTGGATGCCCAGGAGGCCCAGCAGGAACTGCGCTGGAACGACTTTGGGCGCATGGTGCGGGCTCTCAATAGCGCCTATCCCGATGTGGAGCCTCTGGACCTGACCATGACCAAGCTTTTCAAGATGATCCTTCAACTTCCCGGTTTCGCCGATCATCCTGACGCCGTGGGCGAGGAACAGCTAGAAAAGCTGCAAATGGCCTGGCACGAGGTTCGTGCCAGCTAGTTGAAAGGCAACCGATGGATATTTTGATCACCCTCGTGTCACTGGTTGTGGCATTGAGCATTTTGGTGTTTGTGCACGAATTTGGGCACTATATTGCCGCCAGGTGGGCGGGAATTGTGGTGGAAGAGTTTGCCATTGGCTTTCCGCCGCGCTTGTTTCGCCTGTTGCACACTCGGGGCAAGCTTGTCATTGGCGGGAGGACGTTGATCATCCCCAGCAACTTGACGCTGCCCCAGGGCCTGCAAGCCGGCTCCCGGGTCCGGATCGAATCGACCACTGATGACAAGGATCGGTGGGTCCTGGGCCACATCGAAGAGGTGGCCGACGACCAACCGGGCGCCGAAGCCGCTCAAACGATCGAGCTGCTGGACCCGGGCACGCTCTTTACAGTCAATGCCATTCCCTTTGGCGGCTATGCCAAAATGCTCGGCGAGGAAGATCCGACCTATCCCGGTAGTTTTGCCAGCAAGGGCAAGTTTGCCCGGGTAGTGGTGCTGGCAGCCGGGGCCACAATGAACCTGTTGGCAGCCGCCTTGTTCTTCTCGCTGGCCCTGGGCCTGGGTGGGGCGCCTGTGGTTGCCGACCCAGAAAATGCTGTGATTCAACAGGTTGTGCCAGGTTCACCAGCCGAAGCCGCGGGCCTGCAAAAAGGCGACATTATCCTCAAAGCCGATGGCGCCGACATTCTCAAGATGCGAGATGTGGTGGAGCATTTGTGGGCTGCCCGAGGACAAGTGGCGGTGCTGGAGGTACAACGCGGCGACCAGTTTCTGGAACTCGAGGTGATGCCCCGGGCCGATCCCCCCGAGGGTGAGGGGCCCATCGGCGTGGCTCTCGGCGCACGTACGACCATCCGGTATTTTAACTGGCACGAGGCCCTGTGGATGGGGGTCCAGCAGACGGTGTCCAGTGTGGGCCTGATTATCACCATCCCTGTGCAGTTGATCCAGGGCCTCATTCCGGCGGAAGCGGCCCGACCCGTCGGCCCTGTGGGTTTGGGGCAGATCATGGGCGATGCGGTCAGCTACTCGCTGGATACCGGCTGGTGGTTTCCGGTGATCCAGTTGATGGGCAGCTTGAGTGTGGCTCTGGCTGTGACCAATCTACTGCCTCTGCCCGGTCTGGATGGAGGTCGCATCCTGTTTGTCATCGTTGAAGCCATTCGTGGACGGCGAGTGGACCCTGCACGCGAGGGATTGGTGCATCTGATCGGCTTGATGCTGTTGGTCATGTTGATGTTGTTCATCACCTGGCAAGACGTGAGCAATCCGATTCAATCGGTCGATTGGTCCGAGATGTTCTAGATGGATTCGATCTTTGACCGCGAGGTTTGGCGTTGAAAAAGTGCAGTCGCTGTGGTACCGATCTTTTGAACGGGCAGCTTGTCTGCCCGCACTGTGGCAAACGCCAACGACTACCCCGAACGGTTCGGTGCCAGAATTGTGGGGCGCCAAACAAGTCGAGCCATGTCGTATGCGCCACCTGCGGCGAGCCGTTGCGCCGCGATTGGTTGCGCCCCCTGTGGATTGGACTGGCTGTGGTTGTGGCTGCCGCGTTGATCATCTTGGTAGGACCTCCCCTTTGGCGGGGCGCCCAAAACTTTCAGCCGGGGGGGGCTGTGAGTACGGTGCAGGCCGTGGTCAGTGAGGTGCCCGTTCTCGTGCAGGTACCCACCCTCACGCCCTCACTGACACCGTCGATCACGCCGACGCCGAGCAAAACTCCCACCCTCACGCCGACGCCGAGCCAGACGCCGGTGCCTTCTCTGACGCCGACGCAGACGCCCACACCCACCCCAACCAGTACGCCGACTTTTACCCCGACGCCGACCAGGGCCTGGCCCACGTGGACCCCGCAGCCTCGGGCGACGGCGACGCCAGCCGTCACTCCCACACCGACGGTGCCTGCAGTGGCGGCGCCTACCCTCATGGAACCGGTGGACGGCTCGCCGTTCAATGGAGAGCAGGCCAGCTTTCGGTTGGCCTGGTTGAGCAGCCACACCCTCAAGCCCGATGAGTACTATGAGGTGCGTGTGCGCTATCTTCAAGACGGCGCCGAGGTGTTCATCCCGTACCGCGTCCAGCAGACTCATTGGTGGGTAGACAAGTCATTGTACCTTAAGGCCGATCAGGAAACTGGCCGCACCTATCACTGGAGTGTGCTGTTGGTCTTGCGCAGGGTTGCCGAGGACGGTTCGGTTACCTTTGTGCCCATGAGCCCAGTCAGCAATGAATGGACGTTCACCTGGCGATAGCTCGGCCCTCGTTCAAATACGATTCGCGTAATAAACCGCCCTGTCTTTGAGACCATGAGGATCCGTAGACAGGGCGGTTTCTGGATCAAGGGTGTGGCAGAGGACAGCCTTACACTTCGCGGATATCGCGGATGGCGGTTCCCTCGATCTGGGTCAGGGTGTCTACCAGCACTTCACGGTCCACGTTGCGCACCTTTAGCACCAACCCCGACTTGGTCGGTTCTTCGGCCATGAAGGTGCCGCAGGCGGTGATGAACCCACCTTGATCGGTGATAGCACGGGCCACCTTGGCCAGTTCCCCCTCTCGATCGGGTACATCGAGGCTAATGCGCAGTCCCGGACGGCTGGCCGAGAACAGTTCCATGAAGGTGCGAAAGATATCGCTCTCGGTAATGATGCCCACCAGCCGATCTTCCCGCATCACAGGCAGGCAGCCAATTTTGTGCTTGAGCAAAAGGGCGGCGGCGTTCTCGATGGGCGTGTCCTCGGTGGTGGTCAACACGTCGTGAATCATCACAGATTTGGCTTTGACTTTGTCCAGCAGTGAATGGATCTCCCAGACACTCAAGGACGTAGCCATGGACGGTTCGGCCTTGAGAAGATCCTCCTCTGTGACCAGCCCCACCATCTTGCCCGCTTTATCCACCACTGGCAGGTGGCGGACGTTGTTTTCATCCATGTAGCGGTGAATGCTCGAGACTGAATCCTCCATGGATACAGTCAAGGGATGCTTGCTCATCCGGTCGGCTACCAGCATGATATCCTCCTCCCATCGATTTGTGTACTATCTCTATTGTACGATAAAGCCGGGCTCTCGTCAACTGGATTGTGGATCGTTCAGCGATATTCTCTTTGAGGATCCGTGAGCCCACTCGGCAAAAGGAAAACCGCTCAGCGACTCGGTCGCTGAGCGGAGAATTCCTTGCCGTGGCTTTTCGCGCGTGTGGTTACAGCTTCACCCAACGGAAGCGACACACGGCGTCGCCGGTGTTCTCAAAGTATTCGACCCGAAGTTTGTGCTTGCCCGCCGAAAGGTCCTTTTCGACAATGTAGGTGCGGGCCGATCCCAGATTCCACTGGTCGATGATTAAC
>CAZNQW010000283.1:0-4759 GCA_964575225.1 uncultured Anaerolineaceae bacterium | reverse complement strand
GTGAGGATGACAAAGGGAAAGCAGGGCCCGCCTGCTTTCGTCATGCTCGCGGAAGCGGGCATCCATACTTTGTCGCAAGTGTGTGGACCCCCGCTTGCGCCTGCCTTTGTGGGCAGGTGGGGGTGACGGCGTTGTTGGGTCCCCGCAAGGCGTTCCACAGGATCCATGCGAGCCCGTACGCCTATCCACTGCCTCTCGTAGTCCTTGGATTGATACGCATGAGACACGACATGCCTTGCTACCACACATTGTCCAGGCCAAGGTCGCGCAAGGGCGCGGGATCTGGCGATCCCGCGAGAGCTGACCAAGTAAGAACGTGCCGTCAAGAGACAATACACCAGCCCTATGAGGATTCGGCAGCTAGAGCGGGGGAACCAACATGCGAATTGTGATGGCAGCGCACACCTTTCTGCCCGAAACCCGGGGCGGCATGGAGAACCACGCCCACCAACTGGCCCGGGTTCTGCTTTCGCAGGGCCACCAGGTCGGCATGTTCTATCGCTTTCGCGATCGCGACCTGCCCGAATATCAGCTTTTCGAGGGCGAGTGGGAAGGGATCCAGACCTACCGATTCGTCCGCAACTATACCAATCCTCTGCCCACCCCGTACCGATTCTACGACCGGCAGGTGGAGCTGCTCTTTGAGCGGATTCTGGACACGTTCCGGCCCGACCTGGTCCACATCCACCATCTGGCCGACCTGACCACGACCCTGCCGGCCGTGGCCAAAAGGCGCGGGATTCCGTCGGTCCTCACCCTGCACGATTATTGGCCCATGTGCTTCATGAGCCACCTGCGCACCCCCGATGGCCTGGTATGCCCCGGCCCCGACGACGGGCTCCGCTGCGTGGAATGCCTCTGGAAAAAGAAACTGGAGGAATATGCCCCGGTCAACATTCGCACCCGCTTTCAGGAATTGGGGCTGTTCGAGTCGATACGCCGGGCGCCGCGATTTGCCGCCGACTGGCTTTTCGCCCGCATGGCGGCCGGCAGCAGCGACACCTATCACGCCCATCTGAAAACCGAGATGATCGCGCTGGCCATTCGAAACGATCACATGCGCAAGGCGCACGAAACGGCCGATCTCTTGATCTCGCCTTCGCGCTTTTTGGTCGATAAATTCGTCGAGTGGGGCCTGCCTGCCTCCCATTTCCGCCATATCTATAACAGCGTGCCGGCCTCGTTACGCGAGGTCTGCCGGGCTGAAATTGCGCCCCACGAGCGGGTCATCTTTGGCTTTATGGGCACCCTGTACCCACCCAAAGGGGCCCACGTCCTGGTGGATGCCTTCCGGCGGCTGGCCTCCGAGGGGGCCGAACTTCACCTGTGGGGGGCGCCGCCCAACGCCACCCAACAAGCCTACGCCGACGAACTGGTCCGGCAGGGCGATAAAGTGCCCCACCTCCACTTCCGGGGCCCCTTTGCGCCGGAACAGTTGCCCGACGTGTTGAGCCAGATCGACGTGCTGGTGGTGCCCTCGGTCTGGTTCGAGAACAACCCGCTGGTCATCCTGGAGGCCCATGCGGCCGGAATTCCCGTTTTGGCCGGAAACGCCGGGGGCATGGCCGAACTGGTCGACCACGACGTCGACGGGCGACTCTTCCGCATGGGCGACGCCCAGGATCTGGCCGACCAAATGGGGCAGATGCTGGATCGGGAGCGCCTGGCGCGTTACCGGGCCGCCATCCAACCGCCCTGGTCTCACGAGGAAATGGGGGCCGAGGTCGAGGCGATCTACCGGACGTTGATTGAGGGAGAGCCCACTTTTCCATGAGGATCCTGCTGGTATCCCACAAGTTTCCACCCCACGCCCTGGGAGGTGTCGAGGTCTATACCCACAATCTGGCCCAGGCCCTGCAGGCCCGGCACCAGGTCGCCGTGTTCTTTCGCCACGACGAGCCCCAGGCCGTCCCCTTTGCCTTTGAAGATCGGGAGGAAGACGGCCTCTTGATCCGGCAGGTTTCGCTCAAGCCCAAAGGGCTGGCGGCGTCGGTGGCGGGCGAGTTTTTCGGCACCTTCCTCAACCGCTCCATCGAGGCCAGTTTCACCCGATTTGTGAGGCTGTTTCGCCCCGACCTGATCCACATCCAGCACGTGATGGCCCTCTCGGCGCGGCTGTTGCCCCTGGCCGTCCAGATGGGCATCCCGGTGGTTCTGACACTGCACGACTATTGGTTCCTCTGCGCCAACTCGCAACTGATCTGGCCCGATGCCCAGATCTGTCAGGGCAAGGCCGGGGGCATGAACTGCGTTCGCTGCGCCGCGGCGGCCCGCTTTCCCTCGCCGCTGGTCCGCTGGCTACGCCCGGCCCTGGCGCCCCTGTTTCTGGTTCGAGATCGCCTGGTCTACGATGCGGCCCGCCAGGCTCACGGGTTCATCTCGCCCTCGCGCTTTTTGATCGACCGCTACGTGGAGGCCGGGTTCCCCGCCGACCGTTTCACCTTTCTGGAAAACGGCATTCGCACCGATCGGATCCAGGCCGTTGCCTGGGAGCCGCGGCAGGGCCCGCTGCGCATCACCTTCCTGGGATCGCTGGCCTGGCAGAAGGGGGCCCACGTGCTGGCCCAGGCCTTTGCCGGCTTGCCCGAGGGCGCCGCCCGCCTGCGCCTGTGGGGCGATCCCAGCGTCTTTCCCGACTATGCCCAGCGAGTGCAGGACCTGTTACCCCCCACCGGCGCCGAGATGATGGGCCGCATCCCCAACGAGCAGGTGGGCCATGTGCTGGCCGATAGCGACGTGGTGGTGGTGCCCTCGCTATGGTACGAAAATTCGCCGGTGGTCATCCAGGAGGCGCGCGCGGCGGGCGTGCCAGTGGTGGCCTCAGGCCACGGGGCCCTGGCCGAAAAGGTGCGAGACGGCGTCGATGGGCTGCACTTTCCGCCGGGCAACGTGGATGCCCTGCGGCGGGTGCTCCAGCGGCTGCTGGACGAACCGGACCTGCTGGCGCGGCTGCGCGAGGGCATCCCGGATGCTGTGGATATGGGAGACCATGTGCAGAGACTTGAGGCGGAATACCAACGGGTTCTGTCCCAATGAGTGACAAGCTGCGTACCCTCACACCAAAATGGGTACTGCTCCTCTTGGCCCTACTGCTGATCGGTGGGCTCGCGATGGCAGCGGTATGGTGGTCGGGCGAGCACCTGTTCACCGACGGGAGTCAGACGAAGCGGGGCCTTGGGCTTGAGATCGTGTCGAGCCCGGGAGATCCCATTGGGCAGACCTTGGTCGCCTACCATGCCGGATTATGCGGAATCGAAGTATGGCTAGAGCCCGCAGGCGACTCGACCCCCGTTCTGACACTGCACCTGCGCACCGATCCTGACTCAGGGGCCGATCTGGCAACCTCCGTCGTACAGCTTACACCTGGCTCAGGTCCAGGGTACGTCCGCTTTCCCATCCCGGTCCGCCATGACTCTCATGGTCAGTACTACTATGCCTTTATTGAGACCACGGGCACGGGTGAAAGGCAGGGCATTGTTGTGCCTCTGGCGGATGGCGGCTCTTACCAAGATGGTGCAGCGTACCAAGGGCACACTCCGCTGGATGCCCAAACGGCCTTCCGCCTGATCTACCAAAGCCAGAGCATTGTCCTCGACCTGATCAAGACCGGCCTGCAATGGCCCGGCTTGCTGCTCATCATCGGACTGTTGTTCGTGATACCCGGCTGGGCGCTGCTGGCCTGGCTGTGGCCCCAGGACTCGTTGACCTGGCCCGAGACCCTGGGACTGGCAGCCGGATTGAGTCTGGCTTTCTATCCCCTCTTGATGTTGTGGACCCGTGCCGTGGGCCTGGCCTTGGGAGCGTTGTATGCCTGGCTGCCGCCCATTCTCGGCCTCTTGGCGCTGGGCATTCGCTACCGATCCTGGCGGCCTCGCCACGGATGGAGCCGGGTGCAGAGATGGGCCCATTCAGAGGCTATCTGGCCGGATCTCGCGCTCCTCCTGACTTTGGGCCTGGTCTTTGCCGTACGGATGCTGGTCGTGGGCACCATCCGGGTGCCCATGTGGGGAGATTCCTACCAACACACCATGGTATCGCAACTGATGGCCGACCATGGCGGACTCTTTGACTCGTGGGAACCGTATGTACCCCTCAAGAGCTTTACCTACCACTATGGGTTTCAAGCGTCGGTCACGCTTTATCACTGGCTGACGGGTGCGGAGATGGTCCGCTCGACCATCGTCGTAGGCCAGATCGTAAACACGTTGGCCGTATTGGTGCTCGTTCCGCTGGCATCCAAGCTCAGCGGCAATCGCTGGGCCGGCGTCGTCGCCGTGTTGGTAGCCGGTCTGCTATCGCCGATGCCAGCCTATTATGTCAATTGGGGGCGCTATGTCCAATTGGCAGGTCAGGTCATCCTTCCGGTGGCCGTTTGGCTTGTCTGGAGCAGCCTTGAATTACCCGAAAGGCATCTCGGGGCTGACCTGTTGGCCGCTGGGGCCGGGGCCGGGCTTGTGCTCACCCACTATCGGATCGCCCTCTACCTGGCTGCCTTTTTGCCCATCGTTTGGCTGGCGACTATCCTTGTCGCCCGGCGTCAGAGGACGAGCCTACGAGAGCCGTCCCTCCGACTATTGCGCACGCTGTTGGTCATGGCCCTCCTCATTGCCCCCTGGGTGAGACACTTGTTCGCCGGACTGCTGATCAGCATTCTGGGCGCCATGGCCCAATCGACGGCGGACGTGTCGAATTATGCCCAGGCCGAACTGCTGAGCGAAACCACCCGTTACTTGCCCGTTGGCCTGCTGGCGGCCGGCCT
>CAZNQW010000282.1:0-4767 GCA_964575225.1 uncultured Anaerolineaceae bacterium | reverse complement strand
ACACTCGCACATCGGGGTTTGGGCTTGCGCGGGCATCGGCAATGTGCTAGAATGCCTTCGAGAGGAATATAGAGCCCATGCGTTTTGACATATTTACCCTATTCCCAGGTCTGTTTGCCGGCGTTTTTGACGAGAGCATCGTCAAGCGCGCCCAACAGGCAGGCCTGGTGCGCATTGACCTGCACAACATTCGCGATTACGCTACCGGCCGGCACCGGGTCACCGATGATACCCCGTATGGCGGCGGGGGCGGCATGATCATGAAGCCGGAACCGATCTTTGCCGCCGCCGAAGCGGTGCTCGGCGACCCGATGGGCCAGGTACCCATCCTCTTGATGACACCCAAAGGACGTCCCTTTACCCAGCGAATAGCCCGAGAGCTGTCCAATCATCCCCGGCTGGCCTTGATCTGCGGTCGCTACGAAGGGATCGACGAACGGGTGCACCAACACCTGGCGACCGATGAAATCTCTATTGGCGATTACGTGCTGGCGGGCGGAGAAGTGCCAGCCATGGTCGTCGTAGAGGCGATCACACGCTTGATCCCAGGGGTGTTGGGCGATCCATCGGCCACCTTTGAGGATTCCCACGCCGAGGGACTTCTCGAATACCCCCAGTATACGCGCCCTCCCGTGTTCCGGGATCACGCCGTGCCGCCGGTCCTCCTTTCGGGCAACCATGCCGACATTGTGCGCTGGCGTCGCCGGGAATCGCTTCGTCAAACCTGGAAGCGGCGCCCCGATTTGTTGCGCAAGATTCCGCTCTCCGATGAGGATCTCAAGTTCCTGGCTTTTTTGGAGCAGGAACCCTGACCTTGAGCCCCCTCTGCAAGATCAAATCTGGCAGAATTTTCGGAAGGCAATCCATAATTTTGCACTTCTAGTCGATTCGTGCTATAATAGCCCAGTCTACTATGCTCAGGGTGGA
The DNA here is from genome assembly GCA_964575225.1 of uncultured Anaerolineaceae bacterium. Taxonomy (GTDB): domain Bacteria; phylum Chloroflexota; class Anaerolineae; order JAAYZQ01; family JAAYZQ01; genus CAZNQW01. The sequence continues at coordinate 3,840 of CAZNQW010000282.1, read as the reverse complement.
GAAGGGATGAAGCCCACAGGCGAAGCGGCATCAAACAGACAAGAAATTCTCAATAGACTCATGACAGACCGATTGACCATGATCTTGGTGGGAGCGGCCCTTTTCCTGACCGCCATTGTCACGGCCATCTGCGTAGATCTATGGCTGTGGCCTGAAAATGACAGCCCGGTGGTACAGGCTTATGCTCCCCAGGAATCGACCCAGGTGGCTGCGCTCTTTCCGGCTGAGCCCTTGCCGAGTCTGTCGCCCACCCTCTTCCCCTCTCCTTTGCCTCCCACCGAAACTCCCTTACCCACGGCATCACCGACTCCCTTTGTGGAACCCTCTCCGACGGTCGAGCCCTCGCCGATCGCTCCGGTCACCCCGCAGGCGTGCGTGCCCCCCGATGATTGGGGCATCCACGTGGTGCAAGAGGGCAACACCCTGCGCTCGATTGCGCGCCGCTATAGTGTGAGCGCCGACACCCTGATGTATGTCAACTGCCTCAATACCGACACAATCTTTATCAACCAGCGGATCTATGTGCCAGGCCTGGCGACCACGCCCGAAGTGCAGGTTGCTTCCGCGGGTGAGTCGCCTGTGGTCATCACCACACCCCAACCGGGCGCTGGGGCGACACCGGCTCTCGGCGCACAGCCGACGCCCACAGCCGTGACCTCGTTTCACATCGAGATTCCCGATCATTATATCAACATTTTGCTGCTCGGCTCGGACAGGCGGCCCAATGCAGGCACCTGGCGCACCGACAGCATGATCGTGGTCTCGGTGGACACGGTGAACAACATGGTGCGCATGTTGTCCATCCCCCGCGACCTTTGGGTCAATATTCCGGGACATGGCTACAACCGCATCAACACTGCCGACCTGTGGGGCGAGCTGGCCAAAAAAGGCGGAGGACCCGACCGGATCAAGCAGACCATCCACCAGAACCTCGGCATTCCCATCCACTATTATGTTCGGGTGGACTTTCAGGGGTTCATGGACATCATTGACATGGTGGGGGGGGTGACCATCGACGTGGACTGTCCTCTACCCGACATCAAATTGGAAGCCGGCGTGCACCACATGAACGGCAAGCAAGCGCTGCGCTACGCGCGGTCGCGCAAGAGCACGAACGATTTTGACCGGGCGCGGCGACAACAAAAGGTACTCATGGCGCTGTGGGAGCAGGCGCTGACCATGGACCTCATTCCCAAGCTGCCCGAGCTATGGCGGACCACAAGCGGCGCGTTCCAGACCGACCTGCCCCTGAGTCAGGTGATCAACCTGGCCTATGTGGGCGTTCAGCTCAGGCCCCAGCAGATCTTGAGCAAAGCCATCGGGGCCAGCCATGTCCAGTCATGGGTGACGCCTCAAGGGGCCATGGTCCTTTTGCCCAGGCAGGACAAGATCAAACAGATGCTGGACAAGTTCTATTCGCCGGTTCAGCCCGAGCAAGTTGCAACGGTCGACCGGGTGCGCGTGCGCGTGTTGAACGGCACACAGCGCAAAGAGGTCGAGGAACTGGCTGCCGCCGCCCTAAAACGCTCGGGCGTTCAGATCGTCGGCACCGGAAAAGCCGACCGACAGGACTATGGGCATACCCAGATCCAGGTCTTTGCCGGGTCGATCGAGGCCGCGCAAAAAGTGGCCACAGACCTGTTTGTGCCCGCCACGGCCATCCAGGATCTGACCACCTCGGGCGCCCAACCCGATCCGGCCAATCCGGTGGACATTCTGGTCATCTTGGGGCGCGACTATAACCCCTGCCAGCGCTGAGGCCAAGACGCTCCCTCATAACCTCAACCGGGTGCCGCCCGCACGATGGGCAGCACCCGGTTTTCTGTCGGCGAATGGCCGAGCGAACCCTACAGGTGCGTGAGCATGGGGTTGAGCACGGCGACCGACGCCTCCACGTCCTGCTCGAAAGTCTGGCGCACATTGCCCTCAATGGCCACGCCGCCGCCATAGCCCATATCGCGGAGAAAGCGCAGCACGGCGAAAAAGTCGATGGCCCCCAGCCCCGGGAACAGACGGTTGTTATCCGAGATGTGCACCGAGTCGTACAGGTGCCGGTATTTGATCAGGGCGCCGGTCATGCTGCGCTCCTCGATGTTCATGTGAAAGGTATCGGGCAGGATGCGCAGGTAGGGGTTCTCCAAACCCTCGATCATTTGGGCCGCATCTTGCAGCGAATTGGCCACCGACGATTCATAGCGATTGGTGGCCTCGAGGAGCAGAGGGACCTGCCGGGCGCGAACGTGGGCTTCCAGGCTTGCGATCGAGTCGCGGAAACGTCGCCGGGCCCCCTCGGGATCCGGGCTCACGCCCCCCTTTAGAAACCCAACGATTACGCCGGCCCCGAACTCGGCGGCATAATCCACCAGTTCTTTGCAGCGTTCGATAGAAGCCCCGCGCACCCCCTCATCCCCGTCGGACAAGGATCGACCTTCGGCCTTGGCTGTGGCGCCCGAAGCGAACATGGTCAACCGCAACCCATATTCAGCCAAGAGGGCTTTTAGATCGGCCGGAGCCACCTTTTCCGGGCAGGCGATGTTCAGTTCAACGCCCGAGAACCCCAATTTCTGGAGGAGGCTCAGCTTCTTCCGAAAGTCTTTGCCCTGGTAATCACCGGGCAGGACCGTTTGGATGGCCAAGGGAAACGCGAATGGGGCATTTGTGCTCGTATTCATGTTCAAATTCATCCTCTCTCAAAAGAACTTGTTGGTTGCCATAGGTTCTCACCTTTACGGAAGGGCCCCCGGGTGGGGATAAGGCTGGGCGCGGAAATCCAGGCTGCAATCGTCGGTATCCAGCCAGATGGGATAGCGCTCCAAGCTGTGGCGATAGTCCACGCCAGGGTGGGGCACCACCAGGGGCAGCGGGCTGTCGCCATAGGCGACGGCGTCGATCACGGCGTTATCAGTATCCATTAGGATCACCTCGTCGCCGTCGCGGGCCAGCCACCAGATCCCTTCGGCCCACTCGGTGACCTTGGCAAGGTTCGGAACGCTCGCATTCGATTCCACCAGTTCAAAATCGGGCAGCCGCCCCGGAAAGGCTGCCTGGAACTGGAGGGCATTCACGGCGACCACCCACAACTGGCCCGGTCCCAATTGTACCCCTTCGGGAAAGGCATACATGCCTTCATAGTCGCCCTGGTTGGCCGCATCGCCGATTCTGGAGCCGCCCAGGTGGATGGGCCACGATGTCGGATTGTACAGCTCTACCCACTGCCTCTCCGGGACATCGCGATAGTACAACTCGGCGATGAGCAGGTGGTGGGCGGGCTGGGGTCCCTGGTAGGCGCGGGCCACGACGGGCAGGTAGGTGTTCAGGCGCGTGGTGTACCAGTCGTGCTCGAAAACCGCCTTGAGATAGCCATAGGCGTCGTCGGATCGCACTTGCAGGGCCACTTCGCGGTTGGCCTTGGAAGACACTTCGGACCCATTGAGGCTGCCTACATGGACAAAACCCCGGCCATCAATTTCGGCAAGCACCATCTTGTTGTGCAGGCCCAAAAAGGTCGGGTTGGCCAACCGGACCTCCAGGTCGAGGCCCTCACGTCTTGCCACCCCCTGTAGATAGGATACCGTTTCCGCGTTCTGCCCGGCCTCAAAGAACCCATCGAGCAGGATGCGCACCCGCGCCCCCCGCCGCGCGGCGGCTAGATACGCTTCCAAGCGCAGGTTGGGGGCCGTGGCGGGGGTGTCATCGGCCGCGCCCCAGTGAACTCGCTCGTAGAACTGCTCGACCAAGACGGTGTCGCCCTCGCCGGCCCGGCCCACCATGCCCAACAGCCCTTCGTGGCTGAGATCGGAAGAGCGTCGTGTAGGGAAAGAGTGTAGGATAGGGTGGTGG
>CAZNQW010000281.1:2403-4777 GCA_964575225.1 uncultured Anaerolineaceae bacterium | reverse complement strand
GCAATTTCCTCATGCGGGCCGTCACGCCCACCATTCACGTTTCAATTCCCCGTTCGGAATTCTGGAGGTTTAGGCCACGCAAAGTCAAAGGGCCATTTCCGCTTGGGGTGAGTTTCAATTCCCCGTTCGGAATTCTGGAGGTTTAGGCTGGTGCACATCGGCCGGCATCACGGCGAGCAGCACGTGTTTCAATTCCCCGTTCGGAATTCTGGAGGTTTAGGCCGGTCATCCCGGCCCAGGCTCAGCCACGCAATGCAAGTTTCAATTCCCCGTTCGGAATTCTGGAGGTTTAGGCCTGGCCCGGCGCCAGGTCCCAGCCCAGCAAGCGAAAGTTTCAATTCCCCGTTCGGAATTCTGGAGGTTTAGGCCTGCGACAGTTGTTCGTCAAAATGGCCGGGATGACGGTTTCAATTCCCCGTTCGGAATTCTGGAGGTTTAGGCTCCTCACCTTCGAACCGGCGCTCTGCCCCATGTGGCATACTTGCTACACATTGTAATAATACGATTACCCCTGATAAACGCAGAACTCTTCACTTGTCGTCCCCCCTCGCCATTCCCATCGAGCGCCAGGGTTATCTTTACTTCCCAACTGGCACCGGACGGCTTTGTCATCGGATCGTATGATCTTTCACGGCGATTCAATGCGGTTCTCGTCCAGTTTTCCGCGAGCACCTCTGGGCAACCACAAGGGTACTGAACCGCTCGCCCGCTCGACCAGCAAGCATAGTATACCTGATCTTGGCCTACACCACAAATACCTTCTGCTCTTCTGGCTTCGACCCGCCCACCGTCTTGACCTTGGCCAGACAGCTTTCGCAGAGGGGATAAAAGCGTACGCTGTCCTTTTCTGGCTTTAGCAGCCGATCCAATTTGCTTTGCAACAACACCCGCTCTTTCGACGTCAAAAAACACTCGAAAAGGCTAAACTGCGTCCACTGCCCAAAGCCCAAAAGCACCTTGTGCACCCTGGTCCGCCGCCGGTCGTCTGAAATATCGTACGCCACCAACCAAAACGCTGTATCTTTGCGACTTCCCGCCATTCTGCTACCTGCCTCTCGGGCTTGCTATCGGACTAAAAACGGTGGATAAGCCGGGATCTCGCCGGTCAACGCCTTGGCCAGCAATCGTACCTGGAGCTCCAGGCATTTGCTGTAAGTTGCTTTATAGCCAAAGGTAGGATGCTCGATTTCAGTGTTTAACCTCTCCTCGAACTTGATGAGAAAAGTCCGTCGACCCGATTCAGTCAACCGGTAGGTGCCCATCTGCTCCTCAAAATCCCTCTCCTGTAAGATGCGATTGTTGACCACCGTCAAGACCACCGAATCGACGATTATCGCCCTCAGCTCCTCCATCAGATCCAGTGCCAGCGCTGGCTTGCCGTACTGCGATGAATGCAGGTAGCCCACGTAAGGGTCCATGCCCACCACCTGGATGGCCGATGCAACCTTGTTCATCAGCAACACGTAGCCGTAGGACAGCAGCGCATTCACTGGGTCGGCGGGTGGGCGCTTGACCCGCCGCCGGAAGCCCAGGTCCTGGTTTAACAGTCGTCCAAACCCGGTGAAATAGAACGACCCCCCTGCCCCTTCCAGGCCCATCAGGGTGCCAAGGGCGCTGCCAGCCTGGGGCACGGAGGGATCGGGCGGGCCGCCGTCCGGCTCCACCGCGCCCGCCTGGTCCATTACCCCTTTCAGCGACTCGGCCGCCCGGGCCACAGATCCATCCTGTCGCTTGCGATTGGCCCGCAGCAGGAACGTCCGCTGATTGGCCAGCTTGCCTTGCACAAAGGACCGGGCCAGCACCAGCGACCGGCTTGGGTCGTCATGCACCCGGCACTGCTCGATGCGTAGCAGCGAGTTCTTGGAAACCCCTCCGGCTAGGCGCCCCTGGAAGTTGCCATGGAACGAGCAGAAGCACACGTCAGCCTTTTGCTCCAGCAGCGCCAGCAGCGCCGGCGTACTGATCGTGCTGTCGCCCATGACCACCACCTGGTCGACCTTGACCAAAGGCACCCGCACCTTGCGCTTCTCCGTGCCTTTTTCCGCGTTCGCCGGGATGCTCACCTCCAATGTCTCGCCGTCCTTGCGCACAAAAGACCGCTGCTCCGTCAGATACAACGTCGTCACGTCCCTACTTCCTCCCTTGCCCGTTCATGCTCCCGTTCTCACAACACCGCCTCGGTGCGCAGCCAAAAGTTGTCTTCGGTCCAGCAGCCCACAAAGGTCGCTTCCAGCCGGCCCACCACCCGCCAGCCGTCATCCCGCAGTGCTTGGACCGTAGCCTCGATCTCGTCCCGATAGGCCGCTTCGCCGCAGGCCGTCCGTACCGTCTCCCATTAGATCGGAAGAGCGTCGTGTAGGGAAAGAGTGGAGGA
>CAZNQW010000281.1:0-2393 GCA_964575225.1 uncultured Anaerolineaceae bacterium | reverse complement strand
TACCCTCCGGCTCGTAGAACAGATAGCCCACCTCGGCGCAGGGCAGCAACGCCGTATCTCCCTCCCGGTCGAGCACCAGCCACACCTGCCCACCCCGCTGGTCATCGGCCAAGTCGAGCACCGGCGGTCGCCAACCTCGCCAGCGCACCAAGGGCCGCAGGGTCGCCAGCCCACCCCCGACCGCACACCCCTTCTGCCCTCTCACCATCAACCCCTCCTCAAACTGATGCGGCGAAATTACCGTTTGCTACTTCCTACGATGGCGCGCACCTCGCGGGGCAGACACACCGGCTCCAGGCTGCAGTCATGGCACTTGGCCATCCGCTCCACCGGCGGTGGCATCCGACCCGCCTCCAACAGAGCAAAGGCCCGTGCCACACTGGCCTCCGTCCTGGCTCGCAGCTCCGTCGTGATCGCCACCCGTTCCCTCCGCCGCGAGCCAAAGTAAAAGATCTCCCCCTCCACCACCGGCCTCCCCGTCCGCTCTTCCAGGCATAACGCTTGGGCGCAGAGCTGCACATGATCGTTCAGCCACCTGCCCATCTTGCCCCGCTTGTATTCCACCGGAACTAACTGTCCGCCCGTTTCCTCTACCAGATCGGCGTACCCGGTCAGCCGCAACCGCTCGGAATAGACGTACACCCGCCGCTGTATCACTTGCTCCCTTTCCGTTTCGCGGCCCGGTGTGTGCGCGCGCTCGTGCCGCAACGTCCCTTCCAGTACCGGTGTGTTTACCTCCATCTCACCCAAGACGAACATCAACCAGAAACGCCGCTCGCAATACTCTAACTGGTTCAGGTATGAAAGCGGCAGGTAGTCGGGCAAATTGGTGGGTTGGTTAGTTAGTAGATTGGATAGTTGGTTCACTGTTGGCTCATTTGCTCATTTCCGGCACTGTCCCATGCCCATTGTGGTCTTGTACCCAACCCCGCTGTAAAACGAAAACTCTGCCAGCGCATTCAGGGTTCTCCACCAGTCGGGGGCTTGTTCATCCTTGTCCATCACGCGGTACGTAACTCGGCCCACAAAGCCGACTTGCGGATGCCGGCCAAAGTGCAACATCCGCGTTTCCAGCCCTTCCAGGCGCTGGATCGCCACAGCCTCCTCGGCATATTGCTCCACAACCCGGGGATCGAAGATCAACTCGGGCGGCGCAAAGGCCCGCCAGGTGCGCGCCAGGCTGCCGAACACCAGCCTTGGATCGGGCAGCACATGAAACTGCTTGCCCCAGGCCCTTTGCCCAAAACTAAAGGCCGTTGGCGAGCTGAATACCAAGCTGATCAGCGGGCCTGTCGTCTCGGCTTTCTCCGTCAATTCGTCAAAGGTCGCATATCCGGCCCATGGCGAGCCTTCCGGCGTAGCCAAGATCTGCTTGATGAGAAAGACCACATGTCCCAGACGAAGCACCGGTCGATCACTCCGCAAGAAGCGACCCATGAACTGCTGAAAGATCGGCCCGTGGAGCACGGTGAATCGCAGCGCGTAGGTATCTTCGGGCCGGACCACAACTTCGCCATCGTGAGCCGTGTCCACCCCCATCAGCGGCGAGACGGTGAATGGCCGCTGATTGAGGACCGGGTGGTGCAACACGTCGGCCAGCGCCGGATCGGCCCCTTGCACGGCCTGCAGAAACGCGGCGTGCGCTTGGTGACCCATGGTCGCCCGGATCGTGCCCAATTGTGTGGGCGAAAGTTCAATCACAATCGAATAGATCATTCCCCGGTCGGAATTCATCGTCTTTTCCTCCAAGATCGAGCAATTCTGCGCATTCGCTATTCTGTCTCAGGGCAAGCTCCGCCGTAGTGGCACCCTGCAGCGCTACCTGAGCTGCAATGCCTGCGCATCCGTTGTTCTGTGAGGCCGAGCAGCGGAACTGCCCGGCCCCAATCTGTCTATGACTTGGGAAAGGTGTAGGCCATTCCCGCAGGAATCAGTACCGTACGACCGCCAACCTCGGCCCGCAGCCAGTCGGTCATCAGTCTCGCGTTTTCTACCAAGCTGGAGGGTGGCATGGAGATGAGATCGAACACCTGCAGTTCTCCCATCACGTCCAGGGGATTGAGCGGTAGATTGGCGACCTGTTCTGATCGTGCCAGAGGCGTGACCGCGGCCTCGCCCAGGCATTCCACCAGCGCCTTGCTTCCCCACAATCCCATCCGGATCCAACGCGGGGGTTCAAAAGGTTCACAGCTAAGTACTGCAAACTCGAACTGGCTGCCAACAGCGATCTCTTTCGCCCGTCCGAAACTGGGCGTGTTGCGGCTGCCGGGCGACATTTTGACCCGGTAGGCGTTGTCGGCGTACTTGAAGGTCACCAATTCGTACCGCACCGCCACTCTGTTACCAGCCACACTGTTTGATCAGCCCTTGGCCGAATAGAATGACGAGGAGGG
>CAZNQW010000280.1:0-4786 GCA_964575225.1 uncultured Anaerolineaceae bacterium | reverse complement strand
CGAAACAGCAAATTCCGCGGCGATTGCAGATGGGACGATGCAACCATTGTGCAGAACCAAGACAAACGCGCTGCAAAGCAACCTGCAACGCTCGCTGAGTATAGCACAGAAGGGGCCAACAATCAAACAGGTATGAGGTTTAAAGAAACGGGCCGGCGGAGGGAATCGCGCCGACCCGTTGTCAGAGGCAAAGGTTATTACTCGCTCACCTGGGCGTCGAACAACTGGGCAAGCTGCTCGTAGAGGTCGTTGGGGAGCTTGGCTAACGGCATCTTGCGCAAGGCCTTTTTCAAGCCCTTGGCATCGGTAATGGGGCGTGGCGTCTCCGACACCGTCAGCTTTGCCAGTGGATTGTAGAACACCAACATACTCTGGATCTCTACCTCCTGGTCCACACCGTGGGCCTGCAGGAACTTTTGCAGGGCCGCCACCTGGGCATCGGCCTCGTCAAAAGGCCGGCCCAATCCCTCTTCGGCCATAAAGCGGAGGAGCCGGATCGCGCTAAAGGCCCGCTGGAATTTGCCGTTCTCAAAGCGAATGGCCCCATCCTGGCCCATAGGGGTCAGCACAAGGAGCCCCATGGGGCTGAGGAGGACATGGGGGGCGGGAAGCCAATACTGGTAGAGCCGCCAGCGGTCGTCATAGCCCTTGAACCCCTGAGCCAACGCCTGATCCGCACGCGGTTGGCGCACCCAGCGGTTGAGATTCATCGTGCCAATGCTGGAAAGAAGCACACCAAGCAACAAACAAAGAAAAGACACCCACAAAAGCGGCGAATCTTGGTAGGCCCACGAAACAATGAGCCCCACCAGGAGAAACCCCAATCCGCCGAAAATGGCATACTTGCCGATTTTGGCACCTTTGGAAATCGGACGTTCGTTGACGATATTTCTCATCGATCTCCTCGCTACTCCTCGAACCGCCTGATCACCAGGCAGGCATTCTGCCCGCCCAGCCCAAAGGAATTGGATAGGGCGGTATAGACGTTGGCCTTGCGCGCGACGTTGGGCACATAATCCAGGTCGCACTCGGGGTCGGGGACCTCATAGTTGATGGTGGGATGGATGATGCCCTCGTTGATCGTCTTGACGCAGGCCATGGCCTCGATGGCGCCGGTGCCGCCCAAGGCATGGCCGATCATCGGTTTGGTAGAGGTGACCGGGATCTGGTACGCATAGTCGCCAAAGAGCCGCTTGATGGCCTTGGTCTCCACAGGATCGCCCACCTCGGTGCCGGGGCCATGGGCGTTGATATAGTCAATTTCGCCGGTGCCCACGCCGGCATTCTCCAAGGCCCACTTCATGACCCGATAGGCACCCGCGCCTTCGGGATCGGGGATGGCCGCATGATAGGCATCCGAGTTGGCCGCATAGCCAAGGATCTCGGCATAGATGCGGGCGCCGCGATCCAGGGCTTTGTCCAAACGCTCCAGCACCATGATCGCCGTTCCTTCGGCCGTGACAAAACCATCGCGCCGGGCGTCAAAGGGCTTGCAGGCCTTTTCGGGGTGCTCGTTGTCGCCCGCAAGAACGCGCATCACCGTAAAGGCGCCCACCACCACTTCGTGGACCATGCCTTCCGTCCCGCCCGCCAGCATTAGATCGGCAGCGCCCCGGCGGATCACTTCGGCCGCCTCCCCCAAAGCCTGGGTGCCCGCGGCGCAGGCCGTCACACAAGTGTTACTGTAGGACTGACACTGAAATCGCTGGCTCACGTGATGGGCAGGCATATTGCAGAGCATGGCCATGGTTTGGAAGGGATTCACCCTCCGTAGCCCCTTTTCCTTGAACGTCTGCCAGGCTTCGATCCCCGCGTCAAAGGCGCCGATGCCGGTTCCCATCACAACCCCCGAGCGCTCGGGCTCGGGCACCTGATCGCCCAACCCGGCGTCGGCCATAGCCTGGCTGGCGGCGGCCAAAGCCAGATGGGCAGGACGAGCCATACGCCGCGCCTCTTTAAAATCGATATAGTCCGTCGGATCGAATCCCTTGACCTCACCTGCAATGCGAATGGGCATGTGGCTGGCATCAAACTGGGTGATCTGGGTGATGCCCGACCGCCCTGCAACCATCGACGCCCACGATTCCTCCACCGACAAGCCTACAGCGGTGAGGGCGCCCATCCCCGTGATGACGACCCGCTGCGTTACATCCCTCTCTCTCATGCTTGCTCCCTTGCTACTCATTGAATTTCGCGACTCCTTGCTTGATCGCTTCCAGCACGCCGTTCTCGACTGTTTGGGCGGTCATGCGAACGGCGCTTTTGATCGCCAGGGCATCGGATCGCCCATGGCCCACCAGCACCACGCCGTCGACGCCCAACAGGGGCGCGGCGCCATATTCCCGATAGTCCAGGCGCTTGCGAACCGCGTCAAAGGCCGGCTTGGCCAAAAGCGCCCCCACCTTGGAGACCGCATTCGCCGTAATTTCTTTCTTGAGCGTCTCCATCAGGAATTTGGACACGCCTTCTGCCAGTTTGATGACGACATTTCCCGTGAACCCGTCGGTGACGATCACGTCGGCGCCCCCCCAGGGGATGTCCTTTCCCTCGACATTGCCGATAAAGTTTAGGCCGGCGACTTTGAGCAAGGGCACCGTCTCTTGAACCAATTCATTGCCCTTGCCCTCCTCCTCACCGTTGGAGAGGATGGCCACTCGCGGATTGGACACGCCCAGCACTCGCTCGGCATAGACCGAGCCCATCATGGCAAACTGGACCAGGTACTCGGGCTTGCAGATGGCATTGGCGCCAATATCCAGCAGGAAACAGGTCCCCTGCGGTGTCTGACTGGGAAAGATGGTCGACAGGGCAGGCCGCTTGATGCCCTTGAGCCTTCCCAACCGAAAAAGCGCCGCAGCCAGAGCCGCTCCGGAATGGCCCGCCGTGAAAAAGGCATCAGCCTCATGCCGCTTGATCAACTCCATGCCCACGACCATCGACGAGTCTTTGGCCGCCTTGACTGCCGCGGACGGGTTGTGTTCGTCCATCTCGATCACCTGACCGGCATGGTGTATGCGGATCGACAGCCCCGACGTGTCGTACTTAGCCAATTCGGCCTGCACCTGTTGCTGGGGGCCGGTTAGCACGATCTCGATGCCCAATTCCCGCGCTGCCTGAACAACCCCATCGACCACCACCTCGGGCGCGTGATCGCCCCCCATGGCATCCACTACAATTCTCATGGCCCTGTCTCCTTCGAGTCTCCCCCAGAACAAAAACACCGCCCGCCGGAAAAAGACACGACAAAGGCTTGTCCTGGACCCCATCGCTCCGATGACGATCGCGCCCAACCTGCCAGAGGCACAACCGAGACAAGTGGATGGCGCTCAAGCCAAGCCTCCCCCATTCTGCCCTCGGTTTCAATCGGCTGCAGTAGTTTACCTCAAGACCCCCGAGAGCGCAAATCATTTGGGTCCGTCTCCAGAAAGTCTCACAGTAGCAGTAGGCGAGGCTGGCTCTGCCCATTCGCTCGGCCTGGGGCGCCAGACCCTGGCCTTACCCGTCAGATCTAGCGATCCGGTGGGAGCCTGACGCAGGTACATCCAGACTTTGCCAGCCCTTCGTGCTCTCCCAGGGCGCTGTTGCACAGCGCCGGCTTCAGAGGTATAATGAGAGCCGCCTTTTGGAGCGTCGCTCCGCGAGGGGCTGCCCGACGGCTACAAAACCAACCCTTTGACCGATTGCACAGGTGAATGGCTATGGACCTTGTTTTTCAACACATTGACAACAACCGACCCTTGTTCGTCGATCGCCTTATAGACTATCTCCGCCAGCCAAGCATCAGCGCCTATGGGGAAGGCATGGACAAGGTGGCCGATTACCTGGTGACCTGGCTTTCCAAACTCGGGTTCGATGCCCAACAGATGCCCACCCCCGGATGGCCCATGGTGCTGGGACGCCGCTTTGACCAACCCGCGGCGCCCACCGTCTTGCTCTATGGCCACTATGACGTACAACCGCCAGATCCCCTGGACGAATGGATCTCACCGCCGTTCGAGCCAACCCTACGAAATGGCCGGGTGTATGCCCGGGGAGCGGGCGACAACAAAGGGCAGCACTTTGCCCAGATTTTGGCCCTCGAGTCGCTGCTGGCCGTTCGCGGGGAGTTGCCGTGCAATGTCCTTGTGTTGCTGGAAGGCGAAGAAGAGGTGGGCAGCCCGCACATCGCCGACTTTGTCCGCACCCACCGAGATTGGCTCCCCGCCGATCTGGTCATCACATCCGATGGTCCATTGCCCAAAGATGGACACCCGACAATAGAGTTTGGCGTGCGCGGCGTGGTGTCCTTTGAATTACGGGCCCGCGGAGCAACCCGCGATCTCCATTCGGGCAACTTTGGCGGGGTCGCCCCCAACCCCTTGTGGACGTTGGTTCATTTGCTGAGCACCATGAAGAATCCGCAGGGCGAAATCACGATCGAGGGGTTCTATGACCGCGTTCAACCTCCCACCGAATTGGAGCGCGCCGCGCTGGCCCGTTTGCCGATCGATGAAGATGCTGCCAAGGGCGATCTTGAGATCGAGCAGTTCGATGCGCCGCCCGATCGGCCCTATTATGAGCGACTGGCGTGTTGGCCCACGCTGACCATCAACGGCTTGCACGGTGGGTATGGGGGGCCAGAATCCAAAACGGTCCTCCCCAGCGAGGCTTTTGCCAAATGCGATATTCGTCTGGTGGAAGCGCAAACTGTTGACGAGATTTTCGCCAAAGTCGAGTCCCACGTGCGCCGGCACGCGCCGGGCGTAGAGTTCATCCGCCAGGGCGGCATGGATCCCTCCAAGACACC
>CAZNQW010000279.1:0-4904 GCA_964575225.1 uncultured Anaerolineaceae bacterium | reverse complement strand
GGGCAAGGACGACCAGCAGCTCGAACTCGGTGGCGGTCAGTTCCACCTCTCGGTCGGCCCGCCAAACCTGGTGTCTCTCCCGGTCGATGATCAGATCGCCTACGGTGAGGGGCGGTTGCGCGGTCTCTCGCTCGCCACCGACGCGGCGCAGGACGGCGCGCACGCGGGCCACCAGTTCCCTGGGGCTGAATGGCTTGGAGACATAGTCGTCGGCGCCAAGCTCAAGGCCGATCAGTTTGTCGGTTTCGTCGACGCGTGCGGTGAGCATGATGATGGGCACGTCCGATTCGCGCCGCAGCGTGCGGGCGACATCAAGGCCATCGAGGACGGGCAGGCCCAAGTCGAGGATGACCAGGGCCGGTTTCTCGTGGCGAAAGGTGGTGAGGGCCATTTGGCCATCGCCGGCAGTTGCCACCCGGAATCCAGCGCTTTCCAGATAGGCACGAACGGTTTTCAGGATTTTGGGTTCGTCGTCTACCACCAGAATGGTCTCGCCGGCCATTATCTTCTCCTTGATGGCGTTCATCATACCTCATCTGTTCACGGGCGTCAAGTCGAGCCGGCGGGGCTATCCTCAAGCCCTGCCGGCCCGACACAGACGGTTTCTACGGTGCGCAGCGCTGGAAGGCGGGTAGGTGCCTGGTTTCCGTTGCTCGCTGCAATTGGGAAAATACCTGGAGAACGTCAGGGTTGTCTACTGCGTCGAATAGCTCCTCGTACAAGCCGGCATTGTCCACTTCGGCCTGGAGCGATGCGGCACAAGCGTCGGTCACGGTGTCAAAGCTGGGCACCTGGCCGGGCCAGGGGTTTGCCGGGACCTCAAGATCATAAAGCTCAAAGAGGCGGACCAAGGCTGCGATGTGCGATTCTTCGGAGCGCAGGATGCTGGCAAAAGGCCGGACCTGACCCATATCCTGCAGAACCTGGTCGTAGATGGCCCAGGCATGATATTCGTCATCCAGAGCGGCCGTCAAGGCTTGGATCTCGGCGTCGCTCAGATCACCGCTGGGGGTCGAAGGCAGGCCAATTCCTTGCCCTTGCCCGTTGCCGGGAGCACCCGCCGCCTGGCTTTGTCCGGGGATCGCCGCGCCTTGGCGTCCATTGTTGGGGGTGCTTTGACGGCCCATTCCGTTCCCCTGGCCGCGCCAGGCTTCGGAAGAATTGGCGCCCTGACCACCCCAACCCTGGGCCTGGACTACCTGGGGAACCAGCCAGAAGGTCAAAGCGCCGATCACGAGGGCGCCTACCACCAGCGATCCGATCAATTTCGATAGGTTTGTCTTATTCATCGTTCACCTCCATAGATTCATCGATTTGCGATTTTGTCGAGTTTTGCTACTCTGAGGCCATTCTACCCAGAGTTTGTGAAATTGTGATGAAGAGGGGGTGGAGAGATCGTGAATGTCGGGCGTGGTGCTCATCGGGGTGAATGTATGGCCGAGTTCATCGCTTCTTCAAAAGTTTGTGGTATGATTGGATCGGAAGGTGGGGCAAGACTCAACAGGACTAAAGTACTACAGTTTAACCCGTATCCTTTAAAGCCTTTCTGCGTCTTGAAAGTGAGGAAAGACGAGATTGACAACGCTGGATGATACTCAATTACTAGAGCGAGCTCGCAAATATGAAGTACGGGCCCTGGCCGAGATCTATGACCGTTATGCAGAACCGATCTATCGGTATCTGTACCGGATAGTCGGCGATGCGGCCCAGGCGGAGGATCTCACCAGCGAGGTCTTTTGCAAGCTGCTGAATGTCCTGGAGACGTCTCGGTCGCCCAACGACAAGCTGCAGGGGTGGTTGTACAGAGTAGCCCACAACCTGGCGATGGATTGGTTTCGAGAACAGGGTAAGGCAGCTATTCTGGAACTGGATGAGACATTCTTGTCAGAGGGTGAGTTGCCCCATCAAGAAGTGGAAAAGCGGGAAATGCGGCAGCGGCTTCGAGAGGCATTGCGCAGGTTGACACCGGCTCAACAAAAGGTAATCCTGCTCCGCTACGGAGAGGGGTTCAAGGTGGCTCAGGTGTGCGAGGTGATGGGCAAGAGCGAGGGAGCCGTCAAGATATTACAGCATCGCGCGGTCAACCGATTGCGCAAGCTGTTGGAAAGTGAAGGGGTTTGAGAGATGGTGTGGAAAAAGGCAGAGAGGTTCGAAGAAGCTTGGCAGCGCCAGGCCCTGGATGGGACGGCAGACGAGTCGGTGGCGCCTCTGATCGAGACTGCTCGAAAAGTGGAGCAGTTGGGAAGAGACGTGCCGCCTCCGCCTTATCGATTGGCGCTTGGCCGACAACGGTTTCTGACAGAAGCAGCCAAGCTGCGTTCGAACGCAAGTCACAGGAAGGAGAGGTTAGAAAGAATGAGAGTATTGAAGGTGTCATCGGCATTGGTAGCTTTTTTGATGGTAGCGGGTTTGGTTTTGGGTGTCGGATCGGCAGCGGCCGCCAGCGTTCCTGGGGAACCCCTGTATGACCTCAAGCTGGGGATGGAGCAGGTGCGCATGACCTTGGCCGTCGGTTCGCAGGCCAAGGCGGAGGCAACTCTCGATCAGCTTCGGGAACGGGTAAGCGAATTCACGGATCTGGCCAAAGCGGGTGAGGCGGATGAGGCAGTGCAGGCTCGGGTGCAAGAAGCGCTTCAGACGGCGCTGAAGCAAAGCGATCAGCTCCAAGACAAGGATCGGCAAAAAATGCTGGTCAAGCTCGATGAAGCGTTGCAGCAGCACGAGCGAGACTTGTTCCAGGCCGGAAAAGAAGCGGCCCCTGGTCCCCAGGCTCAGCTTGAGAATATGGTGCAGTTGATGGCCTGGGTTCGCCAAGAGCTGCAACTGCATACTGGCGAGGCCAAGGGCATGGATATTGGTGAGCGGATGCTCCTTCGGGATCGCGATCGCGCCAGCCAACAAGAGGATGTGGATCCCGAATCTACGGATGATGTGGTGACCGATGAAGAGGTCAGCCCTGCTTCGTCGGAAGAAGGCAAGGGGGGCAACCCCGATGCCGCTGGCCCGCAGGGTACGGGGAACACGGATCCGGCTGGGGAGCAGTACCAACCCGCCGATAATCCGGCCGACGTTCCTGGTCCTGGCGAACCACCCGCAGAGCCCGGCGACTTTGGCCCTGGACCGGAAGCTCCTCCGCAGGCGCCTGCTGAGGACCCGGGGGCCTATGGACCTGGCCCTGGCGCAACACCGGAAGCCAAGCCCGGCGTCTATGGCCCTGGCCCTGGACAGACTCAGAAACCTGCGGATACAGGCTCCGGCACGGGCAGCAAACCGGGTGTGGGCGTTTCTCCGGCAGCGCCGACCATGACTCCAAGCCCCGAGCCGCAACAAGGCACGGGCCAGGGGACAAGCGGAACGACCGCGCCCAAAAAGCCGTAACGGAAAGCATTCAGAATCGCGTGAAAAAGTTCCTGGCGAGAGATCGCCAGGAACTTTTTTGCGTCCCGTGTGTGAAGGTTGTTCGGAACCGTTAAAGCCCTTTGGAGATGACTTGCAACACCACAGACTTGAGTATCGCTGTCCCAATTCGCTCCGATAAGCCAATCGGCATGGACACGGATACTTGGCAGGTGGGCCCACAGGAATCCTGACATGGGACAAATCGCGACAGGTCCCACCTGAGACGTGCCGCGTTCAAAAGGGTATTTTGGTCATGGGGGCTTGCCAGCCCAGCGATGGACTTGGGCGAACAAAAAGAGCCAGGCACGGGCCTGGCTCTTGTAGGTGAAGGTCTGAGGACTTAGCTGTTGCGCCCGCCCTGACCGGCCCACAGGGGCCGTCCGTTTTCATCGCGGACGGCGATCGACTGACCGGTTGTCTCATTGACGATCTGGCCGACCTCGATTTCGCTACCTTCGTAAAAGGCGGCAAGTGTGATGGAATCGCCTGCTTGAAAGACGCCGCCCTGCTCTTGGATGAACCACCAGGGGCGACCGGTGAGCGAGACTTGCTCCCCACTGGTCAGCGTTGCGAGTAGTTCGCCGCTGTTGGCGCTGACGACCGAGCCCTGCATCGTCAGCCACTCGCCTACCTCGGCTTGGCCCGCGCCAAGTCCTTCTCTCGCCGAGTCGTTGCGCCTTTCAACCTCGCCCGGAATGGGATCCGCAGGCTCGACCCGCCCCTGGCCTTGACCGCCGGCGGCCGACTGATTCCGACCCGCGCCCGACCAAGCCGGGCGGCCATAGTCGTCGCGCAGGGTGATGGTCTGGCCGTCGCGCAAACGCGTGATCTGGGAGGCTTTGAGCTCATCGTCTTCCCAGTAGCCGCGGATTTGGACCTGCTCCCCGACCTGGAGGCTGAAGCTTTGGGCTTCCATATAGCCCGGGCCTGTGCCGACCAACATCTCTTGGCCGTCCACCGTTTGGACGATCAGATCCTGACCGGCTTCGGGCGCCTGCACGACAACTCCCTCGACATCGAGCCAGGTCTCAGGCGCGGTTTCATAGTTGGGATACAGGCGCTCGCCCGTGGCGCCCAGGCCCTGACCGACGGCCCCTTGGGCCTCGTTGTCACCGAGCTCAACGCCCAGCTTGCCGAGCCAATTGCCGAGATCGAGGGGGTTCGAGCTTTCACGTTCGACATTGCCAGCGCCCCGCCCGTTGCCCCGTGCCTGGTCTTCGAGGCTGCGGGCCTCGGCCACCTGGCCTGTTTTGTCCAGGGTGCGGATGACGCCCCCCACTACCAGGATGCCAATCAGTGCGACCAACAGCCCACCGAATAAGAGTTTCTTGAACATGGTGATTTCCTTTCGTTGTGTGATTTCTTCAAGGGGTGGGGAGGGAATCGCACTCCCCACCCGGATGGTTGCATTGGTTCAGTTTCAGCCCAACGCGGCCTCGGTTGGCTCCGCGCCCGACTAGATCGGAAGAGCGTCGTGTAGGGAAAGAGTGTAGGATAGGGTGGGG
>CAZNQW010000278.1:0-4910 GCA_964575225.1 uncultured Anaerolineaceae bacterium | reverse complement strand
AAATCACCGAGGTTCCCATCCCGGTGCCCTATGGCTCGGCCTTTGAGGGCGAGCGAGTTCGCAAGGCCGACATGCGGGTCGAGTTTGGCGGCAAGAAATCTCGCGCCTTTGAATACCTGCAGATGGTAGACCTGGATGCCGTTGAGGACCACAAAATCGAGATCCTCGGCCCCGACTTTTCAGACGTCCCAGACGGCGAAGCCATGGACATGGGCATCTTGGTCCAGGTGGCCGGTCGAAAGATGCAGGAGGATTTTGAACCCGTCCTCGAACGCCAGATCCACTACTTTATCAACGGTGCCAGCGGCATCCAACACATCGGCCAACGCGACATCACCTGGATCCGAATTTCCAAGGCGGCCGTCGACAAAGGGTTCAACCTCAAGCATTTCGGCGAGATCCTCTACGCTCGCTTCCATGCCGACTTTGGCGCCATCGTCGACAAAGTGCAGGTCAAGATCATCACCGATCCCGAACTCCATGCCCAGTGGCTCGAAACCGCTCGCAACGCCTACACCTATCGCAACCAGCGGCTTGCGGAAATGACCGACGAGTCGGTGGAAGAATTCTACTCCTGCACCCTGTGCCAGAGCTTTGCCCCAGACCATGTCTGCGTCGTCAGCCCCGAGCGGCTGGGACTGTGTGGCGCCTACAACTGGCTGGACTGCAAGGCCAGCTTCCAGATCAACCCCACCGGCCCGAACCAACCGATTCCCAAGGGGCGAGCCATCGACGATTGGACCGGTGTCTTTGACAACGTTAACGACTTTGTCAAACAGTCTTCACACGGCTCAGTGGATACCGTAACCATGTACTCGATCATGGAATTTCCCATGACCTCTTGCGGTTGCTTCGAGTGCATTATGATGATCCTGCCGCTGTGCAATGGCTTTATGGTCGTCAGCCGTGAAGACCCCAGCATGACGCCTGCAGGCATGACCTTCTCGACACTGGCTGGCATGGCTGGTGGTGGCCTGCAAACGCCGGGTGTGCTAGGCATCGGCAAATACTTTATCATCAGCAACAAGTTCATCCGAGCCGATGGGGGCCTCAAACGCATCGTTTGGATGTCCAGCTTCCTCAAAGAAAGCATGGCCGAAGAACTCAAAGAGGCTGCCATTCGCGCTGGCGATCCCGACTTGATCGCCAAGATCGCTGATGAGCGCGTGGCAACCACCGAGGAAGAAGTGCTGGCCTATCTTGAAGAGGTGGGCCATCCGGCACTGGAGATGGAGCCACTCATGTAGGCCCAAACCCAAAGCGGTTTGGAAGCAATCCCCAAACCGCCTTGGGGCTCATAAAGCTCCCTACCAGCTTGAAGGAAAGAGGATTTGCCAGCAAACCGGCGGAGCCTGACCTGCACCATTCCATAACCGTTCCCAGCAGCAAGGGAAATCCCTTGCTGCTGGCCTTGTCGGGCCAGCTCCTACCAGCCCTACCTTATCGGTTTTTTGTAGGCAAGTCCATACAACTTATTATCCAGTCAGGAGGATACTTTATGCCAGTCACAGTGGAAATTCCCAAAGAGAAATGGACCGGGACCATCCGGGAAGTAGTGCTTGGCGCCACCAAAGACCAGGGGGGAACCCGAGCCAAGACGGTGACTGTCGGAGGGCAAAAATCACTCCCCTTCCTTCATTTTGAGGGGGATACACCCCACCCTCCCGTCATCGGCGTGGAAATTCAAAGCGATTATCCGGCGGATTGGTCGCAGGTGCTCCTAGACGCCTGGGGCGAGTCGGTCAAAGACCCCGCCTTGTGGGCGAAAAAGGCCGAAGAACTGGGAGCCGACGTCATCGTGCTCAAGATCCGAGGCGCCGACGCCGACGGCAACCCCACCACAGCCGCCCAGGCTGTGGCAGCCATCAAAGCTGTGTTGGCCGCCACCGGCCTGCCCATCGTCGTCCGCGGTCCGGGCCAAGCTCAGGCCGATAACGAACTTTTGGTGGCCATCGCCGAAGCAGCCCCCGGCGAACGCCTGGCCTTGGGCTTGTGTGAGGACAAGAATTATCGGACCATCGTTGCCGGCGCCTTGGCCCACGGGCATCTGGTCATGGCCAGTTCGCCCATCGACGTCAACCTGGCCAAACAACTGAACATTTTGATCAGCGACATGCGCTTGCCCCTGGACCGCGTACTGATGGATCCCACCACCGGTGCGCTGGGCTATGGCCTGGAATACACCTATTCGGTCATGGAACGCCTGCGCATCGCCGCCCTCACCGGCGACGGCATGACCCAGCAGCCGATGATCTGCTTTGTCGGTGAAGAAAGCTGGCGCCAAAAGGAAGCCAAAGTGGCCGCGGGCGTGCCACAGCAGTGGGGCGATTTTGAAAAGCGGGGCATCACCTGGGAAATCATCACTGCGACCGCCCTGCTGGAATCGGGCGCCGACATTGTGGTGCTGCGCCACCCCAAAACCATTGGCGTCATCCGCGATACCATCAACCAGCTGATGGCCAAATAGGAGGAGGTGAGCGAAATGGCACTATCTGGACTGCAAATTTATAAACTCCTACCCAAAACCAACTGCAAAGACTGCGGGTTCCCAACCTGCCTGGCGTTTGCCATGAAACTGGCCGCCCAGCAGGTGGATCTGGACGCGTGTCCCCACGTATCGGCCGAAGCCAAGGAATCCCTATCGGCTGCTTCGGCACCTCCCATTCGTCTGATCAAACTGGGTACGGGCGACCGCGAATTTCAGATCGGCAACGAAACGGTCATGTTCCGTCATGAAAAGACCTTTTTCAACAAACCAGGGATCGCACTACGCATCCAGGACACCGAAGACCCGGCGGCCATCGAAAGCAAGATTGCCCAGGTCCATGCGTACAGCGTAGAGCGGGTCGGCATCCAAATGACCCTTGACGCCGTCGCCCTCGACAATGCATCGGGCGACGCAGCCAAATTCGCCGACCTCGTCAAGGCAGTGCGAAGCAAGACCAACCTTCCCTTTGTCCTCATGTCCACCAGCGTAGACGCCCTCAAGGCTGCGCTAGAGGCTGATGGCGGCCACAATCCACTGCTCTATGCTGCCACCATCGACAACTGGGAAGCCATGGCCGCGCTGGCCAAATCGGGCAAAGCCTCGCTGGCGGTCCTGAGCAAGGACGGCCTGGGCGAACTGGCCGAAGTTGCCCAAAACCTGGCCGATGCGGGCGTCGCCGATCTGGTCCTTGACCCTGGCAGTCGCGAACTGGGCATATCGCTCCAGCAGCTCACCCAACTTCGACGCCTGGCTCTGAAACAAGGGTTCCGAACCCTGGGCTATCCCATGATCAGCTTCCCCTGCCAAGTCGCCGACAGCGAAGAAGGGGAAATCGTGGCTGCCTCCCAGTACATCGCCAAGTACGCCGGTATCGTGGTGATGGACCGATTTGACCCAGCCACAGCCTATCCCTTGCTCACCCTGCGACTCAACATCTACACCGACCCGCAAAAGCCGATCTCTGTCGATCCCGGCATCTATGAATTCAACAACCCGACAGCCGATTCGCCCATGCTGACCACCACCAACTTCTCCCTGACCTACTTTAGCGTTGCTGGCGAATTGGATGGTAGCGGCATTCCAGCCTGGCTGGTCATCTGTGATGCCGAAGGCATGAGTGTGCTCACAGCCTGGGCAGCCGGCAAGTTCGACGCCGAAACCATCGCCAAGGCTGTCAAGGCCTTTGGGGCAGGCGACAAGATTAGCCACAAAAAGATCACCCTTCCCGGTCATGTCGCCGTCCTCTCAGGCGAGCTGGAAGACGAGCTTCCAGGCTGGGAGATCCAGGTGGGCCCCCGCGAAGCAGTCGACATCCCGGCCTATCTCAAAGCATGGAAATAGACAGACATTCATGGGGCGGAGCCCCCACGCTCCGCCCTATCCGTTCACAGCAATCGACAAACGAGCCGTACTATGGCTGAAACGAACGAAAAACGCAAAGCAATCGTCGTCTTTCGACCATCTGGCAAGGTCATCGAGGTTGAGATCGGCACCTTGCTTTCGGAAGCCGCCGCCGGGGCCGGGCTCGCTTTGAACCTGCCTTGCGGCGGCCAGGGGCGTTGTGGGCGTTGCCGTGTCAAGGTCGAGCACGGCGTTGTCAGCCATCGAAGTGGCGTGCGGCTCAGTCGCACCGAAATTGAAGAAGGCTGGGCCCTGGGCTGTCAAGCGGTCATCAAAGGCGATGCCGTCATCCTGGTGCCCGAACAGGAAAAGGTGGACGTCGAATTCATCACCAAAACGGTGGGGGCCGAGCGTATTGCGCTGGCTGCCAGCTTTTCCGGTGACCTGGACCCTGCCGTCCGACGTCTGCACCTACACCTGGAACCACCCAGCCTCGAGGACCAAACCACCGACTGGGATCGTTTGGTGCGGGAGCTATCCCTTCAACACGGCCTCGAAAACATCACAGCCAGTTGGCCCAAACTCCGCACCCTGGCTCGCGACCTGCGCGAGGCCGAATGGGATGTCACGGCGGTGTTCGACATGGACGATCCCATCCTCAACCCCTGTGCCCAGCCCCGGCTCATCGACCTCTTGCCTGGAGATCAGACGAACCAATGTTTCGGCATTGCCATCGACATCGGTACAACCACCAACGTCGTCTATCTGGTCAACCTCCTCACTGGCACAATCATGGATCGAGCCTCGGCCTACAACGGGCAGATCGCTGCCGGAGAGGATGTCATCTCGCGGGTTGTCTTTTCCCAAAAACGTGATGGATTGAACCGCCTGCAGAGCATGGTGCTCAAAACCCTGAATGGCCTGATCGAAGATCTGACCACTCGAAACCAGATCCCGGCTCGGCAGATCAGCAAAGCCGTCGTCACCGGTAACACCATCATGCTCCACCTCCTCTTGGCCCTCGATCCAAAGGCCATCCGCGAGATGCCCTTTATCCCCACAGTCAGCCAACCGCAATTCA
>CAZNQW010000277.1:0-4922 GCA_964575225.1 uncultured Anaerolineaceae bacterium | reverse complement strand
ATGGTCGACCAGGAACATGCCCCGCTCGCCGGTGACCGTCAGCTCGCGGATCTTGTTGGGCGTCAGCCAGTTGATGTCCAGAATGCCGATGGTGCCGTCGGTCAGGCGGACCGTGCCCACCAGAATGTCCTCGTAGGCCGAGTGGATCTTTTGCTCGGTTTCGGCATAGACGCGCACGGCCTCCCGCCCCGTCAGAAAGCGGATCATGTCCAGGTCGTGGGTCGCCAGGTCGATGACGACGCCCACGTCGCGGATGCGTGCCGGGAACGGCCCCAGCCTGCGGCAGCGCACCTGAAAGATGCGGCCCAGCTCGCCGTCGGCGAGGTGCTGGCGCAGGGTCTGCACCGCCGGGTCAAAGCGCACGATGTGGCCAACCATCAGCTTGCGGCCCGATTCGGCGGCCCGGTCGATCAGCTCCCGGGCTTGCTCTTCGTGGACGGCGATGGGCTTTTCGATCAGGACGTGGCAGCCGGCCTCCAGGGCATCCATCGCCGCGGCATAGTGGTACTCGGTCGGCACAGCCACGGTGACCAGGTCGGGCCGCGTCTCTTCCAGCAGCGTCCGGTGGTCGGCATAGGCCACGGTGTGGTGCAGGCCGGCAATGCGCTGGCCCGTCGCCTCGCTGGCATCGGCCACCCCCACCAGTTGGGTGGTTGGCAGTTGGGCATAGACCCGGGCGTGGTGCTGGCCCATGGCGCCCACGCCAATGACGGCGGCTCTAAGCATGGGGGGCACCCCCTGTCAGTTCGTTGACGGCCGCCACAATGGTCTCCAGGTCCTGGTCGCTCAACCCCGGGTGCACCGGCAGCGAGAGCACCTCCTGGGCGGCTTTTTCGGCCTCGGGCAGGCTCAGCCCCCTGCACGATTCCTCATAGATGCGCTGTTGGTGCACCGGCACGGGATAGTACACGCCCGTGCCCACTCCCCGCTGGCCCAGTCCTTCCAGCACCGCATCACGCTGGCCATTGGCGACGCGGATGGTGTACTGGTGGAACACGTGGCGGCTGCCTTTGGGAGCGGTCGGGGTGACCACGCCGTTGAGGTGCTGGCTCAGATAGGCCGCGTTGCGGATGCGGGCCTGGTTGTGCTTCTCCAGTTTGCCCAGTTGGGCCAGGCCGATGGCGGCATGGACGTCGGTCATGCGAAAGTTGTAACCGACGGCGTCGTGATAGTAGCGGCGCTGCATACCGTGCTGGCGCAGGATGCGGCACTGGGCGGCAAATTCGTCGTCGTCGGTGGTGATCATGCCTCCCTCGGCCGAGGTCATGTTCTTGGTGGGATACAGGGAAAAGCAACCCGTGCCAAAGCTGCCCGCCTTCCGCCCCTGGTACTCGGCGCCGTGGGCCTGACAGGCGTCCTCGATGATGGCCAATCCGTGGGCCTCGGCGAAGGCCTGGATGGGGTCCATGTCGCACACCAGACCGAACAGATGGACGGGCATGAGGGCTTTGG
This sequence comes from uncultured Anaerolineaceae bacterium, assembly GCA_964575225.1. Classification (GTDB taxonomy): domain Bacteria; phylum Chloroflexota; class Anaerolineae; order JAAYZQ01; family JAAYZQ01; genus CAZNQW01. The sequence continues at coordinate 3,470 of CAZNQW010000277.1, read as the reverse complement.
TGCGCGGGGTGATGGCTTCCTCGATCTGGGCTGGATCCAGGTTAAAGGTCACCGGGTCGATATCGACAAACACCGGCGTGGCCCCCGTATAGAGGATCGAGTTGGCCGACGCGATAAAGGTAAATGGCGTGGTAATCACTTCGTCGCCCGGGCCGATTTCGTGGGCCAGCAGGGCCACGTGCAGGGCCGTGGTGCCCGAAGAAGTGGCAATGGCGTGCTTGACGCCGCACAAGGCGGCAAAGGCCTCCTCAAAGGCCTTGACCCGCGGGCCCTGGGCCAAAATGCCCGAATCCAGGACCTCCAGGACGGCTTGTTTCTCCTCGTCGCCGATCATCGGCTTGGCAATCGGGATCATTGTTCGGCTGCCTCCCATTCTGTTCTCGTGAATTCGAGTTCCTGGCCGCACGCGGCGCACCGCGCCAGTACCCGGTCTTTTCCGACGTCCACCCCCAGGAGCCGTTGGCCACAGGGGCACACATAGCCGTGCAATCGGGCGGGGTTGCCCCAGACCAACCCGTAATCGGGCACGTCGCGGGTGACCACCGACCCGGAGCCGATCATGGCCCATCGGCCAATGGTGACCCCCGGCAGGACCACCGAGTGGGCGCCCACCGCCGCACCCTGGCGGATCAAAATAGCACCCACCGTCCAGTCGTCGGCGCTTTTGAGCGACCCGTCCGGGTTGATGGCCCGCGGCATCTTGTCGTTGGTCAGGCACACGTGGGGGCCGACAAACACCCCATCTTCTATGGTGACGCCGTGGTACACCGAGGCCCGGTTCTGGATCTTGACGTTGTGGCCGATCTGCACGTCGAAATCAATGTAGGCCCCTTTGCCGACGATGCAGTTTGCCCCCAGGTGCACACCTTCGCGCACCTGGGCCTGGTGCCAGATCGAGCACCCGGGTCCGATCTCGGCCTTGTCCGAGACTTCGGCTGTGGGATGAATGCGTACGTTCTCTCTCAAGGGATGCCTCTCAGTCCAAAAGTTCGACGATGCGCCGGGCGGCCTGTCCGTCGCCAAAGAACGCCGGGCGCTCGGTCGGAAGGGTCAGGTGGGTGACGGCGGCTACGATCTTTTCAGGGTCGGCCCCCACCAGTTGGTTCCAGCCCGCGCCGACCGTCTCGACCCACTCGGTTTCGTCGCGCAGGGTGATGCAGGGCACGCCGCAGAAATAGGCCTCTTTTTGCACGCCGCCCGAATCGGTGAGGATGGCCCGCGCCTGGCTCTCCAGTTGCAGCATGTCCAGGTAGCCCACCGGTTCGATGATCTGGACGTTGGGCGGCACTTGTTGCCCTTGCTCGCGGAGGGCCTTCTGGGTGCGGGGATGGCAGGAAAAGACGATGGCCTCGCCGATGCGCCGAAACGCCCCCAAAATGGCCCGCAGCCGGTCGGGATGGTCGGTGTTGGCCGGGCGGTGGAGGGTCGCCAGCAGGTAGGCGCCGGGCCGCAGGCCCAGTCCCTCCACGATGCGCGACCGGGCCGCCGCCAGGGTGCGGTTGTACAGCACGGCGTCGTACATCACGTCGCCCGTGTTGTGCACCCCGCGCACGATGCCCTCGCTGCGCAGGTTGTCCACGGCCGTCTCGGTGGGGCAGAGCAGCAACTCGGACACGTGGTCGGTCAGGACGCGGTTGATCTCTTCGGGCATCTCCCGGTTAAAGCTGCGCAAGCCCGCCTCCACGTGGGCGATGGGAATGTGCAGCTTCGAAGCCGCCAGGGCGCCCGCCAGCGTCGAGTTGGTGTCGCCATAGACCAGCACCCAATCGGGCGACGTCTCCAGAAGCACCTTTTCGATGGCGATCAACATCTCGCCCGTCTGCTGGCCGTGGCCACCCGAGCCGATGCCCAGGTTGACGTCGGGCGCGGGGATCTCGAGTTCGTCGAAAAAGACCTGGCTCAGGCCATAGTCGTAATGTTGGCCGGTGTGGACCAGCACTTCCTGGTGACGGGCGCGCAGCTCCCTGCTGGTCGGCGCGGCTTTGATAAATTGAGGGCGCGCTCCCACAATGGTGACAAATCGCATGGTGTTATCCACAGGCGGTGGGCTGGCCCGGCGCTCCTTCTCCCGGCGCATCGGAGCGGGCCGCATCCCCGGTCCGCAAGCCAACCAGACACCGCAGCGTGTTTATTCCTCGTCCGTCCGGGCCCCCTGGCCGTTGCCCTGGCGCCAGAAATCAACCCCAAGCACGCCCACGACGCCAAACATCAACCCTACCAAGCCCGCTAGCGCCGCGTTGAACATGGTGCGCGGGCCGATGGGGCGGGTCGGCATGGCCGCGTAGCTGCCCACGTGCAGGACGCCGTTGGCTTCCTGCGCCGCGATTCGGGCTTCTTCCAGCTTGCGCGTCAGCGTCAGGTGGGTCTCGCGGGCAAGGTCCCACTCCCGCGTCAGGCGGTCCTTTTCGACCGTCGTCTGTTGAATCTGCTGCTGGAGGCTCAGCATTACGGGCTCCAGGGCCTGGAGATTTCCGTCGATTTCTGCCGATTTCGCCATCAAAATGGCCGTCAGTTCGTCGAGATAGGCGATTTGCTCGCTGAGGCTCTGGGGCCCCAGGGCCTCAGCGCTGTCGATCTGGAGTTGGAGGGGGATGTCGGCTTGGGCATTGAAGGCCTTGATCTGCAGAAAAAGCGCCGTCAATCCGTCGCTCAGAGAGGCCACCTGAGAAGAGGGCCGGTCGGCCCACTGGGCGCGCAGGGCTTGGGCATCCTGGGCGAGGACTGAGATGGATTGCTGGCTGGCCAAATAGTCCCTTTGGGCCTGTTGGAGTGCGGACAATTGGTTTTGGAGGATGCTCTCCCGGTTGTTGGCCTGAAAGGCGATCAGGGCCGTTTCGGCTTCCTGGAGTGCCGTTTCGGCCAGCGCCGTCTGTTCCTGGAAAAAGACCACGTCGTTTTGGCCGCCGCTGTACATGGCATTGCCGTGGTTGGCAAAGACGTCGGCCCAGTGATTGGCCAGCAGGCTGGACAGTTCGGCGCTGTCGGACTGGACGCTCAGCACCACCAGGCTGGGATCGCCTTCGGAGCTGGCGCCGGTCATGGACCTGAGTTGGGCCAGCGTCAAGGGGTGGGCCTGGCCCATGGCTGTGGCCTGGTAGGCGTCCAAGACGCCCTGGAGTACGTCGTCCGAAACAGCCAGGATGGGAAAGGCCTTGTAGGCTGGAGAGCCTTCGTCGGTCCGGAACCGGGTGTCGAACTGCAATTGGAACCGCGGCTCGGTGACCATGACTACGGAGGATGCCTGATAGATCGGCGGCTGGAGTGAGGAAAACACATAGCCGGCGATGGCTGCCACAACAGCCAACCCGACGATCCACACCCAGTGGCTGAAAAGGACTTTTATGTATCTGCGAAGATCGATCTCTTCTTCCATAGTCGCTCCATTTTACCAGATTGTCACAGCCCGCACAAAATCCCCCGAGATTCTGTCCATGCCATTGCTCGCCGCCCCCGTCTCGGGGGCGGCACCC
>CAZNQW010000276.1:0-4951 GCA_964575225.1 uncultured Anaerolineaceae bacterium | reverse complement strand
TGCCCGAGCCCTCCGGCCCATAGATCTCGGTCACGCGCCCCCGCGGCACCCCGCCTACTCCCAGGGCCAGGTCCAGCGACAATGACCCCGTGGGAATGACTTCGATCTTTAAATGCGACGCTTGCCCCAACCGCATGATCGCCCCTTCTCCGTAACGCTTCTGAATTCCCTGTAACGTCGTTTCCAGAGCCTTTAGCCGTCCGTCCTCTTTCATCGTCCAACCTCCCAAGGTTCTCTCGTCCCCCTCACTGTAGCACAAATGTTCTAAGTTGTCAAATCGGCCTTGCCGTGGCTCAACAGTTCCTACTTTGGTCCGCGCGAACCCCCCAATGCCCCCGGTAGCTTGCACGGCATCTGGCGATTCCGCGCTTCTGGCGTGACTTTGACGAGGCCCTGGAACAACCAGGGCTCTGGCTTGTGCACGTTTATGAGTTCTATGCTATACTCAGCCAGTTTTTGAAAACACGGCGAGCCTTGTCAATGGAAAAGAGCGCAAAGCAAAAACGCAACCAGGGGATCTCCTGGCTGATCAACCTAGCTGGCATCTTGGCCTTTGCCTTTATTCTCTATCTGGGAGGGGCCGAGGCCTGGCAGCAGATCATCCATGGCGATTGGCGCTATGTGCTGGCAGCGGCGGCAGTGACCCTGCTCTGGAATTTCGTGGCTGCCTGGCGCTGGTCGATCATTGCCAACCACCTGATCAGCTCCCCCGAGGTCACCCCCTTCCGCTACTACTTTACCTACCACATGCTGGGCATGTTCATCGGGCAGGTGGTGCCCATCACCGTGGGCATGCTGGGGGGACGGCCCGTCGCCCTGAGCCTCTCCCGGGGCGTCAGCCTCAAGCGTGCGGGCCTTTCGGTATTTGTCGACAAGCTTTTTGACCTAGTCTTGGCCCTGTTACTGGCCATCCCCATTGCCCTCTTTTTGGTCAAGTGGATCGGCCTGACCCTGGCCCTATCACTCATGGGGGCCGCTGCTCTGGGCGCCCTGGTGTTGATTCGGCTGGAATTCGAGCGAGTCATCGTCCTGGTGGGCAAAATCGGCGAGCGGCTGAGCAAACCCCTGGCGCGCCTGCCGATCCTGGGGCCGCGGTTGGTCCGTCGCATTCCCGATCAGTTCCACCGGCTGACCACCACCACACTGTTGCCCAACCGGCTAGCAGCGAGAACCTATCTCTTGACCCTGGGAATGTATCTTTTACTATGGGCCCGGCTTTGCCTGATTGCCCAGGCCCTAAACCTCAATATCCCGTCGTATCTATTGGCCATGGGCATCAGCATCACCCAACTGGCCCTCATCTTTTCGGTAACACCCGGTTCGCTGGGATTTCTCGAGGGGGGATGGGCCGCGGTGTTGGGCCTGGGAGGGCTGAGCGTCGATCAATTCTCGATCTTTGTGATCGGTCGCCGCGCCTATGTCCTGGTCTTTACGCTGATAAACACCCTGCTGGCCTTTGGTTGGATCCGTGAGAGCCCGGCACGCCTCTTCCGAGAGGTCCTTAGCGCCTCGCGCAAAGGGGAGATCGAAACAGCAGAGGCAGCCATCGACCCTACGCCAGTCCTCCCCTCTTCTTCAGACAACCTGCAGGGCAGTGGAGAATAACCACTCAGAAGGGCATGCCCATCTCCATGGTCAAATAAGCGCGCACTGCAACCATAGCCGAAATCTCGACAATGGCCAGGGCAGCGCCCACCGTGAGAGGCACCAACGCCTCTTTCCAGGTGCGCGCCATCCCCTCGCGGCGCAGGGCCACGGCGGCGATGAGGGAATTGATCAAGATCAGCATCATCATCACCCCAGCGCTACTCAGCACCGCCAGAGGATAGAGCAGGAACTCGACGCCCGAGAGGAGCGCCAGAATCAAGAGTGCCATCACTGGCAGCAAAGCCGCTATCTCCCACAGGCTCTCAAACACCTGTTTCCGGGTCGTCTCCTGCCAGATGGTGAAATTAAAGATGGGAAAGACAAAGGTCACCAGGGCCAGGCCGTTCAGCAGTCCCGTCGTCAGCCGCAGCCAATTTCGCGGTTCGTACAAGTGAATGGCGTTGGGGAAAAAGGTCAGGTACGAATTCAGCCCATCAAAGCCCCAAAAGCCGACAAACAACACCAGGACCCCCAGAACCGGTATCGGCGGCAGTCGCGAGGCGCGGCGCCGGCCCAGGAGGAGCATCGCCGCCAACCCGACGATGGCGCCCAGGAACGTTCCGGTACAGCGGGCGCACAGAGGAGACTGCCGATCCCCGATCAGGAACGAACGGTCGGGAATGCGGTGGCAGATCCCATAGCCGATGAGGTCGGCCTTGTCCAACAAGGTCACGGGCGGGAACAGAGCGAACAAAAGGATGATCGTGACCGCCACGGCCATGGCGGCGACCACGCATCCCCGGCGCTGGGGAGGGCCCGTTTGGGGTTCTACAGAGTTGTACTCCAATGAAGGCTTCCTTTCGACACGTGCTTTCCCCTTCCCATCAGGCTTTTTGGGAAGGTAGATATTATACATGCAATCTCGGGATTTGACCAACCTTTCATTTTCAGTAAAAAGAAAAACGTGGTAGAATTCCCCAATTAAGAAGGCCTTGTAAGGAACCCATCGGCTGTCGGTCTGGAAGGCGCTGTGCCGCTTTCTCGACCTGGACCCAATCAGGTTCAACCGAGTCGCGATCACGTACAGGTCCCTCAAAAGTCCTTCTCTTCGGGAATAGACTGCGGGCCGGGCTTTGCCTCCGTAGGTGGGCTCGGACGGCAAATATTGCGCCTGACAGAACACCTGTGGGCGCCGATGCGAGGATCCCTGATGACCATCGTTCTTGGAATTGACACAGGCGGCACCTACACCGATGCCGCATTGGTAGACCACGACTCGGGAGAGGTTCTCTTTTCGGCCAAGTCCCTCACCACACGTCGCGACCTGGCCATTGGCATCAGCCAGGCCATCGACGCCGTCTTTCATCGGCCGGCAGGAGCGCCCCTGTTTCCTCAGCCCACCGATGTCGAGATGGTCTCCCTTTCCACCACGTTGGCCACCAACGCCATCGTCGAGGGCCAGGGCAGCTCCATATGCCTGATTTTGATCGGCTACGACCCCGATTTGATCGAGCAATACAGCTTTCAGGACGAACTGGTGACCGAGAACATTGTCTACGTCGCCGGTGGGCACGATATTCACGGCGACGAAGTGGCGCCCCTGGACGAGGCCGCATTGCGGGAAGCCGTATTGCACTATCGGTCCGAAGTCGAGGCATTTGCCGTATCGGGCTACTTTGGTGTGCGCAACCCGGCCCACGAACTCCGCGCCCGTGAGATCATTGAGGAACTGACCGGGTTATCGGTTACCTGTGGCCACATGCTCACCAGCCGCCTGGACTCGATACGGCGGGCGACCACCGTGGCCCTCAACGCCCGCTTGGTGCCCTTGCTCCAGGAGCTGATCCACACCCTGCGCCGCATCCTGACTGAGCGCTCCATCCACGCCCCGCTCATGGTCGTCAAGGGGGATGGGTCGTTGGTGCGCGCCGAATGGGCCATGCAACGCCCCATCGAGACCATCCTTTCCGGCCCGGCTGCCAGCGCCGTGGGCGCCTGGCAACTGGCCCATAGAAACGGCGGCAGCGAGCCATCGCTGGCCAACGGCGACCTGTGGGTCGTGGATGTGGGCGGGACCACCACTGATATTGCTGGACTGCGCGACGGTCGTCCCTACCTCAATCCCCAGGGCGCCCAGGTGGGCCGGTGGCGAACCATGGTCGAAGCAGTTGACGTGTACACTGTGGGATTGGGCGGCGACAGCCACGTCCGGCTGGATGGGGATAGGCACCTCGCCATTGGCCCTCGTCGCGTGGTACCGCTGAGCCTTTTGGCTCTCGAACACCCCGAGGTCATGGCCGAGCTTGCCAGTCAAGCCACGGTGCCACCCCGGCACGAACTGGCCGCTCAGTTCATCCTGGCCCGGCGAACCCCCACCCGCACGTTGCGAGGCGATGAGCAGTTCATCCTGGAGCGCCTGGCCAAGGGGCCGACTTCTCTGGCGCACCTGACCCAGCAATTCAGGTTGGGGGCCCTGGTCCTGCAACATGTCAATGGACTCGTCGCCGAGCGACTGGCCCTCCAGGCAGGGTTCACGCCCACCGACGCTTTGCACGCCCTGGGCCGCCTTGATCTGTGGAACAGCGAGGCCGCCCGGCTCGGGGCCGAGATCCTGGCCAAGATCTGTCGTATCTCGGTCCAGGAGCTGTGCCAATCGGTGATTGAGGGAGTCTCGCAGCGGGCCGCCCAAGCGCTGATCACCAAGGTGCTGAGCGATGAGGAACACATCCCCCAGTGGGAGAACGAGCCTACGGCGCAATTGCTCTTGGACCGCGCCCTGAGCACAAACCAGAGCGGCGACCTCGGCCTTGCCCTCACCTTGCAACGGCCATTGGTGGCCATCGGCGCCCCGGTGGAAGCCTATATGCCCCGCGTGGCCGAAAAACTGAACACGCACCTGCTCATCCCACCCCACGCCGAGGTGGCCAACGCGGTGGGAGCGGTGACGGGTGGCGTGGTGCAACGGTACCAGGTCCTCATTGCACCCCAGCAGGAAGCAGACACTCTCCGGGTCCACCTGCCTCAAGGCGTAAAGGACGTGACAAACCTGGACGATGCTGTGGCCTATGCCGAGACACAGATGATCCCCTGGCTCAAGAACCAAGCCCATCGCGCCGGGGCCGCTCAGGTCGAGATTCAGATAAACCGCATCGACCAGAACGTGGCGGTGAACTCGGGCTGGGGCGGTCAGATCTATCTGGGCACCGAGCTTACCTTCACCGCCATCGGGCGACCCAGTCCGGCCGTTCTGGCACAGGAGTAAACTTGGAGCGGGCTCCTGGTGGGCGGGTTGCCCGTCTGTCGGCGCCCCCCTTAGCCTGAATTTCGCACCTTACGAACCGAATAGAGAGCAAAGCAGATAGGC
>CAZNQW010000275.1:2800-4987 GCA_964575225.1 uncultured Anaerolineaceae bacterium | reverse complement strand
CTTGCGCGGGGGTGACGTTCACCAATTGATGCACCGTCATGCCCGCGGAAGCGCCTGCGTACCCGCAGGCAGCATCCATCGTGCATCGCAGTGCGTCTTGGCCGACTTTGCAACAGCCCTAGGTTCCCCACCCTTTCAACGTGCGGAAAACTTGAAAGACGTGTATAATGGCCGTCGCGTTCTCAAGGAATTGTGCGATTCCCTTTCCTTTTGTAGAACACCGGTCCGGCGAAAAGGATGCGTTGGCGGGCGGCCGTAACTTCTGGTCTCAAGCTGTGTTCTAATGGGAGGCACGAACCAGGCAGCGAATGCTGCGCCTCCATGTGGCCGTTCAGGGCCGGGAGCACTGTGTGGTCAGAGTGGGCCAAATTCCGAATGACTGCACGATCCGGGGGAGGACATGATCAAAACACCGTTATGTGAGATACTGGGCATCGAACATCCCATCCTCCAGGGCGGCATGGCCTGGGCCGCCACGGCCGAACTGGCAGCTGCGGTCTCGAACGCCGGCGGGTTGGGCATTGTCGGAGCCGGCGACGCACCCGCCGATTGGGTACGCGCCGAGATCCGACGCACCAAAGCCCTGACCGATCGACCGTTTGGGGCCAACGTGCCCGTGTTCACCCCGGGCGCTCGAGAAACCGTTCAGGTCTTTATCGACGAAGGGGTGTCGGTCGTCACGGTGGGTGGCGGCAACGCCGGGCCCTTTTTGGAGCCGCTCAAGCAGGCGGGCATCGTGGTCATCCCTGTGGTCTCTTCGGTGGCCCTGGCTTTGCGCATGGCGCGTCAGGGCGTGCATGCCCTCATCGCCGAGGGCATGGAGTCGGGCGGGCACGTGGGCGATGTGGCCACGCTGCCCCTGATCCCGCAGATTGTCGACGCCGTTCGGATCCCGGTCATCGCGGCGGGCGGGATCGCCGACGGCCGGGGATTGGCTGCGGCCCTGGCCTTGGGCGCCCAGGGGGTACAGATGGGCACCCGCTTTATCTGCACCGTCGAGTGCCCGGCCCATCCGAATTACAAGGAAAAAATCGTTCACGCTGGCGACCGGGCCACCCTGGTGACCGGGGCCGTCTATGGCCATCCGGTGCGGTCCATCCGCGGGCCCTTTGTGCGCCGCCTCGCCGAGCTGGAAGCGCGCGGGCTATCGCAAGAAGAGTTCGTGCGGCTGGGCGCCGGCACCCTGCGGGCGGCCATGATCGACGGCAATATCGAGGGCGGGAGCGTGATGGCCGGCCAGTGTTGCGGCCTGATCTCGGATATCGCACCGGTGCACGAGATCGTCGACCGCATCATGGCCGAAGCCGAGGCAGCCATCGGCCGTTCGGTGGCGTGGCTCGCAGGCTCCGGCTCGTCGTAGCGTGGGGAGGAATCTATGACCTACAACTGTGTGGTGTTGGTCAAGCAGGTACCCGATACGGCTCACATCACAGGCAAGGCGATGAAAGAGGATGGCACGGTCAATCGCGCGGCGTTGCCCGCCATCCTGAACCCCGAAGACCTGAACGCCCTGGAAATGGCGCTCCAGGTCAAGGACCAGTACGGGGGCCAGGTGACCGTCCTGACGATGGGACCGCCCCGAGCGGCCGAGGTGCTGCGCGAGGCGCTGTATCGGGGGGCCGACCGGGTGATCCTGCTCACCGACCGCGCCACGGCCGGATCGGACACCCTGGCGACGTCCTACGCCCTCAAGTGCGCGGTGGAGCATCTCGGCGCCGAAATCGGCGTGGTGGACCTGATTTTTTGCGGTCGCCAGGCCATCGACGGTGACACCGCCCAGGTGGGTCCCCAGGTGGCCGAAAAGCTGGGGCTGCCCCAGATCACCTACGCCGAGGCGATCCAGTCGCTGGCGGAGGATCAGATCGTGGTGCAGCGGGCGTTGCCCCTGGGCACAGAGGTGGTGCAGTGCCGTCTGCCCTGCCTGCTCACCGTCGTCGGGAGCGCCAACACCCCCCGCCCACCCTCGGTGCGCCGGGTGATGGCCTACAAGCTGGCGGCGCCGCCTTTTGAGCTGGACGCCCTCCTGGACCGATGGCCCGAGTTTGGCACCCAGGAGGCGCTGCAATCGTACCTGGCCGACCGCGGCTTGGAGATCACCGTCTGGAGCGCGGCCGATGTCGGAGCCGACCCAAGCCGCGTGGGCCTGGCGGGCTCGCCCACCAAAGTGCTCAAGATCCACTCGGTGGT
>CAZNQW010000275.1:0-2700 GCA_964575225.1 uncultured Anaerolineaceae bacterium | reverse complement strand
TGGGGCATCAGATCGCCCAATGGGCCGACCCGGTCATTGCCCACGGCGCCGACGTCGTGTTCCTGGCCGATCATCCCGAACTGGCCGACTATCGCACCCTGCCCTATGCGCGGGTGGCCATCGACCTGATCCGCGAACACCGGCCCTATATCTTTTTGCTGGGAGCCACGCCCGTGGGCCGCGACCTGGCGCCGCGGGTAGCCAGCGCGGTGAGGGCCGGCCTGACCGCCGACTGCACCGACCTGCAGATCGGCGACTGGGAATACCAGGGCGAAACGACCCGGGATCTTCTCTACCAGATCCGCCCGGCCTTTGGCGGCAACATTATCGCCACCATCGTCAACCCCAAGATGCACCCCCAGATGGCCACGGTGCGCGAGGGCGTCATGCGGCTGAGGGAGCCCGATCCTGCGCGCCAGGGCGCCGTCCGCCCGGTACAGCCCACCTTTGACGACGGCGATCGAAACCTGAAAGTCTTGTCCCGGGAGGTGCGGCTGCCGACCGTCGATCTGCGACACGCGTCGGTCATTGTCGCCGGGGGGATGGGCGTGGGCAGCGCCGAGGGGTTTGCACTGCTCCACGAGCTGGCCGAAGTGTTGGGCGGCGAGGTGGCGGCTTCGCGGGCAGCGGTCGATGCCGGGTTTGCCCCGGCCGAGCGCCAGGTGGGCCAGACGGGCGTCACGGTGCGCCCCCGGCTGTACATCGCCTGTGGGATCTCGGGCGCGGTGCAACACCGGGCCGGCATGGACCAGTCCAGCAAGATCATTGCCATCAACACCGATCCCCACGCGCCCATCTTTGACATCGCCCACTATAAAATTGTCGGCGATCTCCGGCAGGTCCTCCCCCGGATGATCCGGGCCTATCGCGAAAAGAGAGACTAGGGAGCAACCCTATGGCAGGCAATTTTTTCACCGACAACGCCGACCTCCAGTACCATCTGGAGAGGCTGGATCTCGAAGAGGTGGTCGCCGCGCTGGAGGACGGCTACCGGTACCACGAAGAATATCCGGGCGCGCCGCGGAACTATGCCGACGCTCGCGACAACTATCGGCGGCTGCTGACCATTTTGGGCGAGATCTGCGCCGAGCAGATCGCGCCGCGGGCCGCCGAGGCCGACCGGATCGGCGCCCAGTTCGCCGACGGTCAGGTCCACTATGCCCCCCCGACCGAGGAGGCGCTCCAATTCTTGCGACAGGCCGAATTGATGGGCGTCCTCTTGCCCTGGGAATGGGGCGGGCTGAACCTGCCCAGTTCGATCTTGCAGATGATGATCGAAATCGTCTCGCGGGCCGATCCATCGATCATGACGATCTTTGGCCTGCAAGAGATCTCGGGGACCATCGCCGAGTTTGGCGACGAAGAGATGAAAGCGCGGGTCCTGCCCCGGGTGGCGCGGGGCGAGGTCACCGGGGCGATGGTGCTGACCGAGCCCGACGCCGGGTCGGACCTGGGCGTGGCCCAGACCCGGGCCACCTACGACGAGGCCACGGGCGAGTGGCGCCTCAATGGGGTCAAACGTTTTATCACCAACGGAAACGCCCATGTGATGCTGGTGTTGGCCCGATCCGAAGAGGGCAGCACCGACGCCCGCGGCTTGTCCCTTTTCGAGGTCGAGGCCGACGACTCGGTGCACATCCGCCGCATCGAGCACAAATTGGGGATTCACGCCTCGCCCACCTGCGAAATCCAGTTCTGCGACACGCCCGCCCGCCTGATCGGCAAGCGCCGCTTTGGGCTGATCCGTTATGCCATGTCGATGATGAACGGCGCCCGCATTGCCGTCTCGGCCCAGGCGGTGGGCATCGCCGAGGCGGCCTACCGCGAGGCCTACCAGTATGCCCAAAAGCGCGTCCAGTTTGCCAAATCCATCGATGCGATCCCGGCGGTGTTCCGCATGTTGCTGTCGATGCGCGGTGACATTGAAACCACCCGCTCGCTGATCTATGAGGCGGGCCGGTGGGTCGACCTGAAAAAGGCCTACGAACGCCTCAAAGAGCGGGGCCAACTGGACGCCGAGGGGCGCGCCCGCCTCAAAGAGGCCGAGCGGCTGGCCTCCCTCCTCACCCCCCTGGCCAAATACCACGCCACCGAGATGGGCAACCGCATCGTCTACCAGGCCATGCAGGTCCACGGCGGGACGGGGTACATGGGCGAGTTTAACGTAGAGCGCCACTTTCGCGACATGCGGGTGACCAGCATCTACGAGGGGACGAGCCAGCTCCAGGTGGTCGCCGCCACCAGCGGCCTGTTGAGCCACGCCCTCGACGGCCTGTTCCAGGAGTGGGCGGCGCAGGACTATGGGCCCGAGCTGAGCCCCCTCAAGGATCAAGTGACAGAAGCCACGGCGTTGCTCAATCGATCCATCGACCAGGTAAAAGAGCAGACCGATGGCGATCTGATCGACTATTATGCTTCCGACCTGGTCGAGATGGCAGTGGACGTCCTCACGGGCTGGCTGGCCCTGCGCGACGGGCGCGCGTCGGAGCGCAAGCGGCAACTGGCCCGCGTCTATCTGGCCGATGTGCTCCCCCGGTTCCGGGGCCGGATGATGGCCGTCCAGGCCTGCGATCCGGCGCCCCTCGAAGCGCGGGACCTCCTCCTCGCCGAATCTTGACGGCCGGGCGCCGTATTTGCTTGCACGGGCGGGTCTGAGAGACCCGCCCGTGCAAGCCTACCGCGATCGACAATTTGCCCACT
>CAZNQW010000274.1:0-4988 GCA_964575225.1 uncultured Anaerolineaceae bacterium | reverse complement strand
ATAATGAGCGGTGACTGGAGTTCAGACGTGTGCTCTTCCGATCTAGATCACCGACATGAAGGCGCTCGATGCCGCCGGCTTGGATCGCAAAAAGGTAGCCCGGCACAACATCGGCATTCTGCTCAAAGCCGTGTTGGAGGAAGGATTCTTTCACGCCGACCCCCACGCAGGCAACTTTATGGTCTTGCCCGGCGAGACCATCGCCATGATGGATTTTGGCATCATGGGGCATCTCGAAGATACCCAGCGCCTCGGCCTGGTCATGCTCTTTGTCGGGCTGTTTCGCGGCGACACCAACCGCGTGGTCGAGGCCATGGCCGAATTGGGCATTGCCACCCGAGCCGCCGATCGACGCAACCTGCTCCGGGACATGGATCGCCTGCGGCTGCGCTATTTTGGCCTGGATCTGGAAAAGATCCGGGCCCGTTCCTTTGTCGAAGACCTGATGGGGGTGGCTTTTTCCAACCGCCTGAAGATGCCCAGCGACCTGGTTCTGGTGTTCAAGACCATCGCCATGTTAGAAGGCATCAGCCTGCAATTAGACCCCGATATCAACGTCTTTGAGGAATTCGAGCCCTACGTGCGGGATGCACTCCTGGAACTCGAATCGCCGGTCACCCACTTGAAAGAGTTCACAGGGCAATTTCGCGACGCAGCCGAAGCGATGCTGCTCCTGCCCAAGCAGATTCAGCGGATGTTGGAGAATTTGGATGACGGCGAGTCGAACCTGAGCATGACGGTCAAAGGACTGGATGAACCCACGCGGCGCATCACGTCGGCTGCCAATCGGTTGGTATTGGCCATCCTGGCAGTGGCCTTTGTGTTAGGTCCCGCGCTACTCATCCCACGCCTGAACGATGTCTTTCCCGAAATGCAGGCTCTGGCAGCGGGGCTCATAATCGCCGGCTTTGTCACCTCCATGCTTCTGACGTTCACGCTGCTTCTGGCTATCTGGCGTTCGGGTCGATAATCCGTGTGGAAGCGCCCTCCACATCCATCTACAGGAGAACCTTTGACATGACGGAACCGCTGGGGACCATTGTCCTCGTTTTAATTTTGCTGGTCATGCTGGTCGGGGTGATCGGCACCGTGGCACCGGTGATCCCGGGAACGATCCTGATTTTTGCCGCGGCATTGATCTATGCCATTGCAGAGGGGTTCCAGGCCGTGGGGTGGCCGACTTTGGTGGTGTTGGGATTGCTTGCCGCCATCGCCACATCGGCCGATCTATGGGCCAGTACAGCCGGCGCCAAACTGGGTGGCGCCAGCGGCTGGAGCATCGTGATGGGGTTGGTCGGGGGCATTGTCGGCTTTTTCTTTTTCACCCTACCCGGCGCCATCATCGGAGCCATTGCCGGTGTCTTGATCACCGAAATTGTGCGCGCAGGCGATTGGAAAAAGGCCCTCAAGGCCAGCGGCGGCTGGGGATTGGGTTGGGCCTTGTCGACCGTCGTCAATCTCGGGATCGGCCTGACGATGGTGGCGATTTTCGTATGGCAGATCGTCAAAGGGGTCTAGACAGAGCGGGGATCGGACGAGGAATCGAGCCAAGCTCGATAGATCTCAACCTGAAGGTTCTTGCCCTTGATTCGGACTGGAGGGCGCTTCTCAAAACTCCAACCGCGCATCTCTCCATCCAATGATTCCACAACTGCCGCTGTGACCAAAATTTCCCCATGCTCGGCCAGTTCGACCAATCCGTGGGCCGTATTCACCGCATCGCCCACCATACCAAAGCTCATTTGGCTGGGAGCGCCGATGCTGCCCATAACGACCGTGCCGCGGTCGATGCCCACACCCAACCCCACTTCGATACCCTGCTCATCCATCCAACGTTGGCGCAACGCCGTAAACACTTGCTGAATCTCGCCCGCAGCCCGTAGGGCCCTTTCGGCAGCATCCTCTTGTTCGAAAGGCGCGCCAAAACCGACCATGATCTCGTCTCCCGCCAGATCGAACACCGTCCCCTCATGGCGATAGATGATGTCTACCAACATGGTGAACAGCTCGTTGAGAACCTCAATGACCGAATGAGCGGGGTAGGTGGCGGTCAGTCGCGTAAAGCCTCGCAAATCGGTAAAGAGCACCACCACTTCGCGGCGCTCCCTCCGTTCCAACAAGCCCGCCTCTTGCGCCAGAATCCGATCCACAAGCTCGGGGGCCATGTAGCGTTCAAAAACAGAACGAAGCCGCAGCCGCTCTTCCTGTTCGGCCCGAAGGCGCATGGCCTCCAGCTCTTTCAGGGGGGTAATATCCTGCACCACAGCCACCTGCCCCACTCCTGAAACAGGCGCAGCGCTTACGTACAGGATCCGGCCGTCGTCCGATTCGATTTCAGCCAATGCCGACTCGCCGTTGGCACGGGCTCGGTGAAAAACGGCCAGCAGTTCGTCCGGGACCTTGCCAGCCAAGGGCTGGCCCTGAGCCTGCACACTACTGAAACCAAAGGCTCGGCTGGCAGCCGGGTTGGCCAAAACCAGGTTGCCCGAGTCGTCCACCACCAACACCGCATCGGTGGTGCCGCTGAGCACCGCCGAGAGTTTTCCACGCTCTTCGCGGGTCCGAGCCAACAGGTCGGCATTGGCCAGAGCGATGGCTGCCTGTTGGGCAAAGGTTTCAGCCAATCGCACCTCTTCCGGGTTAAAGGAGCGCGGATGGTCCTGAGTGTACAGATTCAACAATCCCAGAAATTGGCCAGAGGCCACCAGAGCCAAGCCAAGCTGACTGACGATCCCCTCGCGTACAGCCAGATCCGAGCGTCCCAGGGGCTGGCCCCGCAGATCCTCAATTTGGAAAGAGCGCTGATTCTTGCCCAACAGTGCCAGAATCTGGCGAAAAGGCACCTGCTCCCGCCGGGCGTAGCGTTCTGATAGCCCTTGCCACCCACGCATCGTCAGGGCGCCCATGGACTCGTCGGGCAGCATCAAGCTGGCGGCAGGCACATCGAGGAGCAAAATCCCCTGGCGGACGATGAGATGGATGAGCGCCTCTCGGTTCATTTCAGAGCTAATGGCAACCCCGGCCACTTGAAGCGCTTCCAATTCCTTCCGTCGTCGCTGTTCCGTTTCGTACAGACGGGCGTTGCGGACCGTAACCGCCGCTTGGGCAGCTATCGACGTCAGCACGGCCAAATGTCCCTCGTGGAAATAGTGGGTCGGGGTGTGAGTGAGAAGGATAAAGCCAATGATCTGGTGCCCGACCTCCAGAGGGGCGACGATGGCCGAGCCCACCGCCTCGACATCCCCGGGTAGCACCAACCAACGCCTATCCCGCGACGCATCTTTGATGATCGCCGCCTCGCGATTTCGCATGGCCCAACTGCCCAACCCCTCCTCCAGAATGCGTGGAGCCACCGAGCTGACGATGGAATCCTGCCCTTCGCGGCTGATGATCTGCTGGGCATTGGCCCGTTCCTCATCAAGGACCACAATGCTGCACATGCGGGCATTCAGAGCTTCGCGGGTGCGGACGACAATTTGGGCCAGCACTTCGTCCAAGGCCAGGTGCCGGTTCAACTCCTGGCTGATGCTATACAGCAGGGCCAAATGGTTTCGTTCCATTTGGAGTGCGTCATAGGCAGATCGCAGGCGCAAAAGAGACCGAACCCGCGCCAAAAGTTCCTCGCGGTTAAAGGGCTTGGTCAAAAAGTCGTCCGCCCCTGCCTTGATGCCTTGAATGCGATCTTGGATGCCGTTCAGAGCGGTGAGCAGGATGATGGGGATCAACCAAGTTTCGCTGTCGGACTTGAGCTGCTCGCAGATGGTGAAACCATCCACATCGGGCATCATCACGTCCAAGATAATCAGATCGGGAGATTCGGTCTTGACCTTTTGCATGGCTGTCTCGCCATCGTGGGCCAACACCACATGGTATCCAGCATGGCCCAGTTGGATCTCCAGGAGTTTGGCGCTGGATAACGAATCATCCACAACCAGGATTTTGGCTTGCTTCTGAGCTGCAAATAGATCAAATCCAGATCGGTCTTCCATAATCCCCACAAACGGCACAGGCACCGCGTTCACTGGCGCGGGCGCGCACGCTACAGATCGATCTCCATATCTTCCCGAGCCAAAAATACCGATGGGCAGAGAGCCTGGGCCTGATGCTCGATCTCTTCCAGTTGCTCATCATTATGCATTGGATCGTGGTGGAACAACGCCAACTGCCGCACGCCGGCCTCGCGGGCCACCTGCACAGCCTCTAACCAACTACTATGTCCCCAGTCGGGACGCTCCCGTTTTTCCTCGGGGGTAAACTGAGCGTCGTGAATGAGCAGGTCGGCGTCTCGGGCCAGTTCAACGACCCGGGAATCCAGTTGACCCAGGGGATGGTTGACGTCGGTAGCATAGACCACCACCTTGTCTTCGGCGCGAATGCGATAGCCAAACACCCCACCAGGATGAGAAAGTCGGCGTGGCAATACCGACGTAGAGTTGCCAATGACAAACTTTTCGCCATCGTGCACTTCTTTGATCAACAGGTCGGCGTATAGGTCATCGATGGTAAAAGGCAGGTACGCATCGCTCATCTGACCTGCCAAAATCTGCTCCAGGTGTTTGTCCACACGCCTCTGGCCCATGATAACCAGCCGGTTGTGTCTCAAACGGGCAGGGGCAAAAAAGGGCAGCCCCTGAATGTGATCCCAGTGGGTATGACTGAACAAAAGCACAGCAATCATCCGTTCTGAGGTGCGCTGGGCCAGATCCATCCCCAATCGGCGGATACCCATCCCGGCATCCAGGATTACGGTCTCGCGCTCCAGAGTATGGATCTCTACACAGGGGGTGTTGCCGCCCACCCGAACCGTGTCGGGACCGGGCACCGGGAACGACCCTCGCACTCCCCAAAATCTGATCTTCACGCTTGCACTCCGAGCGACAAGCCTCGCCGGGCCCTTGCTTACTACCCAGTCTTGGGATCCGCCCGCTCCATCACGGAAGCTGCATAGGCGGACATAATTATGAGCGATTGTTCGTCCATGGAACTAA
>CAZNQW010000273.1:0-5013 GCA_964575225.1 uncultured Anaerolineaceae bacterium | reverse complement strand
GGAACCGGGCCGCCAAGCCCCGCGACATTTTGCAGGTGGGGCAAACCGTCCAGGTCTACGTCCTGAACGTCGATCCGGAGAAAAAGCGCATTGCCTTGAGCCTGAAGCGGCTCGAACCCGAGCCCTGGGAAACCATCGAAGATCGCTATTATGTGGGGCAATTGGTAGAGGGTACGGTGACGCGCCTGGCCAATTTTGGGGCCTTTGCCCTGGTCAACGACGAGATCGAAGGCCTGATTCACATCTCTGAATTGAGCAGTGGGCGCATCAACCACCCGCAAGAGGTGGTACAAGAAGGCGAAAAGCATGTGATGCGGATCATCCGCATCGATCCCAAGCGCAAACGGATGGGCCTGAGCCTGAAACGCGTTGCCGATCCCACCTACGCCGATCTGGATTGGCAAGCCGAGCTTGAGGAATCGGACACATCCTTCGAGTTCGAGGATGAAAACGAAATTCAAGAGAACGCTTTTGACTCTGAGGAAGAGTAGGCTCCAGAAAACAGCACGCAAGCGCAACCACACAACCGATAGGCCTTGAACTGGAGTCAGCGTCGAGATGTCGGTCTCCACACGTACCTGCCGGAAGAGCAAGGATTGGGGCTGAGTCTCGTTTGTCTGAACATCCCTGCGAAAGAGGCTCGCCCCATCGAGAGGGGTGAGCCCCTTTTTGTGTGACACGGCTTACCCACATCGCCATCGACTTGCAGTATAATCGAGGTGCAAAAGATCGATTTGAAAAAGGATGGGAACGTGGCAGACAACCTTGACCGATTTACAAAACGGGCACGCCGGGTACTCACGACAGCGCAAGAGGAAGCCCGCAACCTGAACCACCGATTTATCGGTACCGAGCATATCCTGTTGGGGCTCGTGGCCGAGGAAGGTGGGGTGGCCATGCGCGTCCTGAGCGAGTTGAAAATCACGGCTGAGCAGGTCCGTCGAACGGTCGAACGCACGGTGGGGCGGGGCACGCGCCCGGCAACCATGCAACCCAGTCTGACTCCACGGACCAAGCGGGTGATTGAACTGGCCGTTGACGAGGCTCGAAAACTGGGACACCACTACATCGGGACCGAGCACCTATTGCTGGGTTTGGTCCGTGAGGGCGAAGGAGTCGCCGCCGACATCCTCAAGAGGCTCGGCGCGCCCCCCGAGAAAATCCGTGAACAGGTGAATCGCATGCTGAACGAAACCCCAGTCCAAGCAGGAGCGCCCCAAGAGACCAGCGCAACGCCGACCGTGGATCAGTTGGGCGCCGACCTGACTGCCCTGGCCAACGATCACAAACTCGACCCCGTCATCGGCCGGCAAACCGAGATCGAGCGGGTTATCCAGATTCTGGCCCGACGCACCAAGAACAACCCGGCCCTGATTGGCGAACCCGGCGTGGGCAAGACTGCCATTGTGGAAGGCCTAGCCCAACGAATTGTCGCGGGGGACGTTCCCGAACCCCTGTTGAACAAGCGAGTGCTACAGCTCAACGTCGGCAGCCTCGTGGCGGGCACCATCTATCGCGGCCAATTCGAAGAGCGCCTCAAAAAGGTCATTGACGAGATCAAGGGCTCTGAGAGCATCCTCTTTATCGACGAGCTGCACATGTTGGTGGGCGCCGGGTCGGCGGGCAGCTCGGTGGACGCGGCCAACATTCTCAAACCGGCCCTTTCGCGCGGCGAATTGCAGTGCATCGGCGCCACAACGCTGGAGGAATACCGCAAACATATCGAAGGCGACGCGGCCCTGGAACGCCGATTCCAACCCGTCTTTGTCGACGAGCCCTCTGTCGACGAAACCATCGCCATTTTGCAGGGCGTCAAAAGGCTGTACGAGCAGCACCACAAGCTGCCCATTACCAACGAAGCCGTAGAAGCGGCGGCTCGCCTTTCGGCCCGCTACATCACCGACCGCTTCCTGCCCGACAAAGCCATCGACGTGATCGACGAAGCCGCCTCTCGTGTGCGCATGTACAAAATGCCCCAATCCACCTCTCTCAAAGAGGCCTTTGCCGCCATCAAGTCGGTGGAAAAGGAAAAAGACGAAGCCATCGATGCGCAAAGGTGGGCCGAAGCCACCGCCTTGCGCGATCGGGAGCAGGAACTCAAGTTGCAGCTCGAACAGCTCAAGATGAGTTGGGACGCCAGCTCGGCAACTACCTCGGTTACCTCAGAGGACGTGGCCGAGATCGTGTCCATGTGGACGGGCGTGCCGCTGATGCAATTGGAGACTGAGGAATCGGAGCGACTTCTCCAGATGGAAACGGCGCTCCACAAGCGGATCGTGGGCCAGGACGAGGCCATCGAAACGATCTCTCGCGCCGTGCGTCGCGCCCGGGCCGGCCTGAAGGATCCCCGGCGGCCCATTGGCTCCTTTATGTTCTTGGGACCCACAGGCGTGGGCAAAACCGAGCTGGCCAAAGCCCTGGCCGAGTTTATGTTCGGCTCCGAAGAGGCTCTCCTGCAGTTCGATATGTCCGAATTCATGGAGAGGCACACCGTCTCGCGATTGGTGGGCGCACCACCCGGCTATATCGGCTACGAAGACGCCGGTCAACTCACCGAGGCGATCCGCCGCCACCCCTTCTCTGTCGTGTGCTTTGACGAGGTGGAAAAAGCCCACTCGGAAGCCGTGAACATGCTGTTGCAGATCATGGAGGACGGGCACCTGTCGGACGCCAAAGGTCGCAAGGTCGACTTTCGCAACACCATCATCTTGATGACCTCCAACGTCGGCGCCGATGTGATCGGTCGATCCACGGCCCTCGGGTTTACCCGGAGCCGCGACAAGGCCACGGGGCAACAAGAAGCGTATGATGAGATGAAGGAAAAGGTCATGGGCGCGCTCAAACAGATCTTCCGCCCCGAGTTCCTGAACCGCATCGACGCTACGGTCGTGTTCCATGCGCTGACCCCTGAGCACATCAAGGAAATTGTCACCCTCGAGATCGACAAGATCGAGCAACGCATCGGCGACTATGGTCTGAGCATCAGCCTCACCGAAGCCGCCCGGGCGTATCTGGCCGAAAAGGGCTACGATCCGGCGTTGGGCGCTCGCCCCCTCCGTCGCCTGATCCAAACGGAGGTGGAAGACGCCCTCTCCGAAAGCGTTCTTGCCGGAAGGTTTGCAGCCGGGCAACAGGTGGTGGTCGACCTCCAAGACGGCAAGCTCGCCATGGATTCTCAAGACGAGGCCGAACCGCCCTCCGATCCGACTGCCGAGAACGGTCAAGAGTCCGAGACTTTGGAAACGGTCCTCAACTAGGCTGTCTCTCAGGCTCTATCCAAGAGGCATTGCCGGTTGCAGTCAAGAGCAAAGATCGATTTCCAGTGATGGAAATCGATCTTTTCGCATCAAACAGGCAGGAGCATCAATGGCCAAAACTCGAACCCAGTATATATGCCAATCATGCGGCGCCACCTCCTTGAAATGGGCCGGCCAATGCCGCGATTGCGGCGAATGGAACACCCTCGTGGAGACAGTGATCGAATCGGCGCGAGGCCGGTCTGCACCTGGCCTGCTCGGCCCCACGACTCCGCCCCAGTCTCTGCCCGAGATCGAATCGGATCCTTTCCAGCGCCTGCCGGTGCCGATTGGCGAATTGGCCCGGGTTCTGGGCGGGGGCCTTGTGCTGGGGTCCGTCGTGCTCGTCGGCGGCGATCCGGGCATTGGCAAATCCACGCTTCTGCTCCAGGCTTCGGCCCAACTCGCCGAAGAGAACGCGCCGGTGCTGTACATCTCGGGCGAAGAATCGGTGCAACAGATCAAAATGCGCGCCAGTCGGCTGGGCTTTCGTCAACCGGGATTGTACCTGGCCTCAGAAGTCTCGCTAGACCCAATCCTCAACCACATTGAGCAGATGCAGCCCAAGCTGGTCATCGTCGACTCGATTCAATCCATCTCTTCCGAAGAACTGGAATCGTCCGCGGGCAGCGTGAGCCAGGTCAAGGCCTGCGCCACGGCGCTGCTGCGCTTGGCCAAAGCCCAGGGCATCCCCATGTTCCTGGTCGGCCACGTGACCAAAGCTGGCGCCATCGCCGGCCCCAAGGTTCTGGAACACATCGTGGACACGGTGCTCTATCTGGAAGGCGATCGCTATCACGCCTATCGACTGTTGCGCAGTGTCAAAAACCGATTTGGCTCCACTAACGAGGTGGGGGTATTCGAAATGTCCGAACAGGGCATGACCGAGGTCAAGAATCCCTCCGAAGCCTTTCTGGCGGAACGCCTGCCCGATGCCGCCGGCTCGGCCATCGCCGTCACCATGGAAGGCACGCGCCCTCTTCTCGTCGAGATCCAGGCATTGGCCAGCACAACGAGCTTTGGCCTGCCGCGCCGCACCACAAACGGCGTGGACTTTAACCGGTTGCTACTGCTGATCGCCGTCCTTTCCAAGCGGGTGGGGCTGCGTTTGTTCGACCAAGACGTGTTCATCAACGTGGTCGGCGGCCTGCGCATCAACGAGCCGGCAGCCGACCTGGCCCTGGCGCTGGCCATCACCTCCAGCTTTCAAAATACACCTCTTCCCAGTGACCTGGCGGCCATTGGCGAAGTGGGCCTGTCGGGCGAGCTGCGGGCCGTGGGCCACATCGAGCGGCGCCTCAACGAAGCCGCCAAGCTGGGGTTCCGCCGGTGCATCGTCCCGGATACGCGCCGCGGACTGGGCGACCTCCCGGCGGGCCTGCAAGCGCTTCCGGCGCGCTCCCTGTCGGATGCCATTGCCCTGAGCCTGGGTCGCAGCCCAGGCCCTGGCTCCCAGTGAAAGGCGCCTGGGTAGCCGCTTGCGCGGGGGCGGGCGTCAATTCAGATTCAATGGCCGATAGTAAGAAATGCCAGATTCACACACGGCTTGCATTGTCCCTTGACATGTCTGAAAAGACATGGACCCCCGCTTGCGCGGGGGTGACGTTCGGCAATTGATGCACCGTCATGCCCGCGGAAGTACCCATGCCCTACCGGGCACCAACGGAGGACGGAAATGACTGTCGGCGCAAACCTATCGCAGTCTAGAGGGTTCATT
>CAZNQW010000272.1:0-5021 GCA_964575225.1 uncultured Anaerolineaceae bacterium | reverse complement strand
AGCCCTGGCAGGCCAGCCGACCGCCGGCACACCGGCCGTTCCGGCCTACCTGTGCTTGTTCCTGGCCGACTTTGAACGTGCTTTTTACATCGAGCAGTACCGGCGCCGGATGAAAGGACGGTCCGTCCATCGCATCGAGCACGAGGAGGACACTCTCTTTCGCGCCCAGGCGCTGTACGAATCCTACGGTGTCTTGAAAGTTCGGCCCGATTGGATCGAGGTGGGTCAAGGAGCCAGCCGGGCCTGGGCAGAGCGGATGCAGATCGTCGCCGAAGGTGGCGTTCTATTCTACGAGGATCGGAGCACGCGGGAGCGCGCGCCGATGCACGAGGTGGATCTGCCCTGGGGCGATGCCCAACTGCCCTCGTTGAGCCGATCGCAGGCCGATATCTGGGATGGGTCGGCCCAGATCCAGGACGTTTCAGACATCGACGCCCGAGTGCCCATCGTTCCGACCGAGGAGTTGTCGGCCCGCGGCGACTATGACCTGCCCCGCCAGGTGGTCGCCGACTATGGCGACACCTACTATATTTCCACTATCCTGGACACCCCCTTCTCTCAAGCCTACAATCTTTTAGGATTCCAGGGCCTGATGCTGGCTCAACATGACCGGCCCGCCCTGCTCCATCATCTTTTGCAGCGCCAGCTCGAACAGACGCAGGAAGAAATGGGCGCCTGGGCTGCCACCGGCATCGACGGCGTGTATGTCGAAGAGGTCTTTACCGGCGCCGACCTGATCTCGCCCCGCGCCTACGACCGGTTTGTCTTTGCCTACAACCAGCCCTATTTTCAGCGCATGCGATCCCTGGGCTTGCTTTCGATCCACTACGTGTGCGGCAACGTCATTCCCCGCCTGGAGCGCATCGTCGAACTGGACATCGCGGCCGTAGCGGTGGAAGAGAGCAAAAAGAACTTTCAGATCGAGATCGAGGAGGTGGTCGACCGCGTTGCCGGGCGGAAAGCCATTTTCGGCAACATTGACGCTGTCCGCTATGGGCTCCATGCCACGATGGACGAGATGGCCGCCGAGACCCGCCGCCAGATCGAGGTCGGCGCCCGGGCCCGGGGCTTTGTGGTCAGCACCGGGAGCCCCTTTCCCCTGGACACCAATCCGCGCCTGATCGACACGATGGTCGCCATCGCCCACGCCATGCCGGCTCCCCAAAAGACGATTGCCCCACAGTGAGCATGTGTGGTATAATGGATCTCGAAAATGGAATCCGCACTAAGGCAAGCCACCGGCGCGCTGTTCGCGCGCCCAAATCGGATCGTAAGGAGATCACGACAAGGGGGTGATCGAAGGGACGAAAACCGGCATCCATCTTTGGGACAAGCGCCATGATCGATGACGAGACAAAGGAGGGACTCGATGGAGAGTATTGTTGGTTCCCTGAGGTTGGGATGGGACGCACTGCTCTTGAAAAAAGATGCCTATGAGAAAATGGGCAGCGCCGAAAATCCTGTCGGAAAAGGGTTCTTGTTGATTCTGGTCGTGGGAGTGGCCATTGCGTTGCTGGGGCTCGTCGGCAGCGTGCTCGAATGGGCCACCATGCCCGACCTGACCGAGATGCAGGGCACAATCTATTCCTACTTGACCCAGATGCCCTGGTGGGAGCCTGCGGCGGAGGCAAGCCCCGAGTTCGAGCAGATCTTTGACCAGTGGTACAACATGAGCTGGAACATGGCCAAGACCATTGCGCCCAGCGTGGCGAGCGCGGCGCTGGGCATTCTGCTGACGCCGGTCGGTTTGATCGTCCGTTGGCTGATCTATGGCCTGCTGGCCTACCTCTTTGCCCGCTGGCTGGGCGGGACCGCTGATTTCAGCCAGACGTTGGGCGTGTTGGCGTTGGCCGTTGCCCCCCAGGCCCTCCAGGCTCTGACCCTCTTGCCCTATGTGGAGCCGGGTAACGTGGTGGCCATCTGGGCCATGCTGTGCGCCTACGTGGGCCTCAAGACGGTTCACAATCTGTCGTGGAGCCGGGCGCTGTGGGCCACGATTCTTCCCTTTATCCTAGCCCTGGTCGTCATTTTCTTTGTATCGTGCCTGGCTTCGGCTGCCTTTGCCGCGGTGATAGGAGGTCTGTCATGAATAGCCTACTGGGTACCCTGGCACGAACCGTGATTCTGGACGATGCCGCGTATCGAGAGTGGCGCGAACGGCCCAATCTCTTTTTGCGGGGCATCCTCCTGATCCTGGTCGTCACCCTGATCGCAGGCCTCATCACCTTGGGCGTCAACCTGGTGGACCGAACCAAGCCGGTCGATGCGGCCGAGATCGAAGAGACCGTCCGCGAATCGATGAGAATGCAGCTCCAATGGAATCCGGGCTGGCAGTCGATGGACCCCGAAGCCCGGCAGATGATGGAAAAGATGACCGATCTGATGATTCCCATGGCGGTAGAGCTGGCCAACGTCGACACCCCGCTCCCCCGCGGCTTCGTGGGCCTCTTTCAGTCGGTGGGGAGTTGGGTGAGCCGGGCGCTGTCGGCCCTCGGCGGCTGGCTTTTCTACGGCGCCCTGGTGCTCATCGCCGTCAATCTGTTGGGCGGGTCGGCCAAGCTGCCCGATTTCCTGGGGATGGTCGCCCTGTACTCGATCCCGGGACTGCTGGCTCTGTTCACTCCCATTCCCTGCCTGGGCGCGTTTTTGGCCTTGATCGGCGCCGTATGGAGCATTGTCGTCTATGTCAAGGCCGTGTCGGTCGTTTCGGGTCTGGATGGGACCAAGTCGTTGGTGGCGGTTGTGGTGCCGTTTTTTGTGCTGGCGTTTCTGGCCATTCTGCTCAGTATGGCCGCGTTTGTGTGGCTGGTCATCATCCTCTAATTCGCAGACGGCTCAAGAGCGAGCCCTGGACGAATCATCCATAGGGGCATGAGGGCATCCAGGGCTCGCCGCACAGGCGCCGAGAAGGGCACGGAGGGAACCCATGACGCGAACCATACGCGCCCCACGAGGGACGCAACTGACCTGCAAGAACTGGCTGATCGAAGCCCCGTATCGCATGATCCAACACAACCTGGAACCCGAGGTGGCCGGCGATCCCCAGAACCTGATCGTCTATGGCGGCCGGGGGCGGGCTGCCCGCAACTGGGACTGCTTTGAGGCCATCCTCGAGGCGCTGCGCAACCTGGAACCGGACGAAACCCTGCTGGTGCAGAGCGGCAAGCCGGTGGGGGTGTTTGCCACCCACGAAGATGCGCCAAGGGTGGTGATCGCCAACACCAACATCGTCCCCGCGTGGGCCACCCAGGAGAACTTTGACCGCTGGGAGACCGAAGGGCTGATCATGTACGGCCAGATGACGGCCGGGAGTTGGATCTATATCGGCACCCAGGGCATCCTGCAGGGCACCTACGAGACGTTGGCCGCAGCCGCCCGCAAGCACTTTGGGGAGCAGGCCAGCCTGAAGGGCAAGTTCGTGCTGACCGCCGGCCTGGGCGAAATGGGGGGGGCCCAACCCCTGGCGGTGACGATGAACGAGGGGGTGGCCCTGGTCGTCGAGATCGACCCCTGGCGCGCCCAACGCCGCCTGGACCATCGCTACCTGGATGTGGTGGTCGACAACCTGGAAGAGGCCATGAGCCTGGTCCAGGACGCCGTCGAGTCCGAGACCCCCAAGAGCATCGGCCTGATCGGCAACGCCGCCGATCTGTTCCCCGAGCTGGTGGTGCGGGGCATGACGCCCGATATTGTGACCGACCAGACCTGCGCCCACGATCCGTTGATGTATGTGCCCAACGGCCTGACGATGGCCGAGGCCGAGGAACTCCGCCGCCGCGATCCCAAGGCCTACCAACAGCGGTCGATGCAGGCCATGGCCGACCACTGCCGGGCCATGGTCGAGATGCAAAATCGGGGCGCCGTGGTGCTAGACTATGGCAACAACCTGCGCCAGATGGCCTTTAACGCCGGCTATCGCGAGGCCAAGGTCGGCGGCGATCCCAACGGCGCCTGGGTGTACCCCGGCTTTGTCCCGGCCTACATCCGGCCCCTCTTTTGCGAGGGGCAAGGCCCATTCCGTTGGGTGGCCCTCTCGGGCGATCCGAAGGACATCTGGGAGACCGACCAGATCATCATGGACCTGTTCCCCGAAAAGCACCACCTGGTGCGCTGGATCAAGATGGCGCAAGAACGGGTGGCCTTTCAGGGACTGCCAAGCCGCATCTGCTGGCTGGGCTATGGCGAGCGGGACAAAGCGGGCCTGGCCTTTAACGAGGCCGTAGCCAGCGGGCGGATCAGCGCGCCCATTGTCATCGGCCGCGACCACCTGGACTGCGGCTCGGTAGCCAGCCCCAACCGCGAGACGGAGGGCATGCGCGACGGCTCGGACGCCATCGCCGATTGGCCCCTCCTCAACTTTGCCATGAATGCCATCGGCGGGGCGACGTGGATCAGCTATCACCACGGCGGCGGCGTGGGCATCGGCTACAGCCTGCACGCCGGGCAGGTCATCGTCGCCGACGGTACGCCCGCTGCGGCGCGCCGCCTCAAGCGGGTCCTCACCTACGATCCCGGCACGGGCATCATGCGCCACGTCGACGCCGGCTACCCGGAGGCCATCGCCTTTGCCAAGGAGCACGGCGTCCAAATCCCGATGATGGAGTAGGGTCGACCGGACGACCGAGAGTCGGGAGTGGGCCCATGAGTGGGTGAGCTCTTTGCTGGTAGATGTGAGGTTGACAAAAATGGCAGATGGATCTTTTCTGATCCATCTGCCATAGTGGCCCTTACAATTAAGGTGTTGCAGGCTTTACCCTCGCAATTTGACATAGTGTCGGGAAGGGTTCCATTCTGTCATCTTGGTATACGGTTATTCCTTTCAGTCTCTCGCCGTCATGTTCGAAGACGCCCTCGAGAGCCCGGTGCTCAGAAGCAGCCCATCTTATGGTCCACTTCAAGCAATTCCCTCGGTCTGTTTCAGCAGAAATGCGGCCCTTCTCAATGAGTGTTTTCACTTGTTTCCGAGTTATGCCCCTTTCACGCATCCTTTCTGAGAAGTGAGATGTGTATTGCCGCTTGGC
>CAZNQW010000271.1:0-5067 GCA_964575225.1 uncultured Anaerolineaceae bacterium | reverse complement strand
GATAATGAGCGGTGACTGGAGTTCAGACGTGTGCTCTTCCGATCTTCTGTGTTTTCTGGATGACGAACCCCGGCCCGATGCAGCGGTCATCACCGCCCTGAACGAGGGCGCCGGCCGTATCGTGGTGGCCGAAGTGTTTCTATCGGTATCGAACCACACGGCCGAAGGAAAGGAACTGATCGAGGCCCTGCCGCTGGAGGAGCTGGGCGTCCCCGTCCACTTTACGGGCCCGCTGTGGGACTCGGCCCCACTGAAGAGAATGTTTGTGGAAAAGGTGGAGGAACATCTGGACGGCGCCGACCCCACTCAGGTGGGCGTGCTGTTGGTGGGTCACGGGCAGCCCGACGAATGGGACGAGGCCTGGCCCACCGAAACCGCCCACGAGATTGAATTTCGCCGCCAGGTGCTGGCCCTGTTGGAGGAGGCGGGGTACCCGGCCGAGAACCTGAGCATGGCCTGGATGGAGTTCAAGGAACCCAAGCCCGCGGCCGCCATCGAGACCTTTGTGCGCAACGGCGTGGAGCAGATCTTTTATTTCTCCGCAGCCATCAGCGCCGAGGCCCTGCACAGCCAGTGCGATGTCCCCCGGTTGATCGAAAAAGCGCCCATCCCCCAAGAGGTCCGTTGCACCAACCTGGGCGCGTGGAACGACCATCCTCGCATGATAGAAGCCCTGCAGGAAAAAATCGACGCCCAGATGGACGACGGCCTGACAGGGGCGACAGAGTAGGGGCAGGTTTGAAATCCGCCCCTACGGATGGTGTTCATGGCATTTGGGACAGGGCCGGATGGTGGGATCGCAGTATGCCGCGATCCTACCGGCCCCCACTCAACGACCGACCTCGCCGGCGCGCCAGGACGACGCCGCGCCCGGGGGCGAACAGAAAGGCCAGGAGGAAAAAGGCCGTCGAGACCAACACCATCGCCGCGCCCGAGGCTACGTTGACGTAGAAGGACAGATAGAGGCCGATCACTGAGGATACAGCGCCGATCACAGCACCCACGATCATCATGTGCCACAGGCGGCGGGTGAGCAGATAGGCCGTAGCCGCGGGCGTGACCAGCATGGCCATCGTCAGCGCCACGCCCACCGTCTGAATCGACACCACCACCGTCAGAGCGATGAGCACCAACAGCAGGTATTCCAGGAAATTCGAGGGCAGGCGCAGAGTGGCTGCCAGGATGGGATCGAAGGAGACCACCAGCAGCTCTTTGTACAGCAGCATCACGGTGAGCAGTACCACCACGCCCAGCCCCGCCGTGATCCACAGATCGAGGGGCGACACCCCCAACACGTTGCCAAAGAGGATGTGGGTCAGGTCGACGCTGTAGCTCTGGGCCGTCGATAGCAGGGCCACGCCCAGGGCAAAGCTGGCGGCAAAGATCACGCCGATGGCCGTGTCCTCCTTGATCTCCCCGCTGCGGCTCAGATAGCCAATGCCCACCGCCGTCACGAGGCCCATCGCCAGCGCGCCCCACATCAGGTTGGCATCTAAAAGATAGGCGATGGCCACGCCGGGCAAGATGGCATGGGCCAGAGCGTCGCCGAAAAAGGCCATGCCCCTCAGCACCACGAAACTGCCCACCACCGCGCACAGCGTGCCCACCATCAGCGCAGCCAGCAAGCCCCGCACCATAAAGGGGTAGCCCAGGGGTTGGAGAAGGGTCTGAAAGAGATCAATCATGGTGATGTCCCTCCTCACCGCAGCAGCCAATATCGCCCAGGACCATGGCATAGTCGTCGCCGCGCCACACCGCCTGCCCGCCATAGGCCGCGGCCAATGCCTCGGGGGTGACCACCTGGCGCGGCTCGCCGTAGGCAATGAGTCGGTGGTTCAGAAGCGCCAACCGGTCGAAGCGCTCCACCGCCAGGTTCAGATCGTGGGTAGAGACCAGCATGGTGACTCCCTGGTCGTGCAGCCGGTCGAGGATCTCCAGGATGGCCTCCTGGGAGGGGGCGTCGACGCCGCTAAAGGGCTCGTCCATCAACAGGATGGTGGCTTCTTGGGCCAGGGCGCGGGCGATAAACACCCGCTGCTGCTGACCGCCCGAAAGCTCGCTGATCTGGCGCTTGGCAAAGGGCCCCATCCCCACTTGGTCCAAACAGCGCTGGACGATTTCGCGGTCGCTGGCGCGCTGCCAGCGCAGCCACCCGATTTTGCCCACGCGGCCCATCATCACCACGTCGTGGACGGTGACCGGAAAGCCCCAATCAACCACGGAGCGCTGGGTGACATAGCCCACTTCGCCGCCGGTTTCGATGCGGCCGGTGCGGGTGGGCAGCAGGCCCACCATGGCCTTGAAGAGGGTGCTCTTCCCGGCGCCGTTTGGCCCGACGATGGCGACCCGCTCGCCCACATGGACGTGAAAGCTGATCGCTTCTAACGCGAGGGCGCCGTTGTAGCCCACCGAGAGATCGGAAATTGTGACCATTTCAGACATGAGCCGTCGCCTCATCTATCAGACTTGTCTGTCGATTGGTCCTCTGCGAGGACAGGCCCATTATAACAGGTCCTGGGGTGTGTGTCTAGTCTCTGTTCGGTGGTGCGTACATCCGGGCGACGCGTGCGTCGCCCCAAGGCCTGTCGTTCCCGCGAACGCGCCTGCGTACTCGCAGGCAGAACCCATGGACCCCCTGCTTGTGCGCGGGCGGACCCGCGGCGGGGGTGACGTCTTGTGGCGGGGATGACGCGGAGCAGCCTTTGCTTCTGCGTCCACGGTGACCGACCGGGCAACGCCTTATATGCGGGGGTCCGGGGGAGGTGGGCAGCGCGGGCAGACCCGCGGCGGCCGAGCCCCCACAAATGACCCAACGCCGTCAAGAGCGCGCCCCTTATACATTCCAGCCATGCGGGCAGTCCGGGCGACGCATGCGTCGCCCCTACACGGCGGCGCCGCGGGCGCGTCGGGCGGGTGTCAGGTTGCTGCCAGGATCGGCCCTTGACACTCCGCCCTCAAGGGGTATAATGAGGATGCGATGATCGGCATGGACTCAAAAGCCTCCACAGGGGGGAAGGAGGAGGACTGTGTCGCACACAAAGCGAGAGACGACCGAAGTTCGGGTGCGCCGCCGGGGATTCTTTACGACCCACCACAGTTTTTCCATCGGCGACCGAACCCTGGGCGAGCTGACCCTGCCCGCCTTTGGCCAGAGCAATGTCTTTCGGGCGGAAGGCGGGCGTGATTTGGTGATGCGCCGCCCTCGCTGGCTGACCACCGAACACGAAATGTGCCAGGGAGGCCAGGTACGGGCCAGGGCGGTAGCAGCGGGCATGCTATCTTCGGCCATGAAGATCGAGTTCGAAGAGCAAGCCTACACCCTAAAGCCCGCCAGCGCCCTGAGCGAAAAGTGGCGGCTGGTAGACGCCCAAGACCTTGTGCTCCTGTCCATCGAGCCGCAGGGCTGTTTGAGCGGGGAAGTGCGCCTGTACCCGCAACCGGGCATCGACCCCGACCTGATCGTATTCGCCTACTATCTGGTCCACGTGCGCCGCGAGGAGACCGCAGCCGCCTGTGCCGCCGTCGGCTGAGATTTGGTTCGTGAGAGAGCGCATGAATCTCAATGCAGCAGAACACTGGAGGAATCAACGATGACCGAGACCACGCAGGCCCCCACGCGGGGCCCCAATTGGAAGCAAGTGGGCCTTTTCCTGGGCGTGACGTTTGCCCTCACCTACCTGTTGGACCTGATCTTGTACCTGACGGTGGGCTATTCCCAGCAGGTGGGCACGCTGCTGATGCTGCAACTGCAAATGCTGCTCCCGGCGGCCGTGGCCATCGCCCTGCAGCTCTTTGTGTTCAGGGATAGCCCGATCTATCGCACCCAGGAGCGGACCCGGTGGTTCTTTTACTTTTATCTGGCCTTTACCGCGCTGTTTGTCCTGTTCAGCGTGGTGGGCGTGACCATCGAGAATGCTGCGCTCCAATCGATCCTGAGCCTACTACCGACCGTATTGAGCGTGCTGGGGCTGGGGGTGGTCGTGTTGCTGCGCCTGGTGGCGGGCAAGGACGAATTCCAGCGGGCGGGGCTCAAAGGCGGCAAGCTGGTGCATTTCCTTCTCTTTGGATTGGCCACCGTGTTGGTTTATTACGTGATGACTTTTCTCAACAGCCTGTTCGAGTTGGGTCAGACCGCCGACCTAAATGCGCTGATGGTCCAGGCCGGGGTGCCCGAAGGAACGATCCCGCCCGGCGCGTTTGTCCTACTCCTGGCCTTCCAAAATGCCGTCCTGGCCCCCATCTTGGGCATCTTCATCGCCTTTGGCGAAGAGTACGGCTGGCGCGGCTATTTGCAGGGCGAGCTGATCCGCATGGGCAAAGTCAAGGGCCTGGCCCTGGTGGGCGTCATCTGGGGCCTGTGGCACGCGCCGATCATCATGATGGGCCACAACTTTCCCGGCTATCCCGGCTGGGGCGTGGTGGCGATGACCCTTTACTGCATCGGCCTGGCCTTCTTTTTGGGCTATGCCGTGCTCAAGACGGGCAGCGTGTGGCTGGCGGCCTTTTTGCACGCACTGAACAACAGTGTGGCGGGCCTGTTGTTTGTCGCGGTGTACACGCCCCACGACAACCTGCTTTCCTTTGGCGTGGGCATCTATAGCCTGGCGGTGTGGGCGCTGGTCATTGGCGCGCTGTTTGTGCTGGACCGCAAGGCGTGGTTCGGTTCGACCGAGTAGGGACGGATGCTCCTGCCCTGGTCGTCGCCCCCGCCCGCCGCGTCGCCCCCGCGGAAGCGGGGGCCCATAGCCCAAGCCGGACGACCCAGGCCTGTGGCCTCGGGATAAGTCCGTGCAGCCATGGGGCGCGGAGCAATGAGCTATATGC
Organism: uncultured Anaerolineaceae bacterium; assembly: GCA_964575225.1. Taxonomy (GTDB): domain Bacteria; phylum Chloroflexota; class Anaerolineae; order JAAYZQ01; family JAAYZQ01; genus CAZNQW01. The sequence continues at coordinate 243 of CAZNQW010000271.1, read as the reverse complement.
CGACGCCCCCGCGGAAGCGGGGGCCCATCGATTGACACCTGCGCAGAAATGGCGGAGGGAGATAACAGATGGATGCCCGCTTTTGCGCGAGGCTACTCGCGGCGGGCATGACGGAAAGACACGGGGCACGGCGTGCCGTGCCCGGACTACCCGCGCGGCCGCGATGTTTGAGAGGCGTACCTTTTTTGCAACGCAGGGAAATCTGTGGGGGCCTGCCGAGGCCCCCATACCCCCGGCCGGGGC
>CAZNQW010000270.1:0-5102 GCA_964575225.1 uncultured Anaerolineaceae bacterium | reverse complement strand
GCAGGGACGCGGGCAGACGCTGGATCGAGGTCGCCCGCCGGGATCCCAGGCTGTCCCTTGTGGTAAACGTCCAGGACCCAGCGGCCTACGATCGCGTCCCAACCGGGAACGGTGAGCCCGCGCTCTTTTTCCGTTTTTCCGAGGCACTTGCCTCTGGACTGATCCAGAGTGCAAGCTTGGCCATCGCTGCCAGCGAGTTGCAGGAGCTGCCTGAAGGCGTTGCCATCGCCCGGCTGGCCAATGTCGTCGCCGCGTTCCAGGTAGAGGAACCATGACGGTCGAACTCGCCGCCCTGCTGTGCGCCGTCGTCATCGTCGTCGCCACGGATCGGGTCGTCACCCACTGGCGAAAGAAGGCCCGCCTGGCGGACCCGCGCAGCACGAGCCCGGAAGGCGCAGACGGAGCGAGTGACCGGCCAATCCAGGAGAGAAGGAGTAGACGCTATCGATGCTAATTCCAGGAAACGCAAAGCCGTTCCCCCGGCGCGACTCAGGGCTTCTGGCTTCTGCGTGTACCTACGGTACCACGCAGGGACGCCAGATCGCCCTGGGCGGCGCGCGGGGGGAGCAAGCCAAAAGGGCTTGCGCAGGCCCTGCCCGCAAGCCCGACCCCGGTCGCCGCGAACGGCGACGGCGAGCCCCCTGCTGCTTGCCGCACGGTGTGCCGCTCGCAGCGGGTACCGTCGGCCTCGGGGCCGACGGCGAGGGCGGCTGGCTGCTGCGGCGCGTTGCTGGCAGCGGCGCCAGGCCGCCGTCCAGGCTCAAACCAGGAGGTCACTGTGTCGCGCGCCAAGTCTGAGAAAGTCTACACCAAGCGGCTCTACATCTGGATCACGCCGCACATGATGGCCGACCTTCAGAACGTCGCAGAGAAAAGCCGCCAGCCCCTGGCCTCAATTGCCCGCCAGGCCATCCGCAACTATCTGGATGACACCGACCTGACCTTGGGCACCCGCCGATCCTTCGACCGGCGATTCCAGCGACGGATGGATGCCCTGGAGAGAAAGGTCGAGCAGTATCTCCTGACCAGCCTGATCCTCTCCGCTTCCCAATTCGCCAACCCGACGCGGCAGGCCACGGGCGGCGAACTGATCAAAGAATCGGCCAGGTTGGCCCTGGGCGACGCCGGAAGCCAAGTCCGGCAGCTGGTCCTCAAGCAGACTCCTGCAAAGGATGAGAAATAGCGCCATGGGCATGTCCTGTTACACCGACTGGAAGTACATCCCCGCCGGGCATTTTGCCAAAGCCCGGGACCTGCTGCGCTATTTGCAATACCGCGAGGATGCCTTCAATCACATCCCTCGGGCAGGCGGCGCCGAACGGTGGGTGGACTGTGGCCTGGGCTCGAGCTGGCGCGAAGTCCTGGACCACGTCGGGGAGCTTCAGAGCCGGAAAGTGCTGTTGCGCTCCCTGATCATCCGCCCGCCCCAAGAGCTGGTGGCCCAGTTGGAAGAAGTCGATCCCGAGCGATGGGCCGCGCGCCGCGAGCTGCTCGAAGAGATCGTCCAGCGCGTCATGGATGCCGAAATGGAGCGGGCCGGTGCCGCCGGGCCCGAGGGTGCTACCCAGCCCCTTGACCTGCCCTACTCCTACGTGATCCACGCCCACGACGACGAGCGGGAGATTGAGAGCCCCCATGCCCACGTCATCACCCCGGCCATGGACCGCGACCGGGAGCGGCCCTTTAACGTCTATCCGGGCGACCATCTCCGAACCCGCCAGGTGGCTGAAGAAGAGACGGAATCCCTTTTTGGGCTGGATCGGGTCCGCCGCCTGGTGCCCGAGCTTGCACTGGAGTCAGCTCCGGTACCCGAGCTGCCCGACCGGGAGATCGAGTTCTTTTCCTTCTTTGGACTGCACGGAGCCGATGGACCGGCAGAGGAAGGCCATGATCCACCGTTTGTTGTCGAGCCTGAATAAGGCGTTGCCCCTCTCACCGCGGCTGCTCCTGGGGGCGTTTGCCCTCTTGAGCATCGCTGTGGCCCTGGCGCTGTATGGACGGTCGCGAGGGGCGATCCTGTTCTGTGCAGCCACCGGCCTTCTGGCGGGCGGCCTGATGGTGGGGCTCGGCGGCGTCGAGGCTCCGGCCCATCCCTTGACTTACGGCGGCCTGGAGCGGGTGGCCGAGGAATGGATCGGACCGGCTGCCTTTCGGCGCCGCGAGCAGGTCACCGCGGCGGCCCTCGTGCTGAGCCTAGGGTTGTTCCTGAGCGCGTACAACCTGGCCTTTCAGGAAAAGCCGGGGGAGCGCTCGCGGCAGATCCTGGAGGGGGACGAGGTGCAGAACAAGGCGCTGGGCAGCGCGCATCTATGCGCGCCTACCACCTTCCGCCGCTGGACCAAGCGTGACCCATTGGGTTGGATGGTGCAGGGCCGGTTCTGGGGAGAGAAGGGCCGGAAGCTGGGCAGCCAGTTCTGCCTGAGTGGGGAGGACATTGCCCGCGGCGTGGCAGTCTTTGGCGCTCAGGGCTCGGGCAAGACCCAATCGGTGATCCTGCCCGCCCTCGCCGACCGGATGCGCGACGGTCACAGCCTGATCGTGACCGACGTCCAGGGCGAGCTGCAACCCTACATCCAGCTCATCGCCGCCCTGACCGGGCATCTGGTCATTGTCCACAACCCCAGCAGTCCGGAGGGCAGTTGCCGCATCAACCTGTGCGACTGGATCGACAACGTCGCTGACGCCAAGGCCATGGCCTCTGTCCTATTGTCAGACGCCCACACCTACGGCAACAGCCAATTCTGGACCAAGTCGGCGACCAACCTCCTGGCCGCCTGCGCCCTGCATTACTCCTCCTTTGGCGAGGTGTTGGACGCCCGGCAGGACATCCAGCACATGGCCCAGGAGCTGAAGCACAGTCAAGCTCCCGGCGTCGCCGATCTGGCCAACGACTTTGTCAGCTCGATGCAGAGCAAGGACCCGAAACTGGGTCTCAACATCATGGCCACCGCCTTTAACATCGGGCTGGCCCCCTGGGCCGACCCGGTCATCCGCAGCATGTCGGCTCATACCGACCTTGACCTGGCCGCCCGGATGGCCTCAGCGCCGACCGTGGTGGTTCTGCGCTGCTCGCGGCGGCACATGGACGCCTACGGACCCTACCTGGGCACCATCCTGCGGGTGCTGACCACCCGGTTGGACGACATCGGCGAGGCCGCCGGAGGCCCCCTGCCCATCCCTGTCGGCATGATCCTGGAAGAGTTCCCCGTGCTTGGGCGTCTCGATTCCCTGGTGCGGGACATCAACCTGGTGCGCAAGCGGCGCATCTCGATCCTCACCGCGGCCCAGTCGCTGGCCCAATTCGACCACGTCTATCACAACCGGGGGGAGGCCGACCAGCTCATGGCCGGATTGGCCACCCGCATCGTCTTTGGCGGCTGTGACCAACGAACGGCCGAGTACTTTAGTCGGGCCAGTGGGCAACGGACGCTGGCCGTGTCCTCCCTCTCCCGTTCGGGGGGGCATTCCAGTGGCAGCCCCCACGACGTGGGCACCGCCAGCCTGCGGGGCCGCGCCCTGCTCCTGCCCGACGACATCATCCGGCCGGCAAGGGGCCACGCCACCATCTTTGCCGCCTATGGCCAAGGGGGCCGGGCCGAGCAGGTCATCTTTCACGCCCAGCTCACCCCCTTTTTCCGGCGCAAGGACTGGAACCTGGCAGGGGTTCAACCCAAGGCTCCGCTGGTCCTGCCCGCGCCCGCGCAAAAAGCGCCACCTGCGCGGCGGCCCGAGCCCGAGCCGCATGACCAAGAGAGGGAGATCACCCTCAGCCTGGACCTTTGAGGAGGAGACCCATGGACAAACGTCAGCTCGTGCAAGTCGCTGCCCGGCAGAGCTCTCTTACCCGGCGCCAGCTCAATGAGGCGGTGGACGTCCTCTTTGCCGTCATCGCCGACGCCCTCGTCCGCGGCGACAGCGTGATCGTGAGGGACTTTGGCCGTTTTACCACCCAGATCAGCCCGCCCTATCAGATCCGGCTGATCTCAACCGGCGACCCCCACCTCGTGGAGAGCAGGCCACTGCCGGTGTTCCGATCGTCGGCGGCCTTGCGCCGCAGGCTGAAGGAGGAAGGAGCGTGAAACGCAAACGACAGTTCCTGTTTGCCCTGATTCTGATGGCAGCCATCCCGCTGCTGGCCTGCAACCCCAACGTCCTCGACGCCTGGGGAGACCTGACCGAGACGGCTCAGTTCATCTGGGATTCCATTTGGACCGAGCCGGAGTCCGACTATGAGGCCATCGGTGTCCTGTGTTCCGACACGCTGTTGGCCGAGCACGGCAACCCACCCTACGCCTACGTGGACGACCTCATCCTGACCACGGAAGAGATTGCCGCCGCCTGGGGCGTGACCGTGCCCTACAGCGCGACCTTTACCCTGGGCACACCCTATGCCAAGCCCGATGGCTCGGGCCGGATCATGGTCCCCTTGCAGTTCGCCAATCCGGGCGGCGCCTACGGCGTGCCGGTGGGCGGGCGGGTGACCGGCCTATGTTTGGAGTTCGAGGAGGTGGACGACGGCGGCACGCCGGTGCCCCTGTTGGCCGATGGCTACCAGGTGGGGGACTGGGTCCTGCCTACCACCACGCCCCAGCTCGGATACGCGGAGTGTCCCAGCGGGATCACGCCCACCCCGACGCCGACGCCCACTCCTCTCCCGACTGACACACCCACGCCGACGCCGATTCCCGAGGGCGACGCCTACGAGAACGACGACCCGCCCGACCACTCGGCCATCAACGTGGGTGAGTCGCAGTACCGCACCCTCGATCCCTACGGCGACCAGGAAGTGGTCCACCTGTGGGTCTGGACCGGCCTGCACGTCAGCGTTTCGACCCACAGCCTGGGGGGATACGCCTCCACGAACCTGGAGATCCCCACCTGCGGCGGCACCTACGCCGACCTGGACGGCGGGGAGGCCTACGTGGAGTGGGTGTCGCTGTGCGAAGTCGTCGTGATGAATATCTGGAGCGGCAATGGCTATTATGGACCAGGCGAGGGCTATGTCTTGTCGGTCAGCCAATTGCCCTGAGACGCGACGCTGTGGGCATCGGCGCGGTCACCCCGCGGGGCGATTTTCTCCTGGAACGGGGCTTGCCGTGCCC
>CAZNQW010000269.1:4839-5121 GCA_964575225.1 uncultured Anaerolineaceae bacterium | reverse complement strand
GCTTTCGCGGGAATGACGACTTTGGAGTTACCCCCGCCACCCGCTCGTCGCCCCCGCGAACGCGGGGGCCCATGGATTCTGCCAGTGTGTACACAGGCGCTTCCGCGAGCATGATGATGGCGGCGTCGCCCCTAGGTTATCCTCGACCCGCATGGCATCTCTTGTCGCGCAGGGTCTTTTGTGGGGGGGGCCGCGCCCCCCCCCCACCCCCCCCCCGGGCGCGCAGCGCCCCCCGCCCCCCCCCAAAGGCGGGTGGCCGGGGGGGTGCGGGGGGGGGGGGGG
>CAZNQW010000269.1:0-4829 GCA_964575225.1 uncultured Anaerolineaceae bacterium | reverse complement strand
GACTGGAGTTCAGACGTGTGCTCTTCCGATCTCAATCCGTCCAGGGCACTCGCAAGGAGTGCCCCTACAGCTCGCAGCGGCGAATTCGTGCCATTCGTGGCCAGTCCCCCCGGCGCACGGCCCCGCCCTCGGGGGCGGCCGGCAGGTTGTCGGTTTGGCCCGCCTGGGGTATAATCGCCCCAGACACCCAATCAGGAGGCACTCGTGAAAATTCTCATTGCCGTAGACATGGAAGGCATCTCGGGCGTGGTCCACTGGGACCAGGTCAGTCCCCAACACGCCGAATACGGGCGTTTTCGCAAGCTGATGACGGCCGACGTCAATGCCGCGGTGCGGGGAGCCTTGGCCGGCGGCGCCGACGAGGTGATCGTCTCTGATGGCCACGCCGGTGGGCGCAACATTCTCATCGAGGAGCTGGACCCCCGGGCGCGGCTGAATTCCGGCAGCCCGTCGCCCCTGGCCATGGTCCAGGGCGTCGATGGCGGCGCCGACGCGGCCCTATTCGTCGGCTACCATGCCCGCAACGGCTCGACGCCCGCGATCCTGGACCACACCTGGTCGGGCACCTATGTGGCCGGCGTCTGGATCAACGGCCGCCCCACGGGCGAGATCGAGTGGAATGCGTCGGTGTGCGGGCAGTTTGGCGTGCCGGTCATTGCCATTTCGGGCGATCAGACCGCCTGCGCCCAGGCCAAAGACCTGCTGGGTCCCATTGAGGTGGCGGTGGTCAAGCAGGCGCGGGGACGCATGGCTGCCGAGTGCCTGCCGCCGCAGGTGGCTCAGGCCAAAATCGAGGAGGCCGCCCGGCGGGCGGTAGAGCGCTTTCGGGCCGGGGAGGGACCCCAACCCCTACGCCTGGAACTGCCCCTGACGGCAGAGCTGGAACTCAAGACCTCCGACATGGCCGACCGGGCGGCGCTGTTGCCGGGGGCGCGGCGCGTGACCGGCCTGCGCATCGAGTTCACGGCCGAGAATGCGGTGTCCGCCTACCGGGCCTTTCGGGCAGCCGTGGCCCTGGCCCGCGAATAACCGATTCGCAAAGGGGGGCCATAGATTCTGCCTGCGAGGTTGCAGGCGCTTGCGCGGGAATGACGACTTTGGAGTCACCCCCGCCCAGACGTCGCCCTCGCGCACGCGGGGGTCCATTCGTCGGGCGACGCATGCGTCGCCCCTACCGCGGGGATCTATGGGGTATCGTCCACCCGCATGGGGCCAGGCCACCGAGAGGCCTGGCCCCATGCGCCTGCGCTTACTTCGTGCAATTCGCGGAATTCGTGGCCAATCCATCTTGGAATGCCGCGCCTGCCCGCCGCGTCAGTCGAACACCAATTCGTCCCGGCCCGCCAATCGGTCCTGGACGTGCCGGATCACGGTATCCAGGTGCTCCGGTTGGTGGACAAAGTCGAGGTCGTCGCTGCGGATGGTCAGCACCGGGCACAGGTCGAAATCGCCCAGCCATTCGTCGTAAAAGGTCTCTAGCAGCGACAGATAGCCCGCGTCGATGCCGCCCTCCATAGCCCGGCCCCGGGCACCGATCCGATCCATCAGCACCGGTACGGGGGCCCGCAGACAAATCAGCAGATCGGGTCGGGGCAGGCCCTCGACCACCCGGTCGTACACCCGGCGGTAGGACCGATAGTCCCGATCCGACAGATTGCCCAGATGGTTCAGAGCCCGGGCAAAGATATAGGCATCCTCGTAGATGCTGCGGTCGGCGATGGCCGATTGGGGGTCCAGGGCCAACTCCAGGTGTTGGTGGGCGCGGTGGCCCAGGAAAAACACCTGCAAGTGGAACGACCACTGGCGCATGTCGGCATAGAAATCGGCCAGATAGGGGTTGTCGTCCACCGACTCGAAAGCGGTGCGCCACCCCAGCCGCGCCCCCAGCCTTTCGGTGAGGGACGTTTTGCCCGAAGCGATGTTGCCGGCAAGAAGGACGAGGCGTTTGGTCATGGATCTCTCCTGATGGGGTCAGCTCCCGGCCTATTCCCGGGAAAAGGGCCGCCCGTCGCGATGGCACAAGAGTTGCACGGCGTGGAGGCCCGAAAACAGGCTGGACGACACCCCGCCACCGGGCATCACCCACTGACCGGCCATATAGAAATCGGCCAGGCCGGGCAGCGTCCGCCGGAAAGCGGCGCGCATGGAGGCGGGCGTCATCAGCCAGCCACCCCACGACCCCCGGTAATTCCGGGTATAGCGCCAGGTGGTGTAGGGCGTCGCCACGTCGGTGACCTCCACCGTGCTGGATAGCCCCGGATAGTGGCGCTCCAGGCGCTCCAGCACCCCCTCGACGATCCGGGCCTTTTCTTGCTGGTAGCCGGCCGGATTCTCCCGTTTGAGGGTATCCCAATAGGGCCAGTTGGTCTCCATCTCGACCTGTACCACGCATTTGCCGGGCGGGGCAAAGTGCGGGCCATAGTTGAACAAACGCAGCATGAAGCCGGGCAGGCTTTCGCCGCCCACCTGGAGCGGTTCGGCCAGGGAGATGCTCTGGAAACAGGGCTCGCCGGGGAACTCGCGGGCCACGCCATAGCTTACCATGAGCAAGGGTTTGTAGAGGGGCCAGGTTCGGTAGCGATCGAGGAGGACCTGGGGAGTGTACCGGCTGCCCAGCATCTCAAAGAGGGTGCTGTGGCCGTCGGCGGCCGACAGGACCGCCCCGGCGCGATGCTCTCTGCCATCGGCCAGGCGCACACCCACCGCCCGGTCGTGCTCGACCACGATCTCGCGCACAGAGGCGCCGTAGGTGATCCGCCCGCCCAGCTCCTTGTAGCGGAGCTCCATCGCGCCCACGAACTCTGAACAACCGCCCTCGATCAGCCCAAGCTGGCCATCGGCCAGCGAAGCCAGGAGGATCAGGGCAAAGTACATGGGCGATTCGGGCAGGAACAGGCCCTGGACGAACATGCGCAGGGCCGGGTCGTCGAACTGTTGGCCATAGTCCAGGGCCGTCTTGGCATACTTGCCCACCATCAAAGGCAGCAGGCGGCGCATGGCCCACAGCTCCTGCAACGAATCGAGGCCTCTGGTCAATTCGGGCGGATTGGCCAACCCCATCTCGCTCATGTCGAAGCCCTGGAGCGCCCGGGCGCCCCTCGCCAGATCGCGGCCCACCCGGTCGCCCCCGGCAAAACCGGCGGCTAGGTCGGCGGCAAGATGGTCCAGGTCCTGGCTGATGACCACGCGGGCGCCGCTGCGCTCGTCGGTAAAGCAGCCATAGGTGGTCAGATCCACGAACCGGGTGGCGGCCGCAATGCCCAGTTGGCGGTAGAGGTCGTGCAGGCCGCTGCCCGGCTTGTGGCCCTGGACAAAGTGAATGCCGCCGTCGATGAGATAGTCGCCGCGCCTCCAGGCCGCGGCGACGCCTCCGGGCTGCATGTGGTGCTCCAAAATCTGGCTGTCATAGCCGTTGAGCTGGGCAAAGCATCCGGCCGATAGGCCAGCCAGCCCCGCGCCGATGATGAGGACGGTTTTCGAATCTGAAGACATGGTTTGCCTCCTTTGGCTGCCTACTTTCGTCAAGCCCACTTGCAGCCGTCACCCGCGCGAATGCGGGGGTCCATATGGTATCGTCCACCCGCACAGCCCAGACCCCGAGAGACGTTCCTTTTTGCGCCGCAGCGTCTTTTGTGGGGACCCGGCCCCATCTGCCTGTCCTGAACTCGCTGAATCAGTCCAATTCGTGGCCAACCGCTCTGCCCTGGGACCACCGGCGATCACTCGCCATAGACCACGGGCGGCGCCAGCATCTGGGGGAAGCGGGCGCGCAGCGCGTCCCGCGCCAGGTAGCACAGGTGGCAGGCGTCGGCGTAGGTCTCTCTGAAGGGCAGGTCGTAGCGTTCGACCAGCGCCGCGGGCCCGCCTTCGATCAGGGGTCCCAGGATGGGGTGTTGGATGGGATCGTAGTCGGCCACCAGCTCGGAGAGGGTCTTTTGCCACAGGTTGCCCATGAGCAGGCCCTGGCAGAGGTGGACGTGGCCAAAGGTATCGACGTGAACCCGGCTGGGATTCAGAAAATCCTCGTCGGGGCAAGTGGTGAACTCGTGCCAGGGCCGCCGGGGCACGCCTTCGGTCAGCTTGACCGCCGCCCGGCCCCGATAGCGGACCGGACCGCCTTCGATGGGCTCGCCTCGGGCGCCGGCGTCCGTGGGCGCACAGCCTCCCGGTGGCTCCACCGTCAGCAGGTCGGCGGGCAGGCCCAGGTGCGCCGCGGCCTGGCGGGCGTGGCGGGCCGTCTGGGTCAGCATCGCCTCGCCGTGGTACAGGTCGCTGGACAGACTCAGGTCGTCCAGCCCGATGTCGGCGATCGGCTCCAGCCAGGCGACGGCATCCTCCACCGAGGTGGCCCAATAGTTGTTGGTGACCACGCCAGTTCGAAAGCCCAGGGCCCGGGCCTCGCGCAGCCCCTGGAGCATGATGGGATAGTACAAAAAGGGCTCGCCGCCCTCGAAATACACCATGTCCACGGTGCCCAGGTCGGCGGCCTGGTGCAACACCCGCCGGATCTGATCCAGGGTCATGGTGCCGCTGGCCCAGGGGCTGCTCCACAAGAAGCAGTGGTCGCATTCGCCGTTGCAGGTGTAACTGAGTAGGAAATGGATGCCACGCAGGTTCATGGTCTTTGACTCCTTTTCGTACACAGGGAATGCCTTCCCTCTAGTCGCCCGCCACCCACTCGTCGCCCTCGCCTGCCTGCGCAGGCAGGCGCACGCGGGGGCCCATCCGTCGGGCGACGCATGCGTCGCCCCTACCGCGGGAATGACGACGGTTTCCCCTAGGAGATCCCTGAAAAAGTCTCCAATGATGTACGGTGGAATTTGCAGGTA
>CAZNQW010000268.1:0-5126 GCA_964575225.1 uncultured Anaerolineaceae bacterium | reverse complement strand
CAGATCATCGAGGGCCAATTCCTCAACGAGCCCAAACCGAATCTGCAGCAGGCCATCGACCGGTTGGCCAGCACCGGCGAGAAACGCTGGCTGGCCGAACGAGAGGCGCTGGATAGCCGCCCCACCCTGCCAGCTCGGACCGACTATGTGCCCCGCACCGAAGTGCAGTTGGGGGGATTTGGGGGCCAGGGCATCATCAACGCCGCCAAGATCGTCGGTCAGGCTGCTGCCATCTTTGACAAGCTGGAAGCCTGCTTCACCCAGAGCTACGGCCCCGAGGCCCGCGGCGGGTCGGCCGGCTCTCAGGTCGTCTTTGCCAGCGAGCCGATCCACCACCCCCACATCATCGAGCCCGCCAGCGCGATCATTATGTCGCAAGCCGCCTATACCAAATATGTGAACACCCTGCGTCCCGGAGGCGTGCTGCTGATCGACGAGGGCCTGGTCCCCCTGGCTGAGGATCACCGCTCGGATATCGTCACCTACGGCCTGCCTGCCACCGAAATCGCCACCGAATTGGGCAACAGCCGCAGCGCCAATACCGTGATGCTCGGCTTTTGGACCGCCATTGTCGGCGGCATCCGCAAAGAGGCCATGCGCCTGTCCATCCTCGATTCGGTGCCGCCCAAAACCGTCGATCTCAACGAGAGGGCGTTCGAAGCAGGCTACCAACGAGGGCTTCAAGCGCTTCAGGAACATGAGGAGCAGGAACCGCGATGATCGGCTCGGGCGTGGATCAAAAGAACGTGATGGGCCGGGGCGCGCTGGTGCTGGGCAGCAGCGTGGCGGCTCTGCAGGCGGCCTGCGACCTGGCCGATTCCGGCATTCCGGTGCATCTGGTCGAACCGTCACCCTTTATCGCCCCGGGGAGTTCTCCCTCCCCGGAGGGCGATCCGGGGGCCCTTTCGCCCCAGATGAATGCCCGCTTGCTCGAACTGGCCAAGCATCCCAACGTGAGGGTGTGGACCCAAACGCGCATCCAAAAAACCCAGGGAACGCTGCCCCATCTGCGGGCGACCCTGTCGCAACATCCCCGGTACATCGACCTGACCAAATGCACCGCCTGCGGCGACTGCATCGAGGTCTGTCCGGTCACCGTGCCAGGCACCGATCACAAGGCGATCCTGTTGCCCTGGGGCGGCCAACCCAACTGCGCCGTCATCGAAAAGATCGGCCGGGCGCCCTGCTCGGCCACCTGCCCCGGCGGAATCCACGCCCAGGGGTACGTGGCGCTGGTGGCCAAAGGCCGCTTTCAGGAAGCCATCGACCTGATCCGCGAGGCGATCCCTTTCCCCGGCATCTGTGGCCGGATCTGCACCCATCCCTGCGAACTCAACTGCCGCCGGGCCGAGGTCGATACAGCCGTCGGCATCCGGCCCATCAAGCGCTTTTTGGCCGACTGGGAGATCGAGCACGGGCGCCAAGGCCCCAACCCTGCCTCCCATGCGGAACCGCAAAGGCCCACCCAGGACAAACGGGTGGCCATCGTCGGCGCCGGCCCCGGCGGCATGGCCGTGGCCCACGAGCTGGCCCGTATGGGCTACCCGGTCACCGTCTTTGACAAATTGCCGGTGATCGGCGGCATGATGGCCGTAGGCATCCCCGTGTACCGCCTGCCCCGGGAGGTCATTGCCGGCGAGTACCAGGCCATCGAGGAGATGGGCGTCGAGATCCGGCTCAACACCGCCATCGGCCCAGGGGGAACGCACAGCCTGGAAGACCTCTTTGCCATGGGCTATCAGGCCGTGTGCCTGGCCATCGGCGCCCACAAAAGCCGCGAAATGCGCATCGCGGGCGAAGATCTGACCGGCGTGGTGCACGGCATCGACCTGCTGAGGAACATTGGCCTGGCGCAACAGCTCGACGACGAGCAGTGCCACAAGGCCATCGCGGCCGCCCTGCCTCGCGGCGCAGCCACCCGCGTGGCGGTGCTGGGAGGCGGCAACACAGCCATGGACGTCTCGCGCTCCCTCAGGCGCCTGGGCGTCCAGGACGTGCGCATCCTCTATCGCCGCAGCCGCGCCGAGATGCCGGCCTCGCCCGAAGAGATCGAGGGTGCCGAAGAGGAAGGGGTCCAGATCGACTATCTGGTCTCCCCGCTCCGCATCATCGGCGACGACCAGGGGCGCATCATCGGCCTGGAATGCCAGCGCATGGTGCTGGGCGAGCCCGACGAGAGCGGACGGCGCCGCCCCCGGCCCATTGCCGACAGCGAATTTGTGCTGGATCTGGATCTAATCGTGCCGGCCATCGGCCAGGCGCCCGACATGGACCTATTGGGGCCTGAGCATGGGTTGGGCATCTCGCGCGCCGAGCGCATCGTGGTCGACCCTGTCAGCTCTATGACGCAGCGGCCCGGCGTGTTTGCCTCGGGCGACGCGGTGACCACCGACAAGATGGTCGTCATCGAGGTGATCGGCATGGGCAAGCGGACCGCCCAGGCCATCGACGCCTACCTGAACGGGAGGGAAGCCGACGCGGCCCCCGATCCGACCCAGGGGATGCCCGTCTCTTTGCGGCCGATGAGCCCCGAGGAACTGGCTCCAAAGCCCCGGGTGCCCGCGCCCGTCCTGCCCCTCAGCCAGCGGCTGGACACCTACGCCGAAGTGGAGCTGGCTTACACCGCCGAGCAGGCCATCGCCGAAGCCAGTCGCTGCCTGGCCTGCGGGCCGTGCAGCGAGTGCCTGGCCTGCGTATATGCCTGCAAGCCGGGCGCCATCCTCCACGAGCAAAAGGGCGCGGTCGTCGATGTGCCCATCGGAGCCGTGATCCACACCGGCGCGTCGCCCGCATGGGATCAGGGCCCCCTGCCCGACGAGCCGGGATTTTACCGGATCGAGCCCGATAGCCCCTTGTCCGGATCGGCCGCCGCCGCTCGGGTCCTGTACGACATGCTGGCCGAAAGCCACCCCGCAGCGCCGCGCCCGACCGCGATAGCCCGGCCCATAGCCCCTCGGGTGGGGGTGTTTGTGTGCCAGTGCGGCGACCAGATTGCCCGCACGGTCGATACGGAGCGGATCGGCGAGTACGCCCGCCATTGGCCCGACATCGCCCACGCCCAGACCGTCCCCTTTTCCTGTTTGCCCCAGGGCGCCGAAGCGATCCTACAAGCCGTCAACGACCACAGCCTGAGCCACGTCGTGTTGGCGGCCTGCTCTTGCTGCGCGTTTGACCAGGTGTGCTTTAGCTGCACATTCCAGCGCATCCGCTGCAAGGACCACTTGGGCATCTTTGCCACCCAGCGCCCCGGAGGGCCGGTTTTCGAATTTGTCAACATCCGCGAGCAGTGCGCCTGGCCCCATGCCGACGATCCCCAGGCAGCCACGGCCAAGGCCACCGCGCTGATCGCCGGGGCCGTGGCAAAAGTGCGCCTGCAACAACCCCGGCAATTCGATCCCCTGCCGGTGGAACGCTCTGTCGCCATCTTGGGCCATGGGCCCGCCGCCCAGGCGTGCCGCCAGGCTCTGGAGGCCCAGGGCATCGCCATCCAACAACCCGAGGCGCTGCCCGAGGGAGTCCTGCGCGCCCAGGGTCGCTACGCCCTGGCGAACGGCGACCGGGAATGGGCCAGCGCGGCCTTGATCCTGGCGCCGACGGCGGATGAACTCGACCCGCTCCTGGCTGCCGTCGAAAACAACGGCCACCCGTTGCGGCTGCCCGACGCCCGCACAGGGGTCGACACCCAGCGGCCTGGCGTCTTTTTCTGCCCGCCCTCGGCCGACGCCATCCTGGCAGGGCAAGCCGCCGCCGCGCGCGCCGTCGCCTGGCTGGGAAAGGTGGCTCTGCGCAGCGAACCTACGCGGGCGGTGGTCGACCCGGCGCGATGCCGGGCCTGCAACACCTGCGTCGAAATTTGCGAGTTTGGCGCGCCGCAACTGGTGGGCGACGACACGCAGCGCACCTCATGGATCGATCCAGCCCTATGCACCGGCTGTGGCACCTGCGCCGCCCACTGTCCGTCGGGGGCCATCTCGGCCGGCTACTCGTCCGACGGCCAGTTGGAGGCCATGCTGGAACAGATTCTGGGAGATGATTGGTAGATTCTCGATGACAAAGCCTAGAGTCGTGGTTTTTACCTGTAACTGGAACCCCTACAGCGGCATGGAGACGGCCGGGGCCCAGGGCGCCCGCTATTCGGCCTCCGTCCGGCCCATCCGGCTGATGTGCCTGGGCCGGCTTCCGACCGGCACCATCCTCAAGGCCTTTGAAAAGGGCGCCGATGGCGTGCTATTGCTGGGCTGCCCACCGGGCGAATGTCACTACGAGTTCGGCAACAACCGCGCCCAAGAGATGTTCGACCAGGCCAAACAACTGGCCTCGATGCTGGGACTGCGGGACGAGCAGCTTCAACTGGATTGGGTCGCTGCCGGTGAGGGCGACACCTTTTCCGCCAAGGTCGAGGCCTTTGTGGCCGGTTTGGCGCAGGATCATTAGCTATGGACACCATGGAAAGCGTCATCAGCAAGAATCGGGCCTGGTACTGCCTGGAATGTGGCAAGTGCAGCGCCGTGTGCCCCATCACCCGCTGGGAAACCCGCGAATACACCAGCCCGCGCCTGCTGGTCGAAAAGGCCATCGAGGGCCGCACGGCGGACGTCCTGGACGACCTGCTGTTTTGGTCCTGCCTGACCTGCAAGCGCTGCAGCGAGCTGTGCCCCTCCGACGTCCTGTTCTCCGAGTTTGTGCGAGACATGCGACAGGTGGCACAGGACCTGGCCCGCAGCGGAGAGTGCACCCATGGCGACGCCATCCAGACCTGGGCCCGCCTGATGACCCATGCCGACATGCACCAGAACCGGCTGGGCTGGCTGACCCCCGACCTGAAGGTATCGGACAGGTCGGATACCCTCTTTTTCGTGGGATGCCTGCCCTATTATGACACGCTGTTTCAGGGGTTGGCCATAGAGGGGGTGCGCATCGCCCAGGCGGCCGTCAAGCTCCTCAACCATTTGGGCATCGAGCCCCAGATCCTGGCCGACGAGCGGTGCTGCGGCCACGATCAACTCTGGCAGGGGGATGTCCAGACCTTTCGCGCCCTCGCCGAGCAAAATCTCGCCCAGCTCCAGGCCAGCGGCGCCAAGCGGATCGTCACCACCTGTCCCGAGTGCGCCCGCACCTTGAAGGTG
>CAZNQW010000267.1:0-5134 GCA_964575225.1 uncultured Anaerolineaceae bacterium | reverse complement strand
CCGACAACCCGCTAGGCGGGCCTTTTATGCGTGGCTGTGTCCGGGGCTACGAGATGCCCCGCGCCGTGTACGCACCCGACCGCATCCTCAAACCCCTGCTGCGCACCGGCCCAAGGGGTTCGGGCCAATTCCGCGAGATCGAGTGGCCCGAAGCGCTGGATCGGGTCGCCGGACGACTGGCCGAAATTCAGGCCGAACACGGCCCCGGCGCGATCCTGGCCCTGGCCGGATACGCCTCAGGCCGTGGTGCCTTGCACAGCACCCAGCGCCTCACCAAGCGATTCCTGAGTCTGATGGGCGGCTACACCGAGTTCGTCGGCAACTATAGCTCCCCGGCGGCCGATTTTGTGACGCCCTACCTCCTGGGCCACAACCTGGGCGGCATCGACTCGGCCTCCCTCCAGTACTCCAACCTGATCCTGCTGTGGGGCGCCAACGTTGTCGACACCCGGCTGGGCTGCGACACCACCGCCCGCATCGAGGAGGCCCGGCGCCGCGGCGTCGAGGTGATTGTCCTCGATCCCCGCCGCTCGGCCACAGCGCGCCGACTGGGCAGCCGTTGGATCCCGGTGCGGCCCGGTACCGATGCGGCGCTGATGATGGCCCTTTTGTACGTGCTCATCACCGAGGGAATGGTCCACGATGAATTTGTCCAGGCCTATAGCACGGGCTTCCCCGCCCTTCAGCGCCACGTGCTGGGCCAGGACGACGGCACGGCCAAAACGCCTGAATGGGCGGCCGAGCGATGCGGGGTGCCCGCCGGCGAGATCCGGGAACTGGGCCGGCTCTATGGCACGACCCACCCGACGGCGCTGGTGCCCGGCCTGTCGATCCAACGCACCGTGGGCGGCGAGGAAGCTATCCGGCTGGGCGTGGCGCTCCAGGTAGCCACCGGAAACGTGGGGCAACCGGGCGGCTCCACCGGCGCCCTCACCTGGGACAAGCTGCCCACACCGCGCATGGGCCGCATACAGGTGCCGCCCAACCCCGCCGGGGCAACCATCCCGGTGCTGCGCTGGCCCGACGCTGTGATTCAAGGCAAGACGGGCGGCTTTCCCACCGACATCCGCGCCATCTACAATGTGGGCGCCAACTATGTGGTCCAGGGGAGCGACCTGCACAAGAGCCTTCGCGCCTTCCAGCAGGTCGAGTTCTCAGTGTGCCACGACTATACCCTGACGCCCACGGCCCGGCAATGCGACGTGGTGCTGCCCGCGACCACCTTCCTGGAACGGGAGGACATTGTCTTCCCGGCAGGCGGCAATTATCTCCTCTATTCCAATCGGGCCATGGCGCCCCTGGGCGAGGCTCGCGATGATTATGTCATCTTCTGCGAACTGGCCGAACGACTGGGCTTTGGTGCCGCCTTTTCCGAGGGGCGGGACGAGGCCGCCTGGTTGGCCCACTTTATGGCCGAATCCGAAATCAGCGACGTGGAGGCCTTTCGCCAGACCGGTATCTATTGGGGCGCCGACCCGGCGCGGGTGGGGCTGAGCGATTTCGTCCGCGATCCCGCCGTTCACCCCCTCGACACCCCGTCGGGCAAGATCGAGATCGCTTCGGCAGCCTTTGCCCGCGTTGGCGGACCGGAAACGCCCACCTACCGCCCCCTGGCCCCCGACGAGCAGCATCCACTGGGACTGATCACGCCCCACAGCCGGTATCGAACCCATTCCCAGTACGACAACATCCCCTGGTTCCGAGCCAGGGAAGATCAGTCGCTGTGGATTCACCCGGCCGATGCCGCCGCGCGGGGTATCTCAGCAGGCGACAAGGTGCTGGTGCACAACCCGCAAGGCCGGGTGCGCATCGCGGCCCGGGTCACCGACGAGATCATGCCCGGCGTGGTCAGTCTGCTGCAGGGTGCCTGGCCCATGCTGGATGCCGAGGGCACCGACCACGCCGGCTCGTCCAACGTGCTGACACCCACCGAACCGACACTGCCCAGCCAGGGATCGCGCACCCACTCGATCTGGGTCGAGGTGGAGACAGCGTAGCCGCTCGCGCAGCAATCGAGGCTAATGAGCCAGGCCGGCGAAGACCGACCGAGTCGCGCCGTCCCCCGCGCAACCGGCTCTCGACCGGGCAACGCGCAAACTGCGGGATCGGCCACGAATTTCACGAACCCGGCGCACGTAGATAGCGGCGGGCATTCGGAGAGCGACCGAGCCGCATCGCCTCCCGCGCAGCCAGGCTGCCGACAGGACAACGCATTCATTGCGGAGGGCCGGGGGCCGCAGGTCCCCGGCGCGGGGGTTTGGGGGTTCGCGCGCACCCCCACAAATCCCCTGCGCCGCAAGAAGCCACGCATCTGGGAGGCTCTGACCCTGTGGGTGGGGATCCTACAGGCAGGGGAATAGCCCATGGGGCACCCCCTACATCGGCCACTCCCTACGAGAACAAACCCCAGGGCACAAAGGCGTACCCTTCCATCAGGCGGCGGGCCGTACGCCCCAACGCCGCCCGCGCCAACCGCGGCTCGGCCCCCGTGAGGTCCACGGTAACGTCGATATCGATCACGCCCGCAGGATGGCCGATGCGCACCGAGGTGCCCATTCGCCGCTCGACCGGAATCGCCTCGTGGACCAGAGTGCCGGGGATCCGAGCCGCCGCGCCGGTGCAGACCGTGCCGGTGACGGCGTAGGTTTTGTGCATCCTGAGCATGAACAACAGGCGGGCCACCAGGTCCACCTGTCCGGCGCCAACTGCCTGCCCCGAGCCCGCTGCCATGTAGGGCGCCGGCGGACTGACCAGCACAAAAAAGGGTAGATAGGGGCTCCGCACGGCAGCGTCCTGCCAGCGGTCGACGATGCCCACCGCTGCCGCCGCCGTGCCGCGGATGCGCTCGATGCGCTCGTTCAGGTCGCGGTCGGCGTCGATCTCGGCCGCACTCTCGACGCCCACTAATCCCAGATCCCGGGCGCGCACAAACACGCAGGGCGTCCCGGCATCCACCAGCGACAGCTCGATGGGACCCACACCCGGCACCTCCAGCCGATTCAGCGGACGACCCGTGGGCAACAGCGTGCCCGTCACAGCCCCCGCCGTATCAGAAAAATCGAGGGCAATGCGGGCGCCCGTACCGGGCACGCCATCGATGGCATACTCCCCCTCGACCGCAGCCTTGCCGTGGCGCACCGGCACCTGGGCCACCAGTACGCAGCGGGTGTTGGTCTGGTGGATGCGCACCGTCGTCACCGGCCCGACGGCATCGACCAGTCCCTCATCGATGGCGTAGGGTCCCACAGCCGAAGAGATGTTGCCGCAGTTGCCGGCATAATCGACAAAAGGCCGGCCGATACTCACCTGGGCAAAAGTGTAATCCACGTCGGCGTCGGGCCGGGTGGATGGCCCAATGATGGCCAACTTGCTGGTCAGGGGGTCGGCGCCGCCCAGGCCGTCGATCTGGCGCACATCGGGACTGCCGTACAGGCGCAAGATGACCCGGTCCCGCAAATCGGGATCGACGGGAAGCTCGCTGCGCCGAAGGAACAAGCCGCGGCTGGTGCCGCCGCGCATGATGACCGTCCGAATTCGCCGTTGCTCTTCACCAAACGTCATAGAGCCCTTATCCTACTTTGTCCAACCTCTCCCGACAGACCACCACGTTTCTCTGCTCCGCGCCTACGCCTTTCCCCTTCCCTTGCCGCGTCCGTGCTCCTCCTTGGCTCTCTCATGCTCCCTCTTGCGGGCCTCTCGCTCTACCTCGCGCCTGCGCTTGGCGTCTTCCTTATCCCGCTCGCGCTCATAGCCCACTGTCTCCCTCTCCTGCTCGTGGCGACGGTGCATGTCCTCGCGTTCCTGCTCGTGGCGCCATTGCATCTCTTCCCGCTCTAGCTCGTGGCGATGGAGCATGGCCTCCCAGCCGCCCTCATCCCCGGCGCCCACAAACGAAGAAACTGGCTCTGATTCGCCCTGCTCAGCAGGCTTTTCCTCCTCCGTCTTTTGAGTCGCGGCCGAAGGTTGGGGCTGGACTGGGACGACTGTCGGTGCCGCCGGGGCCACCGGTGCCGCCGGCGCTGTCTGCTCCTCTTTCTCTTTCGTGCCAGGCAGTGACTGCGTCAAAAACTCTTTGATTGTGTCCAACAACGA
Organism: uncultured Anaerolineaceae bacterium; assembly: GCA_964575225.1. GTDB lineage: Bacteria > Chloroflexota > Anaerolineae > JAAYZQ01 > JAAYZQ01 > CAZNQW01. Next base: position 1,042 of record CAZNQW010000267.1, on the reverse strand, counting down.
ATCCTCATCCACCTGAGGCTGAGGCTGAGGCTGGCTTGGCGCAGTGCCGGGCAACGGCTTGCTGAGGGCATCGCGCAACATGGACAGCAAATCGCTGGCCAACCTATCGGTGTCTCTATCTGCCATGACGTCCTCCTAACGCTTCACAATCTTGCCCAACACCCAGACCAGCAATACGGCACCGACCAGTGCGGTCAAAAACGAGACGAGGATGCCGCCGGTCCCCGATCCACCCAGGAGGCCCAGGAGGTAGCCGCCGATGACGGCCCCAACCAAGCCCACGATGATGTCGCCTATCAATCCAAAGGGGCCGACCTTGCCCAAGATGCGCTGAGCCAGCCAGCCGGCCAACGCGCCAATAATGAGCCACACAAGTAAAGCATAGACAGGCATGTTCGATTTCCTTTCTGTTGGTTCTGATTTGGGGTGCTCTGTCGCCGACCCAACCACGACAAACCCTATTGTAGCCCAAGTTCGGAAACGTGTCAAACGCTGGATTGCATCCCTGACGGCCCCATGAGGCCAAAGCACCAGGCCGGGCAGCGGATGGGACGCAACCGGCGCCTACTTCCCCCGGAGGGCAGAAGGCAGAAACACCCGAAAATCCTCCCCACCCTCCGGGCCGTTGATGGAAACATGAAGGTAGGTCCCCCGGGACGGCGTGGGCCCCAGGTCGTGTGATGTCATATTGCCTCCTATCGCGCTCCAACTGCGATACGCCCAGATCGCTAGCTCCAACCGCCCCATCCAGGGATCTCGGCGATCCCCGGTGGACAATTTCGGGGGGTTCCGGGGCCGCCCGTCTGTGGCGCTTTGGCCCCCGGCCGGGGGTATGGGGGCCTCGGCAGGTCGTCCCAAATCCCCTTCCAGTAGCAACCCTGCGGACATGGGATCGCGCTGGGCATCAAGTAGGCGAGCCTTACCTTCCGGCCTGTCATCCAACCTCTAATGGCCTGGGCTCGCCCGATCCGCGCCGAGCACTCAACTGCGATCCGGAGATCGGAAGAGCGTCGTGTAGGGAAAGAGTGTAGGATAGGGTGTA
>CAZNQW010000266.1:0-5266 GCA_964575225.1 uncultured Anaerolineaceae bacterium | reverse complement strand
ACCTGCAAATTCCACCGTACATCATTGGAGACTTTTTCAGGGATCTCCTAGGCCCCGGCCGACCCCGCACCGCAAACGACCTCCGAGGTCCAAGAACCTCGGAGGTCGTTCTTTCCTTTTTTCCACTGCGAGGTCGGCTCATGGTCTGTGAGGCGAAAGACCAAAGAACGTGTCAAAATCAAAAGGGAAAGAGCAGGGGCAAAAAGAGGACACACAGCACCAGGCACAGCAGCAGCAAGGGCACCCCCACCCGCGCGTAATCGCCAAAACGATAGCGCCCCGCACCCATCACCAACGCATTCACCGGCGAGGCCACCGGCGAGGCAAAGGCCATGGAGGCAGCCATCGCCACGGCCATCACCAGAGCGTAGGGCTCGACATCCATCTTGACCGCAGCCGCCAGAGCAATGGGGGCGATGACCACCGTCGTGGCCGTGTTCGACAGCACCTGGGTGAACAGCGCCGTCAGCAAAAAGAGGCCCGCCAGCACCGCCAGGGGCCCCAGGGTGCCCACGGTATCGATCAAACCCTGAGCGATGATGTTCACCAACCCCACCCGCTCGAGAGCAATGCTCATGGGCAGCATCCCGGCCACCAGGACGATGCTCTTCCAATCGACGGCTTCGTAGGCCTGGTCGATGGTCACACATCCGGCCAGAATCACCGCCAGAGCGGCCAACATACTGGCCGCCGCCACTGAGGTCGCGTTGGTCACCAACAATACCAGCATACCCACAAGGATCAGCAGCACCAGCGGGGCTTTGCGCCGGACCGGGGCCCCAGCCATGGCCTCGGGTTCGCCGATGACCACGAAATCGCGCCGCTTGTTTCGCAGGGCCAAAATGTCGCGCCAGGCGCCCTGAACCAACAGCGTATCGCCGAACTGGAGGACCGTGTTTTTGAGATCAAGCCCGTCCCCTTCTCCCGGCCGGCTGATGCCCAGCACTGTCAAGTGATAGGTAGAGCCAAACCGGCTCTCGACCAGAGTCCGACCGGCAAGGGAAGATCGGGGAGGCAGCAGAACCTCGGCCACGCCGACCTCATCGCTGATCAAGTCGTGCTCCTCTCGGACCTGGGCTGACTGCAGACCCAAGTTCCAATAAGCGGCCGCATGCCGGACGTTATTCGGATCGCCCTGCACCACAAGGATATCGTGGGCACCGATGGGTCGAGAGGCGACGGGGACTCGCTCCAGGCCGTTAGATCGCAGTCCCGACGAGGTTTCACTCCGCCTCAGCCCCGTCCGCGGCTGCAAGATCTCGAGCACCGACACCTGAAAGTCCTCGCCCAAGCGTGACTCGACCACGGTTTTGCCCAACAAGCCCGACTCGCGCCGAACCCGCAGGCGAAAGAGGTTGTCGGGCAGACGATAAAGCTCCACCAACTCGGCAGGCGAATCGATCCGTTGCACGTCTTGAACAGGCATGTGGTCAGGCAGAAAATGGCGCCCCACCAAAAGCATGAAAAGAATCCCGGCAGCCAGAAGGATCAGGCCCATCGGCGTAAAGTCCAAAAGCTGAAAAGGAGTCAAACCGGCATCGCGCAGAACGTCGCTGGCGATCAGATTGGGGGGCGTCCCGATGAGCGTGAGCGCGCCCCCCATAAGCGAGCCAAAGGCCAGGGGGATCAGCAGCCGGGACGGGCTGATCTTGGCATTGCGAGCCAGGCTGACGATGGCCGGCAGGAGCACGGCCACCGTCCCGGTGCTGCTCATAAAGCTGGACAGCAGGGCAACCGCACCCATAATGACCAGAATGAGCGTGACCGGATTGGTACCGGCGATACTCAGAATGCCGCGACCAATCCAATCCGCCAGTCCGGTCTGCATGACGGCTCCGCCCACAATGAACAGAGCGGCGATGGTCAGCACCGCCGGATTGGAAAAGCCCGAAAGCGCCTCGGCGGTAGACAGCAGGCCGGTCAGCATCAAGGCTACCATCACGGCAATGGCCACCACATCGACCCGTAGCCATTCGGTGATGAACAGCACAATGGCCCCCGCCAAAATGGCCAAAGCCAGCCACATATCGGGGCTCATCGGCGTCTCCGGCAGGTAGGTTCGCGCTCTGCCCGGGCTCCGGGATGGATTTCTCTGTCCATAGCTGCCCAGTATAGCAAGACTCGAAAGAAAACGCAAAAACTTGCGCAGTTGATCGCAGAGACGGCGGCGGCCAGGAGCTTGACAGAGCAGGGGATCCAAGGAGGGTGACGGCGCAAGGGGCTGTCCATGCTTTTTGGACAGCCCCGAGCAGATGGGATCTGGAGTGATCCAGACCGAACAACACAAACGTTTTCTACAGCAGATTCAGTCTTTTATAGCAATGGGCAGATAGCTACGATAGCCCAATGCGGGCCCGGCACTGAGCACGCCGTACCAGAAACCGGTGCCCAAACTATGCTCCAACTCCGACCAACCGATAGCCGTCTGGCCGACTGTGGCGTGCAGCGTGTACCCATCTCCCGTCGTGTTGATCGCGCCCGCGCCTCCGATGACAGACCAGGGGAGACTGTGGACGGCCTGTGGAATCTGGGCCTGGATCGGCCCCGAGGCCAGCAGCGCGCTGCAACCGACCAAGACGACGAGCAACAACAAGAGTTGCTTTCGCACGGTACCCTCCTTGCGCCTAGCGCTGCAGACCTGAGGCCTACTTCTCCACCCAAATGCGCACGCGAAGATCGTAGCCGGGGTGAATCTCCCACAGATCTTCGGCGTTGACCGTGATACCGCCGGTATCCAGTTGATACCACCAGACAAGCGGGGCTCCGCCGACATCACACGACACGATGTAGTCGGAATTGTCCTTGCACTCCAAATCCACCACATAGTCGTCGACATCGCCGCCCAAAGCGTGGGAAAAGGTGTTGAATTGGAACAACTCACCGGGAGTCCACCAACCCGAATCATAGTCGGCCTCGGGCAGGTGCTGGCTGTAGATCGACGTAAAGGCCCAGGGCACCGTGCTGTTGAGACTGACACGAGGTGCTAGCTCAGTGCCGCCATCGACCTTAACCCCGACCTCGAGATGCCAACCCGGAAGAAGCTGGGCATGCGGCTCAAACAGAGTGGCATCTAGGGGACCTAGCCGCGTGTTGATCAGCCCACCGATCAGATCGAGCGTCTTCGTGCCCGACCACTGGGAGGAGCATGTCGATGTAGGAGGCACCACGTAGCACGCGTACAGCGTAAAGGTAAGATCGTGGCTGCCTTCAACGGCGTTCCCGCCGCTGTCGTACAGCACGCCTTGATAGTTCATGTACTCAGAAACAATCCCCAAGATCTCGCCGTCCGGGCTTGTGAACTGCGGTTGGCTGCCCGCCTGCGCCCGGACGCTTTGCGACCAATACAATCCCCCCAGCAACGCCACAAACGCCAGGTTGACTGCAACAGCAATCAGGACTACTTTCCGAACGCTCATGGGTGTACCTCCTTCAGCAGGAAAGGATGGATCGATTCGTTTCGCGGGGAATTGAGTCGGGTATTTTACATAGGCCAACCTCCTCGAACCTGCAATCAGCCGGCCCCTTGCCGGTTGCCGCCCTTCCGACGCCGTCCGACGGTCGCTGCCGACCGGCCGTCGAAGCCGAGTCTAGCTAGATGGCCTGTTAGGTAAAGAGGCTACAGAGCAGATGCAGCGGTTGACTATGCCCATTGTATCACTATCTTGGGCCGCTGTCAACGGTCCGTTTTTTCGGTCCGTTTTTTCGCTACGGTCAGGGTTAACGCAAAGTCTGGGTTTGCCTGCGAAAGGCTCGCGGCGAATCGCGTGCAGCCTTTGGCCAACCACACTAAAAAGCGCGGGATCTAGCGACCTCGCGCGAGCTGGCAGAGTAGATGGTAGGTGGTCAATAGGCAATAAAACAACCTCTGCCTACTCCTAGGGCGTACGGCAACGGGCCTGTCTCCGACAGGGGCTTAGCAGGTGTCAATCCTCCTCCAGCGAGAACGTGCCTAACGGCCCAATACGCGCACCGTCGCCAGGGGGTGCGTCTCGCCCAAGCCCACCCAACCGCGGCGAATCGGCAGCCACTCACCGGTGGGCAGGCGACGGCCCACGTGCAACTCATAGACCCCCGGCGCCAACCCACCGGGCAGGTCGATCCGGCGCGGATCGCGCACCACCTGTCCAGCCTGCAGGGACGTCAAAGGCGCCCGCCCGCTCGCCGGCGCCGAGGCCCACTCGCCGACCACCTGTCCGGCGCTGTCCAGCAGTTGCAGCACCGGCTCGCCCGGCGGCGGATGGTCCTGCAGCGCTTGCCAAAACAGGTCCACCGTCACCGTCTCGCCAGGTTTTCCCTCCAATCGCCCGGTGGTCAGGCCCACAAGGCGCACCTCCTCGCCGATGGTTATGTCGACATCCATCGACACCTGGGGCGCGGGCAGGGCCTGGCCCCGTTCGGGCGGCAGCACCTCCACCTCGCCCACCACCAAGCGGTCGCCGGTGGCCCAGGGTATCCACAGAGGCTGCCCCTGGTCAAAATAGTACCAGCCCACCTCCAACCGGTAGCGTCCCGGCGGCGCCGTGGCGGGCACCATCATCCGCAGCGGCGTGCGCACCGTCGAATCGGCCAGCCAGGCGCCGGACGGCAGCCGCGAGCCCAGCGGTCGCTCATCGGTTTGTGCCCAGCGGCCCCCCTCCTCGTCGAACAGCCCGGCGAACAGGATCGCATCCACGGCAGGAGGCGCGCCCACCTGCCACACCAAGGCCAGGTCCAGCGCCTGGCCCGGACGCACCGTCCCCTGTCCCCCGCTCACCGCCAAGGCCCGCAGGCTGCCATCGCTCAGGGTGGCCTCCAGGGCGCGGCCCCCATCGGCCATCGGATCGCGACCGGTGAGGTAGCCCTGCACACGCAACTGGCTTTCGCCCCCAAAGACCTGCTCCTCGAACAGTACACCCTGCCCCTCGAGCCAGGCGCGGATCCAACCCTGAGGGTCGACCACCGTGTCGTAGATACGATAGACCCACACCCGGTCGAAATCGGCGAACAGGCGGCCCAGCGCCGCCTCGCTCTCGGCCCGCGACAGGGCATAGAAATCGGCATCCGGATCGCCCCACCCCAGGGACGGATCGCCGTCCACCGTGCCGGTCTGGACCACCACGGGCCCAGGCCCCGTCCCGCCCCCATACTCCCCAAGACGACCCCGCCAGGCGATGGGATCTCCGTCCCAATAGGTGAGCAGCGCGGGATAGGCGTACCCGGCGTTGACCAGAATGGCGTCGCCAGATCGGAAGAGCACACGTCTGAACTCCAGTCACCGCTCATTATC
>CAZNQW010000265.1:0-5351 GCA_964575225.1 uncultured Anaerolineaceae bacterium | reverse complement strand
TTTGTTTGATCACAGCCAGCATCTGCTCGACCTGTTGCATCTGTCCTTACCTCCTTATCAGACCGCAAAGGTGATGAATTCTCAACAAAAGTATACTCGCGATCGGCCCTTTGCGCAAGCCGACCCCCCACCCATCATGGCCAACCCGCACCCGCCAGTAAGAGCGCCTTTACCTCTTCACGTCCGTGGTATCCTGTGGTTTGAAGGGCACCCAAATGGACACCGCCATGCTTTAATAGATTACATCCAGTTTGACAGGGAAATCGATCAGAGTCATACTTGTGACATTGTTGAGAATAGAATGAATACCAGCGAATCCAACGGAGATCCCCATGACGTCCGATCCACGCCCGCATCGCCGACGGTCCATCCGCCTGCCGGACTATGACTATACCCAACCAGGGGCCTATTTTGTAACCATCTGCGCCCACAACCGAGAGTGCCTGTTCGGTGACGTGGTCGATGGGCACATACAACTGAACGACATAGGACGCATGCTCTGGACAGAATGGCACGCCCTGCCAGCTCGATTTCCAGGGGTCAGGCTGGATGCCTTTGTGGTCATGCCCAATCACGTCCATGGTATCCTGTGGCTTGTAGGGGCGCCCCTCGTGGGCGCCCCGGGCCGGGCACCCACGAGGGGTGTCCCCACCGGACCCGATCCCCGGGCCGACGCCGAAGACAGTTCACCCGCAGGGAGTGCCCCTACCGAACCCGATTGCCAGGCCGACGCCGAAAACGAGTCACCTGTAGGCACCGCCCCAACCAAACCCGATCCCCGGGCCGCCGCCAAAAACAGGGCACCCGCAAGGGGTGCCCCTACCGAACCCGATTCCCAGGCCGACGCCCTCGGCAACTTGGTGGGGGCTTTCAAATCGATCACGGCCAACCGCTATTTGACCGGCGTGCAACAGAGCGGATGGATGGTCCTACCCGTCCGATTATGGCAACGCAATTACCACGAACACATCATCCGCAACGAGGATGACTTGCGCCGAATCCGCGCGTACATCAGGACCAACCCCGCCCGCTGGACCGACGACCCCGAAAACCCCGAGAGGCCTGTCTCACCTCACCCGCGCCTTCCCTGACAGCGCCCGAATTGACAGACTGCCACCGACCAGCAATTGCGCACTTCACAGATCGCTTGTTGACGCCCGGCGCAAAGTATGGTATATTCCTGCATCACTCTAGACGCACCGAATGCCCGATAATTCACGGAAGGAGATCATCGATGGAAGCGACAATCGCCAACACCGGGGTCGAAATTTCCAAGCTCGAGCAAGAGCGTCAGATCACGCTGGAAAAGCTGGAACATCTCAAGGACGATCTTCGCTCGCTGGCCGAACCTTCGGCCGACGAAAACGACACCGATGCCTACGAGCGGGAAAAACTCCTGGCCCTCGTCCACGGCCTTCAGCGCAAACTGGAATCGCTGGACCGCGCCATCGGGCTGAGCCAAAAGGGCGCCTATGGCATCTGCGAAAGTTGTGGCGAGCGAATTGACCCGGCCCGGCTCGAAATCTTGCCCCATGCCACCCTGTGCCTCAGGTGCCAGCGAGAATTCGAGCGACGCGCCCGGCGCAATCGCTAGCCAGGGAGACCCAAGACCCGACCTCAGGTCGCAGCCTGGGTCCTCTTTGACATAGAACAACCGCTATGCTATAATTCGCGTGCTGTTGAGCGCGGTGCTGTTTCATGGGCGAAACGGCCTGAAGGAAGCGTGAACCCGCAAACCGATCTTTTACCACGCCAGGCTCAATTGCCTGGCGTTTGTTTGCCGCAATCTGCTCCGAGGTTGATTCTCAACCCGGCGCCAATCCTGTAACCACACAACAAGGGGGATTTCTATGGCCAAGAGGACAATGGTCACCATTGATGGCAACGAAGCTGCGGCTTATGTGGCCCACAAAATCAACGAAGTGATCGCCATCTATCCGATCACTCCCTCCAGCCCCATGGGCGAGCACGCCGACGACTTTTCGGCAAAAGGGGAACCCAACATCTGGGGGTCCGTGCCGCTGGTCGCCGAAATGCAATCGGAAGGCGGCGCCGCCGGCGCCGTCCACGGAGCGCTCCAAACCGGCGCCCTGACCACCACCTTCACCGCTTCTCAGGGCCTGTTGCTCATGCTCCCAAACATGTTCAAGATTGCGGGTGAACTCACGCCCACCGTCTTTCACGTCACCGCCCGCACCGTTGCCGCCCAGGCCCTCTCCATCTTTGGCGACCACAGCGACGTCATGGCCGTCAGGACCACAGGCTGGGCCCTCTTGTCCAGCAACTCGGTCCAGGAAGTCATGGACATGGCCCTCATTGCCCAGGCGGCTTCGTTGGAAGCCCGGGTGCCCTTTATCCACTTTTTCGACGGATTCCGTACCAGCCACGAGATCAACAAATGCGAGCAATTAACCCGCAAGGACATGCGGGCCATGATCGACGACGAGTTGGTACTCCAGCACCGGGCCCGCGCCCTGAACCCCGAGCGGCCCTTTATCCGTGGCACCGCCCAGAACCCGGACGTGTTCTTCCAGGCGCGCGAGACGGCCAATCCCTTTTATCTCAAAACTCCCGAGATCGTCCAGCGCACCATGAACAAGTTCGCAGGCCTGACCGGCCGCCAATACAAGCTCTTTGACTATGTGGGTGCAGCCGATGCCGAACGGGTCATCATCATGATGGGCTCAGGCGCCGAAGTCGCCCACGACACGGTCGAATATCTGGCGGCCCAGGGCGAAAAGGTCGGATTGATCAAAGTCCGCCTGTACCGCCCCTTTAGCATCGAGCATTTGTTCGAGGCCCTGCCGTCCACCACTCGCATCCTTGGCGCCCTGGATCGCACCAAAGAACCGGGCAGCGCCGGAGAACCCCTCTACCAGGACTGCCTCACCGCGATGGCCGAAGCGGGCCGCTCCGTCAAAGTGATCGGCGGCCGGTACGGCCTGTCCAGCAAAGAATTCACCCCGGCCATGGTCAAGGGGCTGTTCGACGAGATGGCCAAGGATGCGCCCAAAAACCACTTTACCCTGGGCATCACCGACGACGTGACCCACACCAGCATCGACTATGATCCCACCTTTGAGATCGAAGCCGACGATGTGGTCCGGGCCATGTTCTACGGCCTGGGCTCCGACGGCACCGTGGGCGCCAACAAAAACAGCATCAAGATCATCGGCGAAGACACGCCCAACTATGCTCAGGGCTATTTCCAATACGACTCGAAAAAGGCCGGGGCCGTCACCGTCTCTCACCTGCGCTTTGGCCCGCGGCCCATCCGCCAGACCTGCCAGATCACGTCGGCCAACTTTATCGCCTGCCACCAATTCGTCTTTCTCGAAAAGTTCGACATGCTCGAAAACGCCGCCCGTGGCGCCACCTTCCTGCTCAATGCCCCCTACGGCCCCAGCGAGGTATGGGACATGCTCCCCCGCTCGGTGCAGCAGCAGATCATTGACAAAGAACTCAAATTCTATGTCATCGACGCCTACCGAGTGGCCAAGGAGACGGGCATGGGCGGCCGCGTGAATACGATCATGCAGACCGCCTTCTTTGCCCTTTCGGGTGTGCTGCCCAAAGACGAAGCCATCGCCGCCATCAAAACAGCCATCAAAAAGACCTACGGCAAACGAGGCGAGACCGTGGTCAAACAGAACTATGCCGCCGTCGACGCCGCCCTGGCCGAGTTGTTCCGGGTTGAGGTGATGGACAAAGCCACCAGCACCATCGAGATGCCGCCGGTCGTCCCGCCCGAGGCACCCGAGTTCGTCCAGAACGTCACGGCCACCATCATGGCCCGCAAGGGCGACTCGCTGCCGGTCTCGGCGCTGCCCATCGACGGCACCTTCCCCTCCGCTACCACGCGCTGGGAAAAGCGAAACATCGCCCTGGAGATCCCGATCTGGGAGCCCGAAATCTGTATCCAGTGCGCCAAGTGCTCGCTGGCCTGCCCCCACGCCGCCATCCGCTTTAAAATCTATGATGCCGCCCTGCTCAAGGGCGCGCCCGAGACCTTCAAGGCCGCCAAAGCCCGCGGCAAGGAATACGAGGGCATGATGGCCACCATCCAGGTGGCCCCCGAAGACTGCACCGGCTGTGGCCTGTGCATCGAGACCTGCCCGGCCAAGGACAAGACCGAGCCCAAGCGCAAGGCCATCAACCTGGGCGAGCAGATTCCCATCCGCCTCACCGAACGGGCCAATTACGAGTTCTTCCTGGGCCTGCCCGAGTTTGACCGCTCGGCAGTCAAGCTCGACACGGTCAAGGGCTCGCAGCTTCTGCAACCCCTGTTCGAGTACTCGGGCGCCTGCGCCGGCTGCGGCGAGACGCCTTATGTCAAACTAGTCAGCCAGCTCTTTGGCGACCGCATGCTCGTGTCCAACGCCACCGGCTGCAGCTCGATCTATGGTGGCAACCTGCCCACCACCCCCTGGGCCATCGATGTCAATGGCCGCGGCCCCTCCTGGTCCAACAGCCTCTTTGAGGACAATGCCGAATTCGGCTTTGGCTACCGCCTGACCATCGACAAGCAGACCCTCTACGCTCAGGAACTGGCCAACCGCCTGCGCGACACCATCGGCAGCGACCCGGTCGACGAGATCCTGGCGGCCGACCAGAGCACCGAAGCCGGCATCGCCGCCCAGCGGGCGCGCGTCGCCGCCCTCAAGGAAAAGATCGCCGGCCTGGACACGCCCGAGGCCACGCAACTCAAGAGCCTCGCCGACATGCTGGTCAAGCGGTCGGTGTGGATCATGGGCGGTGATGGCTGGGCCTACGACATTGGCTTCGGCGGCCTGGACCATGTGCTGGCCTCCGGCCGCGACGTCAACGTGCTGGTCCTCGATACCCAGGTCTATTCCAACACCGGCGGGCAGATGTCCAAGGCCACGCCGCGCTCGGCCGTCGCCAAGTTCGCCGCCGCCGGAAAACCCCTGCCCAAGAAGGATCTGGGCCTGATCGCCATGACCTACGGCAATATCTATGTCGCCCAGGTGGCCATGGGCGCCAACGACCGTCAGACGGTGCGCGCCCTGGTCGAGGCCGAGTCGTACGACGGCCCCAGCCTGGTCATCGCCTACAGCCATTGCGCCATGCACGGGTTCAACCTGCGCTACGGGTTCGACCAGCAGCAGGCGGCCGTTGATTCGGGTGCGTGGATCCTGTACCGCTACGACCCGCGCCGCGCGGCCGAGGGGCTCAACCCCCTGCAACTGGACTCCAAGGCGCCCAAGATCCCGTTCAAGGACTATGCCTACAACGAAACGCGCTTCAAGATGTTGGCCCAATCCATGCCGGAGGAGGCCGAGCGCCTGCTCCAGTTAGCCCAGCAGGATGCGGAAAACCGCTGGCGCCAC
>CAZNQW010000264.1:0-5360 GCA_964575225.1 uncultured Anaerolineaceae bacterium | reverse complement strand
ATCCGACGGTGCGTTCGGTGGTGGTCGATGATGAACGGGGCGGCTATTTGGCCACGCGGCATCTGCTTAAAATCGGTTGCCAGGCCGTGGGCCTGCTGGCCGGACCCCATCCGTCGCGCAGTGGCCGACTTCGGGCGCGCGGCTACCGCGCGGCCCTTGCCGAGTTTCAGGTCAAGACCCGTGAAGGCTGGACTCGGTCCTGCCGCCCCGATGTGGAGGGCGGGCTGAACGCGGCACGCGATCTCTTGGCTCAGCGGCCTGAACTGGACGGATTGATCTGTTTCAACGACCTGGTGGCTGTGGGGGCGCTGCAAGCCTGCGAAGAGCGCGGATTGGCGGTACCTGAGGAGTTGGCCATTGTTGGCTACGACGACATCACCCTGGCGGCCTTGGTGACCCCTGCATTGACCACGTGCCGCGTGCCTCGCTACGAATTGGGCCGGCAGGCCGTTCGGCTGTTGCTGGAGCAGTTGGAGGGCTCGGCCGACGCTGGCGAGGACATTGTTTTCCAGCCCGAGCTAATCATTCGACAGAGCGCGCCGTCCACCATCTGCCAGGCCGGCAGACCGACGGCCGTGGAGGAGCTATGACCGACCTTTCTTGGAGCCGTTGCCCGGATCTCTGTCTAGATCCCGAGCCGATCCAGCGGGAAATCGCCCGCGATCTCTACACCCAAGTGGCCGACCTACCGTTGATCTGCCCCCATGGGCATGTAGACCCTTGGCTCTTGGCCAACCCCGATGCGACGTTGGGCACTCCTGCCGAGCTTTTCATCATCCCCGACCATTATGTGTTTCGCATGCTCTACTCTCAGGGCATCCCCCTCGAGGCGCTGGGCGTGCCGCGGGTGGATGGCGGAGCGGTGGAGCAGGACCATCGACGTATCTGGCAGATCTTTGCCGAGAATTTTTACCTCTTTCGCGGCACACCGTCGGGCATGTGGCTGACCCAGGAGCTGAATGAGGTGTTTGGTATCGGTGCCAAATTGACGGGCGCGACGGCTCAGTCCATTTACGACGAGCTGGAGCACAAGCTGGCTCAGCCCGAATTTCGACCCAGGGCCCTGTTCGAACGGTTCCACATTGAGGTGCTGTGCACCACCGATTCGGCGTTGGACGATCTGGAACCCCACCGGGCCATCCGCGATTCGGATTGGGGGGGCGATGTGCGGCCCACCTTCCGGCCCGATACGGTGGTCAAGCTGTGGCTGCCAGACTGGCGGCAGAACATCGAAAAGCTGAGCCAAGTGAGCGGCGTCTCGGTCGATTCCTTTGCGGCCTATATTCGGGCGCTGGAGGAACGGCGGGCGTTCTTCAAGTCGATGGGCGCCCTGTCCACTGATCACGATTGCCGCTCGGCGTGCACGGCCGAGCTGAGCCCGGCAGAGGCGGAAGCCCTATTCCAGCGGGCGCTCAAGGGACAAGCGGACGGTGCCGACGCCGGCCGGTTCCTGGCGCACATGCTCATGGAGTTTGCGCGGATGAGTATCGAGGACGGGCTGGTGATGCAGGCACACGTCGGCCCGGTGCGCAATCACAACCGGCCCATTTTCGAATGTTTTGGGAACGATCGGGGTTGCGACGTGCCCCAGCAGATCGAGTTCACCCACAGCTTGGGGCCCCTCCTGAACAAATATGGCAACGATCCCCGCCTGACCCTGATTGTGTTTACGCTGGACGAGTCGGCGTACACCCGCGAATTGGGGCCGCTGGCCGGCCATTATCCCGCCCTCAAGATCGGGCCGCCCTGGTGGTTCCAGGACAGCGTCGACGGCATGCGGCGCTACCTGCACCGCATCGTCGAGACGGCCGGGCTGTACAACACCACCGGCTTTGCCGACGACACCCGCGCCTTTCCCTCCATCCCGGTGCGGCACGACGTGTGGCGGCGCGCGGTGAGCAACTGGCTGGCGGGGTTGGTGGTGCGAGGTATGGTGGACGAAGAGGATGCCCAGGAGATGGCCGTCGACGCGGCCTATCGCCTGGCCAAAGTTGCGTACAAGTACCAAGTCTAATACGAGGAGACAGCATTCATGGTTTTCGAAGGATTGCCCGGTTTCGGGATGTACAAGGATTCGGTGGTCAGCGTCGAGGGATCGACCTATGGGTTGGCCCGGGGGCCCGAAGGCAAATTTCTGGTGGTGATCGGCGAGGGTCAGGGCTTTGAGGGCGAGGCGCGAGGGGATGCGTTGCTCTGTCCCCTGTCGGCGGCCAACGCGGCCGAGCTGCGTCGCCGCCTGGATTGGCTGCGCCCCCAGCCCCTGGGATTGGTCAAGTCGGCGGGCACGGGCGACCGGCTGGGTTCGGCGACGCCGGGCCACATCCGCGCCGTGCGCAAGGCGGGTGACGTGGCACCAATCCTGGCCCAGCAGTCGATGCGCGAGAACGCCCGCACCCGGCGCACGCCGCAGCAGGTGATCGACGACGCCATGTGGGGGGTGTTCCAGGAGGGTTGGCAGGAGCCGTGGGGCGCTGATGCCGATCACCTCAAAACTGTCGCCGATATCGATCTGTGTGTCGCCGCGGGGTATACCTTTTACACGGTCGATCCGGGCGATCATGTCGATAACGAGGCCCACACCGCTTCGCTCCCGGTGTTGATGGGCAAAGTGGACGCGCTGCCATGGCGTGTGCTGGCCGATTCGCCCGAGGGCTTGCGCCAACGCTACCTGGGCCGGCAATTCGAGGTAGAGGATCTGGTCCTCGAGTTCGACGAGACGATGGTGGCGCGGGCGGCGGCCAAATACGGGCGGGCGATTGCCCACACGGCGGTCATGTACCGGCATCTGGCGGCGGCGATGGGCAGCCGCACCTTTGAGCTGGAGGTCTCGGTGGACGAGACCGACACGCCGACCTCGCCCGAAGAGCACTTTTTCGTGGCCAACGAACTCAGGCGGCTGGGCGTGCAGTGGGTGAGCTTGGCGCCGCGCTACATCGGCCGCTTTGAAAAGGGCGTCGACTATATCGGCGATCTGGACGAATTCGACCGGGAGATGGCCAAACACGCCGCCATCGCCCGCGCGCTGGGCCCCTACAAGCTCAGCATCCACTCCGGCTCGGACAAGTTCAGCGTCTACCCCATCTTTTATCGCCACGCCGGGGAATTGGTGCACCTCAAGACGGCGGGCACCAGCTACCTGGAGGCGTTGCGGGCCGTGGCTCGGGTGGATCCCGACTTTTTCCGACAGATCCTGGGCCTGGCTCGGGTTCGCTACGAAACCGACCGGGCCAGCTATCACGTCTCGGCTGAGATAGCCCGCGTGCCGCGCCCCCAGGACGTGAGCGACGAACAGTTGCCCCATGTCCTCGACCTGTTCGACGGGCGAGAGGTACTGCACGTGACCTTTGGGTCGGTGCTGGAGCGGATGGGCGACCGCCTGCGGGAGACCCTCGACGCCCACGAGGAGGCCCACTATGCCGCGCTAGAGGCCCATTTTGATCGGCACCTGGCGCCCTTTTCCAAACGATAAAGGAGCTAGTTATGGAGTCACCGATCGCCAAGGCTATTATTCCAGCAGCAGGCTGGGGAACTCGGTTGTTGCCGGCCACCAAGTCGCAGCCCAAAGAGATGTTGCCGGTGGGCCGCAAGCCGGCGGTGCAGTATGTCGTCGAAGAGTTGCAGGCCGCTGGGCTGACCCAGGTGCTGCTGGTGACGGGCCAGCGGAAGCGGGCCATCGAAGATCATTTCGATTTGGATCCCGAGCTGGTGCTGGCCCTGAAGCAGGCAGGCAACGAGGGGCTGCTGGCCGATCTGGCCTTTTTGGAGAGCCGGACGCGTCTGTTCTACACGAGGCAGAGTTCACCCCAGGGGTTGGGCCACGCCATTTCTTTGGCCGAGGAATTCTGCGACGATGAGCCCTGTGTGGTCGCCCTGGGCGATTCCCTCATCGCCGCCGACGATCCTGCCGAGCCGCTGCGGGCGATGATGAAGGCCCATTGCGACCTGGGAGCGGCGGCGGTCGTGGCTGTGGAGGCGGTGCCGGTGGAGGAGACCTTCCGGTATGGGATCGTCACGGTGGAGGGGGCCGAACCCCCGGAGGGCGAGCCGGTGCTCATGACTGATATTGTGGAAAAGCCGTCGGCCGGGTCGGCGCCGTCGAATCTGGCGGTGGCAGCCCGCTACACCTTTAGCCCCGATATCTTTGCGGCGCTCAAGCGAACGCCGCCCGACCGGCAAGGCCACGTCCAGTTGAGCGATGCCATCAAGGTACTGATCCAGATGGGCAAGCCGGTGTATGCCTGGGTGTTTGGGCCCGGGCAGCGACGCTACGACGTGGGCAACTTTGAGAGCTATTTCCGGACCTTTGTCGATTTTGCGCTGGCCGATGAGCAGTATGGCTATCTGGCCCGCAAGTATATCAAGGCCAAGGCGTATGAACTCTAGTCGGCGTATGGTGATCAGCTCGGCGCCGGGCCGGGCGGGGGTGATCGGCAATCCGACCGATATGTACGGCGGCTCGGTGCTGTCCTGTTCGGTTGGGATGCGGAGTCGGGTGACGATCACGTCGTTAGAGGAGACCTCGGGGGATGGCCCCGACCTCTGGCTGGAAACGGCGGGCGAGACCTGCCATATCGCCGGGCGGGACGACCTCAAGCCGGAGCGCGATCGCTTTGACGTAGCGCGGGCGGTGCTCGACTATCTGCGGCTGCCGCCCATTGCCTGTCGCATCCAGTACGAGAGCGAGATCCCGTTGCGCAGCGGCATGGCAGGGTCGACGGCGCTAACGGTGGCGCTGTTGCAGGCGCTGCTGGCCTGGCTGGGCGAGAGGCCCAATCTGTATCGTCTGGCGGAGCAGGCGCGCTATGTGGAACTCAACTACCTCAAAGTCATCTGTGGCTACCAGGATGCGTACATGTGCACCTTTGGTGGGCTGAATTTCATGGACTTTCGGGGAAAGCAGTTCTATCGCCAGGCCGAGGCCGAGTTGTTTGCCACCATCGAGCCTCTGGCAGGTTTTGTGTCCGATCTGCCCTTTGTGTTGGGCTACACCGGGGTGCAACATGCCTCCAGCGCAGTCCACCGGCCTTTGCGCGAGCGTTGGGTGGAAGGCGAGCCTGCGGTGGTGCGCGGTTACGAGCGCATCACCGAGATTGCCCGCATCGGCAAAAAGGCGCTGATCCTGGGCGACTGGCCTTTGCTGGGTCGAATGATGAACGAGAATCACGCCATCCAGCGGGACCTGGGAGGCTCGGGCGAGTCCAACG
Organism: uncultured Anaerolineaceae bacterium; assembly: GCA_964575225.1. Taxonomy (GTDB): domain Bacteria; phylum Chloroflexota; class Anaerolineae; order JAAYZQ01; family JAAYZQ01; genus CAZNQW01. The sequence continues at coordinate 156 of CAZNQW010000264.1, read as the reverse complement.
AGCGGTTGATTGCGGCGGCGCTCAAAGCAGGGGCGCTGGGCGCCAAGCTGGCGGGCGCCGGCGACGGAGGCACCATTATTGCCCTGTGGCCTGAAGGCGACGTGGGACCGCTGGAAAAAGCCTTGTCGCAGGCGGGCGCGTCCCAGGCCTATCGCC
>CAZNQW010000263.1:0-5360 GCA_964575225.1 uncultured Anaerolineaceae bacterium | reverse complement strand
GCTGGGGGGTGGGATCATCCACCTGGGCGCGACGAGCATGGACGTCAAGGACAACGCCGATGCCCTTTGTCTGCGCGATGCCCTGGACCTGTTGCTCTCGCGGCTGCGCTCTCTGCTGGGGCACCTCGCCGACCAGATCGCAGCCCGGGCCGACCCGCCCTGCATGGGTTTTACCCACCTTCAGCCGGCGGCGCCGACGACTGTGGGCTATCGCCTGGCCCAGTACGGCCTGGACCTGCTGACCGACTGGCAGGAATTGCAGCGGGTGCGCCGGGGGGTGAAGGGCAAGGGCATCAAGGGGGCGACGGGCACGTCGGCCTCGTTCACTCAGCTCCTGGCTTCGGCTCCCCTGGACACAGCGCCCACCGACAGCCGGGCCCGGCGTTTGGAGGCGCAGGTCATGGAAAAAATAGGCCTCGACGCGTTCCCGGTGGCCACCCAGACCTATCCCCGCAAACAGGATTGGCTGGTCCTCAACGCCGTCGCCGGGTTGGCAGGCTCGCTGTACAAATTTGCCTTTGACCTGCGCGTGTTGCAGGCCCATCCCTTTGGCGAGTGGGGCGAGCCCTTTGGCAGCAAGCAGGTGGGGTCGTCGGCCATGCCCTTCAAGCGGAATCCCATCGGTGCGGAGAACATCGACAGCCTGGCCCGCCTGGCAGCGACCCTGCCGCGGGTGGCCTGGGATAACGCCTCCCACTCGCTGCTGGAACGCACCCTGGACGATTCGGGCAACCGGCGGTTGATCCTGCCCCAGGCGTTCCTTCTGGCGGAGGAGGCCACCCTGCGCGCCGATCGGATCGTGCAGGGGATGTCCATCCGCGATGGCAGAATTGCCCACAACCTGGCGATCTATGGCAGCTTTGCAGCCACCGAACGGTTACTGATGGAATTGGTCAAGGCCGGGGCCAACCGTCAGGAGATGCACGAACTGATCCGGCGACACAGCCTTGCCGCCTGGGCGGCCATCGAGGCCGGGGAGGCGAATCCGCTGATCGAGACGCTGGTCCGGGACCCCGAGGTGCTGGCCCACCTACCCGAGCCTTTGGCCCGAGAGCTGTTGGATGCAAAGGGCTACGTGGGGGATGCGCCCTTGCGGGCGCGGGAACTGGCTGACGCCATCATCCAGGCACTGGGCGATGGCCCAACTGAGGTGTAGGCTATTTGACCGGTTCTGCTACCACATAGATCCGTTCGGGGAAAGGTTCGACATCCGCCCCGGCGCAGCTCACTAGTGTCACCCGCTCAGAGCCGCCTGGGGCGAGAAATTCGAGATGTTTGGCCAGTTCGCCAAAGGATTGGGTGCGCCACTTGACGCGGTTGACCGACGTCACCTTGTAGGTAAAGGTTTGCCCCGTTTTGTTCACAATGACGATCTGCTTGCCCGGTTTTAGGGAACCGAGTCGTACAAACACTCCGTTGTAGCCATAGCCATAGTTGTGCCCCACCAGGATCATATTGCCGGATTGACCCGGGTACGAGGTCCCTTCCCAATGGCCGACCAGATCGCTGCGCCCCGACCGAAAGAGCTTTTTGGTGTCCCAGGTCCAACTGCCCGTGGCCCGATCGCGCACCTTGGGCAACGGGATGATGGAGCGGGTGATACCCAGGGCAGGAATGCGGATCTGGACGGGGGCCGGGGGCGGTGTGGGGGTTGCTGTGGGCGTAGGCGAGGGGATGGGCGTGGGTGTAGGGGGGATGGTGGGCGTGGGGGTGATGGTGGGCGTGGGCGTGGGAGTGGGGGTAGGCGAGGGGGTGAAAGTCATGGCCGGTACCGGGATGGGTAGCACATTGTGGTCGGCCAGATAATGCTGCTGCCCGATGAGCCAGGTGTTCATCAGGGCGTATCCGGCGTACAACGCAGCGGCGACGAGTAAAAGTAGACCCAGGGCAAAGATGGTGTTGGACACGACTTTGGCCGCTCGGGCGCCGGATTTGACAGGTGTGGTGGACACGGAACTGCCGCTCATCTAGCTACCACGCTCCATAGAGCCATTATACCGCGAGATACAGTAGAAGTCAACTTTGAATTGTTGACATTATGGTAGAAATGTGGTAAACTGGTAAAAGTAAGAGGGGCAAAGAGTGGAATGGTAGGAAATGTTGGAGCAAGCCAACTCGTCTACCCGCCCGATCAGGAGCGACTGAGCCCTGCGGATGCGCATCAGATTCTGCGCCAGCACCTGGAGCAGTTGGCTGGCCCCTGGGGACTCACACCCGCCGATGCCCACCGCCTGGGCAGGCAGGTCCAGGCGCAAACCTACACCCCCAACGAGGTGATCCTACCCAAGGGAGTCCGCGCCGAATGTTTCGGGTTGATTGTGCGGGGCCAGGTGGCGGTGCAGGTGACCCATCGCTCGCAGGCGCGAGCCGTGGCAGTCCTATTGCCGGGGAGCACTTTTGGGGCGGCGATGTTGGGCGAGGGCCGTACCAGCGCTTCGGTGCTGCAGTCGCTGTCTCGCAGCGAGGTTTGGTTCTTGCGTCGCGCCGACCTGGAGAAGCTTGCGCAGCAGCGAGAGGCGCAAAAGCGCTCTCATCAAACCCGTCGGGTGGGGATGTGGGGCGTGGGGGTGGTGCTGATCTGGCTGGCGATTCTGGCGCTATTAAGCCAGCCTGTGGGCCGCCAGGCCGTTGCCATCCTGCCCATGAGCGTGGGGCAACTCTGTCAATTGCATGGGTACACCACGTGCGCGGAGCAATCGTGGGTTGTGGCTTCGGCTCTGTCGCCGGCAGACGAGCGGCCTCTGGTGGCCCTGGGCGCCCTATATTTGGAGCGCGAGCAGCTTGGACCCGCCGAACAGTGGTTGGAAAAGGCCTTGGCGTTGAATCCAGAGAACCCGGAGACCCTGAACAATCTTGGGTTGCTCTATGCGCACCAGGGGAATCACAAACGCGCCCTTGCCACCTTCCATGAGGCTCTCGAGTTGGAGCCCGGCGTCCAGGCCACGGTGAACAATCTGGCCCACAGCCTGCACGAACTGGAGGCTTATCAAGAGGCGTTGGATCAGTATCAATTGGCTCAAAGCCTGGGGGCGCCACAAGCGAGCATCTGGGCCAACATGGCAGTGGCCTATTTTGAATCGGCCCAGCCCACTCGGGCGGTGGAAGCGGCGCGGCGGGCGTTGGCGGATGATGAGACCCAAGCGGCAGCGCACACCGTATTGGGGGCTGTGGCCCTCATTGAGGACCATCCAAAGGAGGCCCTGTCGCATTTGTTGCGGGCCGTGGCATCGGATGCCCGTCCGGGCGAGGCCTATTTCTTTCTCGGACTGGCCTACAAGTCGCTGGATCAACCCTTCAAGGCGATATCCTCTTTCGAGGCGGCGCTGGCCTCGGCCGAAGACGAGGTCACTCGCGTTCGGATCCGCCAGCATCTTTACGAATTGTACGATCGATCCGAGCTGGAGGGCATGGACTGAACTTGTCGAGTCTATAGGTAGTCGGGGAAAGGAGGTGGGTTCGTATCCAACTTTCAGGCCTGCTTGTTTGGAAACTGGAAAAAGAATGCCAGAAAAACACCCGGCCGTGTGGCCGGGCCCACAAGACCAAGGAGGTAATCTGATGCGTTCCGCTCTCAAAAGTACGGCATTGATTTTGGTGCTGCTGGCCCTGTTGGTTCCGTTCGTGGGCTATGCTCAGGCACCGTGTCCCGATGACCCGGCTGCCTTTGCAGACTGCGATCCGGAACCGCCGCCCTACTATGTGGTGATCAACCGCTCGGTGGAATATTTCGACCGGCCTGCCTCTGGCTGCCAACCCATCATCCTGAACCATCCAGAGTGCGAGGATTGCACTGCCCCCGAATGTGATATCGACATCCAGACGGAGGTGTGCCAGTACCTGCCCGCGGCCGCCGGTGACACGTTGTATGCCATGTGCTGCAACTGTGCCCTGGATCCGGAGGGTGAATGGCTCTATCAAATCTACACCCTGGACGGGCTGGGTGGCTGCACCCTGGCCTCGGAGGGCTGGATCGAAGGTCTGCCCCCCAACACCGGCATCGATCTGCCGGCGCCGGTGATCGTCGGCGGACTGGCCGTGCTTGGCCTCGGTCTGGTCGTGTTGGCAATGGGTTTGCGAAAGCGCGCATCCCTGGCAGCTTGATCGACACTCGCGTGAAGGTCCCGAGAGCGCTTTGTTGCCCGAAGCAACCAAGCGCTCTTTTGGGCTGGGTCACACGGGGGTAAGGGGTTTGATTGCCTGCGTTGTGTCGGTGGTGGCGGTGAGACCATTGAGTTTGTTGTGGGGAAGGATGTGGTAGCGTGGAGGTCCGATACTGTCCCAAGTGCGCCACCGAACTGGTGTCGCGAATCAGCGGCGAGCGAGAGCGTCCCACCTGCCCGGCTTGCGGGTTTGTCTTTTATTTCAATCCCGTTGTGGGCGCCGGCGCCCTCATCGAGCAGGAGGGCCGTGTGGTGCTGGTCCGTCGCGGGATGGATCCCAAGAAGGGTCTTTGGTGCCTGCCGGCGGGCTATGTGGAAGCCGATGAGTTGGTGGAAGAGGGGGTAGCTCGCGAGGTGTGGGAAGAGACCGGCCTCGAGATCAAAGTAGACGAGATGCTCAACGTCTATTCCTTTGGCCGGGAACCACAAACGGGCGTTTTGTTGGTCTATTCGGGCCACATCGTGGGAGGAGACCTACATGCGGGCGACGATGCTGAGGAGGTCCAGGTTTTTTCCCCCGATCAGCTCCCGGCCGATCACGAAATCGCCTTTCGCACCCATCTCGAGGCTCTGAGGGACTGGCGGCGGGCGCGGGCCATCATCTATCGACGGGCTACCTCAGCCGACCGGCGCGCCGTGGAAGATCTGGATCGGCGGCATCGGGGTGTGGGCGATGGCCCCCTTGGTTATTTGAAGGGCGACGATCGATCGTTGCTCCTGGCCTGGGATGGGGATCTTTTGGTGGGGATTGCCTGCCTGAGGAGGCAGGCCCAGAAGCGATCGGCGACCATCGATCAGGTGTTTGTCGATCCGAACTACCGTCGCTGGGGAATTGCCACCCGGTTGGTAGGCCTGGCGATTCAAGTGTCCCGTCAAGATCAGATGCGCACCTTGTTGGCCGAGGCGCCGGTGACCAATCCGGTGTTGTTGGTCTATTTGAAGGCCGGGTTTCGTGTCAGCGGTTTTATCGATGCCTATTACACAGCCGAAGGTGAGGGGCCCACGACGGCCCTGTACCTGGCCTACGATCTTGCGGCCTGATGGGAGTGGAGGCCGCTCCCGAGGACGGTGCCGTGCGGACACGGGGGCGAGTATCAAACAAGATTCAAGGACCGACGTGCAATATCTGCGGTCAAGGGCAATCCGATTGACATTCGGTCATAAAGCCTCCTTGACGGGGATGGTACAATAAGATAGAGA
>CAZNQW010000262.1:0-5370 GCA_964575225.1 uncultured Anaerolineaceae bacterium | reverse complement strand
CGCGATGGAATCTCGTGACTGGAGTTCAGACGTGTGCTCTTCCGATCTGTGGTATTTGAGCCAGACATCCATGTCGGTGCGGATCTCGGCTTCAAAGCCGGGCGCGCTGTCGAGGATACGAGCCACTTGCCGCGTCCGTTCGCTGGTCTGACCATCCACCTCGCCAAAGGGCACAGAGGCCTTGTCCTCTTCTGTACCCGTCAGACAGTGAACGATGTGACCCTCGCGGAACCCGGCTGAACCCGGAAAGCCGATCAGTACACGCTCTTGGCCCAATGCCTCGATCAAAGCCTCTGGCCCGGCGGCGTTGTTCATCAGGAACAGGACGTTGGGTGTGTGAGCGTTGGCCGCCAGCGTAGGCAGGATTTGCAGGGCGTGGTTCTTGCGCATGATGACCAGCACCAGGTCATAGGCATCGTCGGGTCTCAGTCGTTCGACCACGGTCACTTGAGTGGTGGTCTGCTCACCGGTCATCACGTCCACCAACGCGATGCCATGTTCGCGCAATTGGGCCAGCCGTGGCCCTCGAGCCAGGATCGACACCTCATTGCCGCCTTGCTGCAGACGTGCAGCGAACAGGCTGCCCAAGGGTCCTGAGCCATAAACCAGAATTTTTGCCATGAGAATCCCTCCTTTTTCGAGTTTCCAGGACGTGCGGGCCTAGCTGGTTGGGCGTGGTCCCCACATGCTATTGTATGGGAGCCAGCGCGAATTGTCAAGAGGTTTTTCCGCCTTCCGCTCGGACAGTAGCCGAGGACCACAGTGTCATGCCCGCGCAAGCGGGCATCCATGCTTTGACGCCCAATCCATGGACTCCCGTTTCCACGGAGGGGACGATCGGGCGGCGGGAGTGATGCCGCGGGTGGCAGGAGTGACGACCGTGTTCCCGTGAATCATGTATTCTCGCCCCACGGCGGCATGCGGGCTTGCGTCCTGTCCAACATCCGGTATAATAGACGTCTGTTGTGCGGCAGGGTGCCGTGGGCGCTCTGACTCCAAACAAAGGAAACCTTGGTCCATGAAGCATCTTTTGATTCTGCTAATTTTGGCTGCGCTGGTCGTGGGCGGTTGTGCTGCGCCCGACCTGGCGAGTGCGCCCGAAGAAACATCCACACCGGTGAAGACCCAACGGCCGACTTTTACGCCGATGCCCGCATCTACCGATACTCCGGTGCCGACCGATACACCACTGCCCACCGATACCCCGTTGCCCACCGATACGCCTGTGCCACCCACCGACACGCCGGTGCCGCCGACCGAGACGCCGCTGCCCACCGACACACCGGCGCCCACCGCGCCGCCGGCGCCAACCCGGGCCCCTACCCGAGCGCCGACCAAAGTACCGGCGCCGGCGCCCACCAAACCGCCTGCCAACCAGCCCAAGCATGTGGCGGGCTCGCGCGGTGTTTCGGGCTTGGTCATCGCCCGAGACAAGACCACCTTTGCCGTGGGTGAAAAGGCCTTTTTCATCTACGAGGCCATCAACCATACCCAAGATCCGGTGGGTTTTATCAAGCTAGGGATCAAGGCCAGCAACGGGGCTTTCAACACCAGTTGGATCAACCCGGACCTCATTCAGCCAGGCGTTCCCTTCCGCCACGACGACGGCTTGACTTTTAATGCGCCGGGCACCTACAACGTGTTTTTGACCATCTGTTGGGAGGACCCGTGTTCCGAACCTTCGGGGGTGTGGGAGGAATTCCGGCAGGGCGCCGCGACCATCACGGTCAAATAGCGATCGCTGCGAACCGCTGAAGTCGGGGATCTGCTATCCCTGGCGGTGTAGCCAACCTGCATCCACCAAATGAGGATTCGCCTTCAGGGCGGATCCTCATTCTTCGTTTTCGCGCATTTTGCCCAGGGCGGTTAGCGTACGCATTTGGCCTGCTTCCAAGTGGGTGAGAAGACGCGCGCGGGCCAATTCGGGATCGCGTTGGCGCAGGGCCTCCAAAATCCCACAGTGTTCGTCCACGATCATCAGGACTTCTTCCACGGGAGCGATGGCTTCCACCAGGGAGCGGATGCGCACCGATTGGTCGTTCACCAGTTGGGCCAGATGCCCAAAAAGCTTGTTGTCGGTGGCTTGCATGAGCATGTCGTGCAGTGTGATATCCGATTGCAGGTGAGTGTCGTATTGAGACTGAAGGGCATCCTGCCGGGCGCGAATCAACATCTCGTCAAGCCGATCCAAATCTTCCTCTGTGAGGGTCTGGGTTGCTTGTGCAACGGCCCATCCTTCCAACAACAGGCGCATTTCCCACACATCGTGCACACTCGTGCTGTCGATCTCGGCCACTTGAGGATTGCCATACGGTTTCATGCTGACCAGGCCGTCGTGCTGCAACATGGCCATTGCCTCGCGGACTGGCGTATGGCTGACCCCCAGTTCGCTGGCCAGTCGATCGATGACGATGGTCTGGCCTGGGCGCAAGCGATTGGTGAGAATCAACTGCTTGATCTGGTCGCGGACGGTTTCGCGCAGTGGCCCCCTTTGGATCTTTTCGATCACACCCAATCCAGATCTGTGGTGGTTCATCGCATCTTTCCTTTTTGGTGGTTTGTGAAGAGGCAGCGGAAATCGGAATTGCAATCGCTCAGTGCACTATCTGTAACCTTTGTAGATTATAAAGAGAATTGCCCGTGTTGTCAAACGGCGGTCAATGGAAAAGGGTCGCACTGAGATTTTATCGTTCTGTCCGAACCCAAAGGCATTGCCCATCCGTGATGAACTCAATGGTACCCTGTCGGTCGGTGCGCAGGGTTGCGACGGTGCCCAGATCGTTCAGGCGTTGGAGCAGCTCGGGGGCGGGATGGCCGTAGCGGTTGTCGGCGCCCACCGATAGCACGGCAAACTGGGGCTGCACCGCAGTTAGAAACGCAGCGCCGGTCGAGCCGTTGCTTCCGTGATGGGCCACCTTGAGCACGGTGGCGCTCAAGGGTTGGCCGGAGGACAGCATGGCCTGTTCACCGGTAAGCGCCACATCGCCGGTGAGTAGAAAGCTGGCTCCGTGCCAGGTGAGCCGCATGACGACCGAGTCATCGTTGGCGTCGGCGGCTTGCATACCGGCAGCAGGGTGGAGCACCTCCAGGTGGATGCCATCGCCCAGGTCAAAGTGGTCGCCTGCGGTCAGGGCGACGGGCTGTAACTCCTGAGCGGCGAGGCGTGTCAGGCACTGTTCATACAGGAGATCGGAATGGGACCGGCCCGAATCGGCCCATGCGCCCACCTGGAACCGCTCCAGGATGGGGACCAGGCCGGTGATGTGATCGGCATCGGGGTGGGTCATCACCACCAGATCCAGGGAGCGATCCCAAAAGGGCATCTGGCTGCCCAGAGCTGCGGTGAGGGCCGAGGGACTGGGGCCGCCATCGACCAGCACCTGTTGTCCGAGCGGCGTGGTGATCAGGATGGCATCGCCCTGTCCCACGTCCAAAAAGGCCACGTGAAGCCGACCGTCGGGCAGTTGGGTGGTTGCCAGTCCCAAGAGCACCAGCGTCAAAACCGAGCCGCCCATCAGCCACCGTGTGGCCGTCGGGGTTGCCGATCTGTGGACGGGGAGGGTCCCAGCGTCGGCTGTGGGGCGACGTAGCAACCAGGCCGCTGTGAGAGCCACCACATAATAGAGAGCCAGTCCGAGCGCGCTGCCATGGCCGATTTGCAGGGAGGCCTGGGGCCAGCTTGCCAGCCAGTGGACCACGGCCGACGTATAGGTGAGAAACAACCAGGGTAGATAGAAAAGGATCTGGGCCAGCCCCTCCAAGGCCGGTACAAGGCCCAGGATGGCAGCCAATCCGCCGCCGATCATGATCGGCGCCTGAGCAGGGAGGATGAGCAAGTTGACCAGAAGCGACACCGTCGATAGCCGCCCAAAGTGGTACACGATCAGGGGCAGGGTCAGGATCTGGGCGGCCACGGTGACGACAAGGACCTGGCTGAGGAGGTGAACGCCGAGGCGCGCGTTTTCTGGCGAAACCCAGCGGCTCAGCCCCCACTCCAGCAGGCGTTCCAAAGGTGCGAAAAAGAGAATCAGGCTCAGGGTGGCGGCAAAACTGAGCTGAAACCCCACGTCCCATAACGACAGGGGCCAGATCAGGGTCAGCAGCCAGGCCGAGGCCAGAAGCGAGACGTAGGCCGTGGCGGTACGGCCCAGGTGGAGGGCCGTGACCCACAGAATGCCCATCAGGCCGGCCCGGACCACAGCGGCGTCGGCGCCCACCAGCAGCACATACAGGACAATGCCCGCCACGGTAAAAGAGTAGGCGCGCCGCTTGCCCAGGATGCGGCCAAAGACTTGGGAGAAAAGGGCGGCGACGATGGTGATGTTGGTGCCGCTAATGACCAGTACGTGGCTGGCGCCGGTGGCGACAAAGTCGTCGTACAGGCCTTGGGGGATTCCGGCCCGGAGGCCCAGCAGGATGCCCTGGAGGAGCGACGAGGCCGGTTCGGGCATCAACCGGGCGATGGCGTCGCGGGCCCGATCCTTGAGCGCATAGAGGGCCTGCCACACCGGGCTTCCCTGATCCTGCTCCAGCCGGACGATCTGGGGGAAGCGGATCTGCGCGTGGATGCCCTTGCGGGCCAGATAGGCGCGATAGTCCAAGTCGTCGAGCAGGGGCGGCGTTTCGAGCTTGCCCGACACTCGCAGACGGTCGCCATAGTGGTTTTCGGGGTAGCGAGGGGCTTGCACTTGCACCAGTCCATGGACTTGATGGATCACCCCTTCGATCTCTAACGTTTCGGCTTCCACCCGCAAGAGAGTGTGGGTATCGCGTTCGTCGGGGTAGCCGCGGACCACGCCTGTGAGGCGGACCATGCCTTGGTCGTTGTAGTAGGCCACGTGGGCCGGATGGTCGAGCTGGGGCAGGGCGGCCTGGTAGCGCAAAGCGCCCAGGAGCAGCACCAAGGCGCAGGCGCTGCCAAGCCGAACGCGATCATCGTCGCGCCACAGGAAGCCGGCCGCCGTGGGCAGAAGACAAAGCAGGGCCAGCGAGGTTGGGGCAATGCCCAGGGGTGCCAGCCAGCGGTGGGCGGCCGCCAATCCCAACAGCCAGGCTACGGCGATGGGCAGCAAGGGCGGCATCGATCCAACTCCTAGCGGCGGCGCTGCCGGGGGTCGAGGGTGTCGCGCAGGGCGTCGCCCAGGATATTCACGGCCAGCACAGTCAGGGCGATGGCCGTGCCGGGAAACAGGGTCATCCAGGGGGCGTCGCGCAAATAGCCGCGCCCCTCGTTGAGCATGGACCCCCATTCTGGGGTGGGCGGTTGAACACCCAGACCCAGGAAACTCAGAGCTGAAGCGTTCAGGATGGCGCCGCCCACGTTGAGGGTGGCCAACACGATGATCGAACCGAGCAAGTTGGGCAATATGT
>CAZNQW010000261.1:0-5402 GCA_964575225.1 uncultured Anaerolineaceae bacterium | reverse complement strand
GTATTTGTATATAGCCGCCGGTTTGGCCTGGTTCCAGGTCTGGAATCCTGTCAGATTTCCTGCGGGCAAAGGAGTTGGGAGGATGACGAACACAGGAGCAATCTCGCCCAATCCTGCCTGAAGGTCACTGGCGTACGCACGCTCGATCAGTGGATTGCCGACTTCTGAGGCGGGGTCGGCAAGAAAATGACTCGCCAGGGCATCCGTTACGAGTTGCTGTCCCAGGGCTACCGCCAGCACGCTAGAGTTGCGGAAGTGGAGCCCGCCCCAGGTCCGGGCGTCGATGATTTCCGTTCGTAACTCGTCGGCTGTGGCATAGTGCCGTGTTGTGCCTGTGACACTGCTCTCCACATCGATCTCGATCTCGGGCGTGCCGAAGAACTGGGTGTAGACTTCAGCCTGCGCCGAGACAAAGGAACCATGCCCTGCCACGTACTCGGGAAAGTTCGGCGTCATCACGGCTGGCAGCCAGGTGGGATCGGCAACCGTCGCATCGTTTCCATCCGTGTCGGCCCTCTGGATGGCCGTTACCGGCCGCCAGAAGTTGTAAAAGTATTTTGTGTCGAAAGTGGCAATGAGACTATCGGTAGCAACCATGTTGCCTATTGCCATCAGGCGGGCGGTGTCGATCAGATTGAGGCCGTGCTTGCTTGCGAGCTGCCGATACGAGACGTTGGTCTGGATGACCATGTTGGTCGTCCAGAATTGAGCTATCTGTGTTTGCTCGGGCGTCCGCAAGGCGCTTACAGCGCCGCCAATTTCCTGAACCTCATTCAAGTCGGCTGCGTATTCAGGACTGGTGAGATCTGGAGGGGGTCCCGGGCGATATTGGTCTGGTTCAGCACGCAAAAACGGCTTTAGCAACGCCATCCAGGGATCTACAGGCGGCGCAAGAGTTCCGCCGGGCAGCATCAGTGTCGGCTCCCATACACCCGGGCCAGGGGCCGGAAGGGTGTATGTATCGGGGGCGAGCAAGCCATCGCCGGCTCGAAGAGCGATGATGGCGGCAGCGGCATCCTGGCCCAAGGCGATTCCCGCGGTTTTCTCGAGACCATCGGGAACCGCTTCGAGCGAGGCGGCGTACTTGCCGTCAAGAGTCGGCTCGTAGGGGAGGTAATGCTTGAGGACGGTGTATGCAGCCGTGGCCACTGCAGCCGCATGCGATGCGTCAGGGCTGGGTCCTCCCTGATAGGCATACGGTTGGTACCCCCCCTCAATCGCCACCAGCGCGTCGTACACCGCCGCCTGCATGTAGGCGAGGTAGACAAAGGCGGTTGCCATGGAAATGTCACCCATGGTCATTGGCATGCCCGGCATGGGTGTGGGCTGGAGAATCTCCTGGGCGATGGCATTCCATTCGGTGACGATGTTGCCCGGCAGGGGGCTGTTGGCATAGTTGGGGTGGCTGAAGTAGCGAGGCGCCTCGCCGGGCATGGCCATGTCGGCCGTGCCCATCGCTTCCAGCACAAAACCAGATTCGGCCGCGCGCTCAGCCGCGGCTTGCCGGTCAACCTGGTTGATCCGTTGGTCCTGCTTTTCCTTGACTTGGGCCGCTTTTTCTGCATAGTTCGGTCCGTTGCCGTTCTCAGGGGCTTGCGCTCGCACGGCCAACGGTCCAGTGCCACTGAGAATCAGCGAGACGAGCACGAGGGCCAGAAGCAGGCGCTCAAAGAATGTGCGGTATGACATCTAATTTCTCCCTTCGTTTTTTACACACGGTCATCTGAAGATACGCTCGGTCTGAACTGCAATGGGGGTTACATGCCTTGATTTGGGACACACCTCCTTGTCTTGGCTGTGGGCATTTGCTTTTCCGTTTTCTCCTCACGCGGTGTGAGCTTGGCGAATCATGCCTGCCAACTCCTCGGCCGAGACGTTCTTGAGCATGTAGCCCATCGCCCCGGCCCGCAGCATCTCAGGCACTTGCTCCTCTTCCTGGAACGTGCTCATGCCTATCACCTGGATGATGGGCCAACGTTTCCGAATGGTGCGGGTGGTTTCGGCGGCCGAAAGGCCGGGCATGTTGATGGCCATGAGAACAACATCGGGGTAACGGCAATCACAAAGGTCAAGAGCTTCTTCGCCGCTGGTTGCCTCGCCGGCTAGTTCCAGGTCGTCAAACGCACCGACAAAGGTCGCCATGGCATGTCGCACGGCAGCGTGCCCATCCACCACGAGCACACGGATGCGCTGACATGGGGCTTGGTCATATTGCAGTACTGGCTGCATCGCTTTTTCCCTTCTGCAAACTGCCATAGCGAAAGAAAAAATGATCGGCAGGAACCGTCTCATTATCCGACAAAAAACCCCAGGCCACAACGGCTGCCTGGGGGGGGTTGACCTACCCAGTTGGGGAGTTAGTTTGAGCCGAAATCCGGGGAGCCGCCTGTGGGATGGGCCACCCAACCTTGCCCAACGGCTATTGCAACTGCTTCGGTGCGACTAGCACAGCCCAGCTTGGATAGGATGTTGCTCACGTGGAACTTGACCGTTTCGGGGCTTACCGTGAGTTGCTTGGCGATCTCAGTGTTGCTCAGCCCTTTGACCATCCAAGCCAGGACTTCACGCTCGCGCGAGGTCAGGCTAAACGGCAGTTCAGAGGAAGGGGACGAGGGGTGCAGCGTCGCCTCGATCAGTGCCTGGGTCGCTTCCGGCGCCAGCGTGGATCGGCCTGCCCTGGCACCGCGAATGGCTGCTGCCAACTCATCGGCGGTCACATTCTTCAATAGGTAACTCGTGGCGCCTGCCCGTAGGGCGCTCTGCACCATGTCCACATCCTGGGCATTGGTCAGGGCAATCACCCTAGTTTGCGGGCACTGCGTTCGGATGGCTTGAATCGCAGCGACACCTCCTATGCCAGGCATCACAAGATCCATAAGCACCACGTCCGCCTCGGCGTCGGTGCACAGGCCTATGGCCTCTTCTCCGCTGCTGGCTTCGCCCACCAGCATGAGATCGGGAAAGGCCCGCAAAAACAGTTTGAGCCCGGTGCGTACTAGGACGTGGTCGTCAACAATCAGGATGCGAATGACCTGGCCCTCGCTCATGATTCTATCCTCCAAAGCGGTTCCTTCGATTACCTGTTGTACGCTGGCCAATTGATGATGACCGATGTGCCCTTTCCCACCTCACTGGCAAATCGAAAGGAGGCGCCCACGGCTTTGGCTCGTTCATGCATGATGCCCATGCCCATGCCCTTTCCGCCCTCACCGAGGCAGGTTGTGTCGCATCCGCGGCCATCGTCGACGACGGACAATTCCACCTGCACGATAGGATCTGCCGAATCGGCGGGTGGATCCAGGGGTGTGCAGCGCAGATTGATGGCGGCTTTCCGTGCCTCGGAATGCTTGGAGATGTTGTTCAGGGCTTCCTGCACAATCCGATAGAGCGCTATCCGCACGTCAACCGGCAAGGGACAGTGAGGGTCGACGTGGACGACCACCGGAATGCGCGTCCGGCTGCTGGCGGCCTCGGCCAGTTGATGGAGGAGAGCCGTTAGATCGGCCTGTGCCAAGGCCAAAGGTCGCAGTTCCAAGAGAAGGGCGCGCATCTCAGCCAGGGCCCCCCGTGTGAGATGGCGCACTTCGGTCAGGCACTCCAGCCCTGACTCGCGGTCCTCCTGCCACAGGCGGGGCAGGATGTCGGCTGCCAAACTCGCCGAAAAGAGCGTTTGGCTTACGGCATCGTGCAGTTCGCGGGCCAGGTGCTGTCGTTCCTCCATGGCAGCCAGCCCCTGCGCCTGGTGGTAGAGCCGAGCATTCTCCAGGGCCACTGCCAATTGGCCAGCAAAAGCCTGGGCCAGTTCCGTTTCGCGCTCGTCAAAAGCGCCCGGCTCGCTTCGCTGCAAGGTCACAAGGCCCACCATCACACCTTTTACCGCCAGAGGGATCCCGAGCCAGGAGCGGATGTAGCCGAACAGGGAGTCGAAGCGCTCGCCCGCAACCTGACGCAATGCGGCGGCCGATGCGGTATCCGAGCGAACATCGGGGATGCAGATCGGCTTCTGCGTCGACAGCAGCTCGTAGGCCAGGGAGGGCCGTTCCACCGGCAGGTGCAGCTTCTGCACCTCCTCCAGGGGTAGGGGACCTCGGTGCATCCGGGCTTTGAGCACATCATTCTCCAGCTGGTAGACGGTTGCTCCTTGGTAGTTAACCACTGCCTCAAGCAGTTCCAGGATCCGATGCAGTAGTGGCTCCTGCTCATTTGACAGAGCCACGGCGTTCGATATCTCCAACAACGTTGCGAGCTCACGAGTTCTTTCCTCGACGCGCTGTTCCAATTCCTGCTCGGTGCGGCGCAATTCCTCTTCCACCTTCCACCGCTCGCCAATCTCGAGTTCCAGGCGACGATTGGTCTCCAGCAGCTTCTCGGTGCGCTCCTCCACCCGCCGTTCTAGTTCCTCATTTGCCCGGTGAAGGGCCTCCTCCGCCTGCCTGCGCAGGGTAACGTCCGTGGTGGTGATAATCGCTCGCCAGTCGTCCAGCTCAACGGGCACGGCATTGACCTCGGTCCAGGTGACCGTGCCGTCTTCTTTGACTATCCCGATCTGACCTTTTGCCGGCCGACGCTCACGGACGGCCCGCACACTGGGAAATTCCTCGGTCGGCATGGGCGTCCCATCGGGCCGCAGGTAGTCCCGGGTTACATGAGCGCCCGCCTGCAAGCCTTCTCTGGACAGATCTAGGATCCTGTGAAGGGCAGGGTTATCTCGCACGACCCGTCGATCCTTATCCAGGATCGAAACGCCGATTGGCAGTAAGTCGAAAAGCGCGTTTATTTTTTGTTCACTGGCTCGCAGCGCCTCATCTATTGCCCTGTGTTCGGTGGTGTCCCTGGAGATTGCCAGCAGTCGCTCGACCTGACCTTCTGAGCCTAGAATTGGGCTTATCACCACATCCCACCATTTGGGAGTGCCATCTGCGGTGGGGCAGTATCCCTGGAAACGACCCACCTCTCCGGAACGAGCGCGGGCCATAGCCTCCAAGGTGGCCACGCGGTCAGAGTCTTGCCAGAAAGACTCGTACGGCATATCCAGGTACTGGGATAGATCCTGGATGCGCAACAAGCGTTTGCCGCCCTCACTCATGAATTTGAGTCGACCGTCTAGGTCGAGGATCTTGATGCAATCCCGGCTGTGTTCGATAATGCTTTGGCAGACGGCGTCGAGTGGCACGCCCTGGTCGTCACTGGGGGTGGCATGAGCTGACAGTGATTGATTCATCATGCGTACAGTCAATTCCCTGTGTTGTATTTCATTAGTTTTACAGGATTTGCCCCGCCCAGGGAGCACGGTCTATCGTGGGATCGCCGAAAAGTCTCTGCCGGTAACCCCCATTTTGCCCTTACACCATTGGTCACAAGTTAAGCGATTGAACAAAATGTCAAAATGATGATCCAGCCTG
>CAZNQW010000260.1:0-5410 GCA_964575225.1 uncultured Anaerolineaceae bacterium | reverse complement strand
ACTCGTGAGTCAACGAATACCTTTCGGTAAGATTCTTAATGAGTCAAATCGGGGTCTTGACAGGGGCGCCGGACGGTGATATACTATCGGTAACGTTACCGGAAGCGTTTCCGGCAACGGTTCCGAATTCCGCCATCACGAGGTCGGTGACCATGGACGAAACCACCAGGCGTCCACCCTCTCGACGGGCGACGATCAAGAGCATCGCCCGCCGCGCCGGCGTATCACTGACAACCGTCTCCCGCGCCCTCAATGACAAAGCCGACATTCACCCTGAGACCAAGGCCTGCATCTTGGCCATCGCCGAGGAACTGGGCTATACGCCCAGCAGCATCGCCCGCAGCCTGGTGACCCAACGCTCCCACACCATCGGCCTGGCGGTTCGCACCATTGCCGATATGTGGGTGGTGCAGATCGTGCCGGCCATCGAGGAAGAGCTGCGTCGCGCCGGGTATGGGGTATTCCTGAGCCTCCACTATGCCGACGCCGAGCAAGAGCGCCACGTGCTCGACACCTTTCGCAACCGCCAGGTGGATGGCGTCTTGGTCATCAGCTCGGTGATGGGCGAGGATCACGCCCTGTTACATCAACGGTTCTCCGTGCCCACGGTGCTCATCAGCCCGCTGAGGGCCACGTCGCACCCTTTTGTGGTAAGCACCGACGAGCAACAGGGCGTGCAGACGGCCACCGAATGGCTGATCGGCCTGGGCCATCGCCGCATCGGCCACATCGGCGTGCCGACCTGGGCCCTGCCCGGTTGGGATCGTTTACAGGGGTATCGGCGCGCCCTGGAGAGCGCCGGGCTGGGCGTCGATCCCGACCTGATCTTTGTCGGTGACGCGCACGAAGAGGGCGGGCGAGAGGGTTTGCTGGCCCTCAGATCTCTGCCCGACCCGCCGACGGCCGTGCTCTGCTTCAACGACCTTACGGCGGTGGGCGCGCTCCGCGGCGCGCGGCAACTGGGCTTGACCGTGCCCGACGATCTGTCGCTGATCGGTTTTGATGATGTACCCCTGGCTCGCTACATAGAGCCTCCTCTCAGTACCATCCGGCAAAACACCCATGCTCTGGGGCAGCGGGCAGCGCAAATGCTGCTGGAACTGATGGCCGGGGGGCAGCCCCCGGCGCCTGTGGTGTTGGATACCACCTTTGTCGATCGAGGCTCGGCGACGGCGCCCAAATAGACCGGCAAATCGGGCGCAATACACGGGAGGGTGGGATCGATGACCAACCCGAACCCTGTCCTGAAGCGATTGGGCTTGAGCCCATCCGATCGGGTGGTCCTTTTGCACGCCGACGATGTGGGCATGTGCCAGGCCACCCTGTCGGCCTACGAGGACCTTCTGGATGTGGGGCTGATCTCCTCAGCGTCGACCATGGTCCCTTGCCCCTGGTTCCCGTTGACGGCGGCCCTTTGCCGCCGGCGCCCTGCCGCCGACATGGGGGTCCATCTCACTCTGACCAACGAGTACACCGCCTATCGCTGGGGGCCCCTGTCCACTCGCGATCCGGCCTCGGGCCTGATCGACCAGGCCGGATACCTGCCTGCGGGCCCGCTGGAGGTGCAGCAGGCTCGCGGCGAGGCGGTGCGGCAGGAGCTGGAAGCCCAACTGGACCGCGCTTTGCAGGCCGGCATCGACGTTACCCATCTCGATACCCACCAACTCTCGGTGCTCCACCCCGAATTTGTGGTGGCCTACGCCGACCTGGCGCTGGCGCATCGTCTGCCGATCATGCTCTTGCGCGCCGACGCGGCCGGGTGGCTGCGACTGACCGGGGCCCTGGGACTGCCCGTGAGCCCGGAGACGGCCGAGCAGGCGGCGGCGCAGGTGGAGCGGCTGGAGGAGATGGAATTGCCGATGGTGGATTATGCGGCCATGCTCCCGCTGGATCGACCCCACGAGCGGATCGCCCTGGCCAAGCAGGTCCTCGATTCGCTGCCGCCGGGGCTGAACCATCTGGTCATTCATCCGGCGGCGGATACCCCCGAGCTGCGGGCCATTACCGCCGATTGGCCCAGCCGGGTGGCCGACTATCAGGCCTTTGTCAGCGCCGAACTGCGCGACCATGTACGGAACTCGGGCATTCAGGTCATCGGTTATCGCCTGTTGCGCGACCTGGCCCACAACTGAGCCGGAGGCAATCGGGGGAAGGGCGCTGGCCGATGGTGTTGAACTTGCATTCAGAAAGGGGGTGAGGCCTCAAGCCTTGGTTCGTTCGACCCGTAAGCGCGTGTATTTTTGTGTGGCAAGCACAAGGAGGAGAATATGATCGAGTCGGTATCTCGGCGTGACTTTCTAAAGATGAGTGCGGCGGCCATGGCAGGGTTGAGTGTGCCGTCGCTGTTAGCTGGCTGCGGCCCGACGCCGGCGCCGCAGTCTGTGGACTTTAGCCTCTGGTATCGCTATTTCTGGGAGCCGCCCAAAACCGTGTTCGAGGGCTTTGTGGATGATTTTCAGGTCAAGTATCCCAACATTACCCTGGCCAAGAACTTTTTCGGCGACGAGGACTATAAATCGACCATCACCGTGTCGATGGCCTCGGACGATCCCCCCGACCTGTTCTACGGCTATGGCGGTAACTGGCTCAAGTTCCTGGTCGATGAAGGGCTGGTGGCCGACGTCAGCAAGTACTATGAGCAGTACAAGTGGAAAGACCAGTTGGTCGACCTGGCGGCCCGGGCCATCACCATCGGCGGCAAGTACTATTCGGTGCCCACCGAGGTGTGCACGGCAGGCATCTACTACAACAAGGACATCCTCACCCAGGTGGGCATCGAGCCGCCCGAGGTCGTCACCTGGGACGAATTCCTGGGCTACTGCGACACGCTTCAAGCCGGCGGCTTTTTGCCACTGTGCCTGGGCAACAAAGAGGGCAGTTGGTGCCAGTGGTGGTGGGATTATGCCGTGGTGCGCGAGAACGGCAACGACTACCGCAAGAAGGTGGTGCGGGGCGAGATCCCCCTCAACGACAAGGGCGTCGTCGCCGGGCTCGAGCGGATCATGTCCGACATCTTTTT
Organism: uncultured Anaerolineaceae bacterium; assembly: GCA_964575225.1. GTDB lineage: Bacteria > Chloroflexota > Anaerolineae > JAAYZQ01 > JAAYZQ01 > CAZNQW01. The sequence continues at coordinate 2,391 of CAZNQW010000260.1, read as the reverse complement.
CAATCCCAAGGGCCGCATGAACGAGGGCATCAACGGCCTCGACATCTTTGGCTGGCTAGGACTGATGGCCTCGGGAACGGTGGGCATGAGCCTGTTCCATAGCTTTGTGCCGCCCCAGCTCTTGCCGCAGTTGTGGGGCGACAAACCCTTTGAACTGGGCTTTTTCATGTACCCCCAGGTTCACTCCTCGGTCGATCTGGCCAACGATGTGTATGTGGAAGGGGTGCAGTGCATCAGCGAGCGCAACCCGGCCAAAGACGAAGGCGCCAAGTGGCTGGATTACATGATCAGCCTGGACGTGCAGAAAAAGTGGGCGGAAACCAGCTTTGGCCCGGTGACCAAGGGCGCCGAAGCATCGCTCCCTGAACTCACCAAAGGCATCATGTCGGTGGTGGAGAAATACGATTCCTTTGCCCATCTGGGGCTCGAGTTCCATCCTGAAACAACGACCGCGCTCTATTCCAACATGGCCGCCATCCTGAACGGCGAACTGACGGTGCAGGCAGCCATGGACGCGGCGCAAAAGGTGGCAGAAACAGTACCCTGGGTGGGCGTGCCCCAGGGCGAAGCATAGACGCACTCGGCTGGGGGCGGCGCCGCACGCTCGGGCGCCGTCCCCGGCTGGAACGGAGTGGGCCATGTCTGCTTTCAAGATCCCGCGACGGCGGCGGGAGGAGATGCGCGCGGCGTACCTGTTTATCCTGCCGGCGCTGGCCATCTACCTGGTGTTTGTGGTCTGGCCGGTGATCCAGTCCATCTACATCGGCTTTTTCGAATGGAATGGGCTGGGCAAGGAGATGACGTTTATCGGACTGGGCAACTATGTGACCATGTTCACCGCCGACCCGGTCTTTGGCCAGTCGCTGGGCAACTCGATTGTGGCGACCCTCGTCCTGGCGGTGGTCCCCACGGCGCTGGGCTTGGGATTCGCGGCCCTCTTTGCCAACCTGCGCGGCGGCGGCGCCTATCGCTCGGCCATCTTTTTGCCCTACCTGGTGTCGATGGTGGCCGTGGGCACCATCTGGGCCTGGATGTACAACCCGCGCATCGACGCGCCGGGCATGCTGTTGCAGGCGGTGGGCCTGGAGAGCTGGATCCACGACTGGCTGGGCGAGCGCGCAACGGCCCTGGCGGCGGCCATGGTACCCGGCATCTGGCGTTTTACCGGCTTTGCCATCGTCATCTTTTACGCGGCCATCCAGGCCATTCCGGTGGACCTGTACGAGGCGGCGCTGGTGGATGGCGCCACCGGCTGGCAGAGCTTTTGGCGGATCACCGTGCCGTTGGTGCGCCAGGCGACCATCGTCGTCGTGGTGTGGATGACCATGGACGCCCTCAAGCTGTTCGACCTGATCTTTGTGCTCACTCGGGGGAATCCCAACCATGCCACCGAAGTGATCGCCACCTGGATGTTTGCCAACACCTTCCGCCACTACAAAATGGGCTATGGCGCGGCCATGGCCGTCGTGCTGTTCCTCATGATCCTGGGCTTTTCGATTCTCTACATCCGCTGGATGACCCGCGAGGAGGAAGAATGAGCACCAAGGCGCCTGCCCGTCGGTTCGCCTGGCCTCGGGTTCGTCCGGGCCGCTTGGCCCTGGAGCTGGCCGTCACGCTGCTGTGCCTGGCTTGGCTCAGTCCCTTCTATTTGCTGATCGTCAACACCTTCAAGACCATGCCCGAGATCACGGCCAGTCCGCTGAGCTGGCCCGAAGCTTTCCGCTTCGATGCCTATGTGCGGGCCTGGAATCAGGCCAGCCTGGGCGCCTATTACAAGAACAGCATCATTCTCTCGGTGGTCTCGGTTGCGTTGAGCGTGACGGTCGCGTCGCTGGCAGCCTATGCCTTTTCGCGGTTGCGCTTTCCGGGCAAGCAACCCCTCTTTTTTCTGATGTTGGCCGGGGTGATGCTGCCCTTGCAGGTGGCTCTGGTGCCCCTTTATCGCTTGCTGAACAGCCTGGGCCTGATGAGCAGTTACCAGGGGATGATCGCCCTGTACGTGGCTTTTACCGTCCCCTTTGGGGTGTTCACCCTGACTGGTTTCTACAAGTCGATCCCGGTCGAGATCGAGGAGGCGGCGCGCATCGACGGCTGCGGCTGGTTCCAATCCTATTGGCGCATCGTCATCCCCTTGGCCGCGCCCGGCCTGGTGACCATGGTCATTCTGGAGTTCATCTGGTTCTGGAACGAATACCTGGTGGCCCTGACCATGATCCAAAAAGAGGCCATGCGCACCGTGATGCTGGGCGTGATGGTCATGGCCAATACGTTCCAACTGGACTTTAGCCTGTTGACGGCAGGCATTGTCATCGCCGTGGTGCCGCCCATCCTGGTCTATATCTTTTTCCAAAAGTATCTGATCCGGGGGCTGACGGCCGGGGCGCTCAAATA
>CAZNQW010000259.1:0-5415 GCA_964575225.1 uncultured Anaerolineaceae bacterium | reverse complement strand
CCCCACCCTATCCTACACTCTTTCCCTACACGACGCTCTTCCGATCTGCCGCGCGAGCGAGGGGGGAGCGGACGATACCCCCCTCGCCCAGTGAGGAACCGGATGACATTCACGCCGCCGCCCCAAATCGTCGAAACCACCCTCCGGGTGCGCTATGCCGAAACCGACGCCATGGGCATCGTCTACCACGCCAACTACCTGGTCTGGTTCGAAGTTGGGCGCGGCGACTTTTTCCGCGCCTTTGGCCAGGACTATGGCCAATGGGAACAACAGGGCGCCTTGCTGCCCGTAACCGAGGCCTATGCCCGCTATCATGCCTCGGCGCGCTTTGGCGATCTGATCACCGTCCGCACCCGCATCCAGGAGATCAAGAGCCGAAGCGTGACCCTAAGCTACGAGGTTGTGGCGGCAGCGGACCACACCCGCCTGGTCTCTGGCTGGACCCGTCACGTCTGCGTGGATGGCGAGGGGCGGCCCCAGCGACTGCCGCGGGCCATGATCGAGGGGTTGCAGAGCCATGATCCGCATTGACCATCCTCTACCCTCCGAACCCATTGTCCGCATCCGCGTATCCCGGCAACTGCTGGGACGCGCCACCTACTCGGCGGCCGCCTACTGGGTCGACGGGCTTTTGATCGACACCGGCTGCGCCCGCACCTCCCATCTCTTTGCCCAAGCCGTCACCAGCCTTGGCGTCGATCAGGTGGTCAACACCCACAGCCACGAAGACCACATCGGCGCCAACGCCTCCGTCCAGGCCCTGACCCACTGCCCGATCCTGGCCCACCCCGCGGCCCTGCCCATCCTGGAAAACCCTCGCCTCCAACCCTTGCAGCCCTACCGACGCTTTTTCTGGGGCTGGCCGAGGCCCTCGCAGGGCACCCCCATCGGTACCGAGATTGTCACCGACCGGCACCGATTTCAGGTCATCCCCACCCCGGGCCACAGTCCCGACCACATCTGCCTGTTCGAGCCCGACCGGGGGTGGCTGTTTTCTGGCGACGCCTTTATCGGGGGCCAAGATCGCGCCCTGCGGCGCGATAACGACATCCGCGGCATCCTTGCCTCGCTGAAAACCCTGTCCGCCCTCCCCATCCAGGTCCTCCTGGCGGGCAGCGGCACCGTGCGCACCGAAGGTGTCCGTCCGATCCTGGACAAGATCGCCTACCTGGAGGAATTGGGTGAGCGCATCGCCGAACTCCAAGCCCAGGGGTTGGGACCCCGACGCATCCGGCGCCGCCTCCTGGGCAGAGAGCTGCCTATCACCTACCTGACCTTGGGCCATTTCTCCGGCCTTCACCTCGTCCGCTCCTACCTGGCCGAGCCCCAAAGGGAACCCGCGCCCGACGACGACGTGCCATCCAGCCCGTAAGGGCCCGGCCTGCCGCACCCAGCCAACACCGTCATGCCCGCGCAAGCGCCTGTGTACCCACAGGCAGCATCCATGACAATGGCCCTCCCCATACATCTGCCAGGCACGCGCGCCCCGAGGACGGGGCCGTGCGGACACGGGGCGCGAAGCATGACAACGGTTGAAAGACCCTGGTTTCTGCACTCATAGCCCCCGTCCACGGAGGCGACCTGCGGCACCGGCGGGACAGGCACACCCGACCGCACAGGTTTTTCAGAACCCGCTTGACAAACCACAATATCTCCGGTATACTCAAAATCAGGATGTTCCCGCCGACCGGGCGGGGGCAAGTTGCACATGGACAACAGAAGGAGGAGGAGGATGGAGAAGCCCTGGCTTAATGAGTATGACGCCAATGTCCCTCATTCGATCGAGTATCCCTCGGCGCCCCTATGGCAATTCCTCGTAGATGCCGCCAAAAAGCACCCCAACAACGCGGCGATTGTCTTTGGCAACGTCGTTGAGCCCCTCGGCAACGCATTGATGGACACCTCCATCAACTATGCCACACTCTTGCAATGGACCTACCGCTTTGCCGCTGCCCTCCAGAAATTGGGGGTGCAAAAGGGCGATCGAGTGGCCCTTCACCTGCCCAACTGCCCCCAGTTCGTCATCGCCTATCAGGCAATTCTCATGGTGGGGGGAATCGTCGTGCCCTGCAACCCCCAGTACGTGCCTCGCGAACTCAAACACCAATTTGCCGACTCGGGCGCCAAAGTCGCCATCACCCTCAGCCTTACCTATCCCCTGGTCAAACAGATCCGCCACGAGACCCAAGTGGAAAAGGTCATCGTCACCAACATCAAAGAATACTTTCCCGGCTTGCTCAAGTTTCTGTTCACTGTGGCCAAAGAGAAAAAAGAGGGCCATTTCCAGGATATCTCCCAAGACGCCGAAACCTACTGGTTCCAGGACCTCATGGCCCAGGCGCCACCCATGCCCACCCTGGTCCACGCCACGCCCGACGACACCGGCGTGCTGATGTACACCGGCGGCACAACGGGCATTTCCAAGGGCGCCCAGCTTACCCATCGCTGCCTGGTGGCCAACGCCATTCAGACGCGGCATTGGATGTGGGACGTTCGAGAGGGCCGGGAAGTGATGATGACGGCTCTGCCCCTGTTTCACAGCTATGCCATGACCGTGTGCATGAACATGACCCTCTATGTCGCCGGCAAGATGCTTCTCATCCCCAACCCGCGCGTCCTCGACCACGTTCTGAAAACCATCAACAAGCACAAACCCTCCTTGTTCCCCGGCGTCCCGGCCATGTATGTGTCCATCACCAACCACCCCGACGTCAAGAAATACGACGTATCCTCCATTCGCGCCTGCATCAGCGGCGCCGCGGGCCTGCCGCCCGAGGTACAACAGGGATTTGAAAAACTGACCGGCGGCAAACTCGTCGAAGGTTATGGCCTCAGCGAGGCCACGCCGGTGACCCACTGCAACCCCATTTATGGCAAGCGCAAAGAAGGGAGCTGGATCGGCATCCCCTTCCCCGACACCCTGGCCACCATCCGCGACCTGGAGACCGGCGAAACCGATCTGGCCGTGGGCGAAATCGGCGAACTGTGCGTTCAGGGCCCCCAGGTGATGAAGGGCTACTGGAACATGCCCACCGAAACGGCCAACGCCTTGCGCGATGGCTGGCTCCACACCGGCGACATCGCCCGCATGGACACCGACGGATTCTTTCAGATCGTCGACCGCAAAAAGGACATGATCCTTGGCAGTGGCGGCTTTAACATCTACCCGCGCGAAGTGGAAGATGTCCTGTACGAGCATCCCAAAATCCTCGAAGCCGCTGTGGCGGGCATCCCCGTCGGCGCCGAAAAAGGCGAACGCATCAAGGCCTTTGTCGTCCTCAAACCGGGCGAAACCGCCACCGAAGAAGAGATCCTCGAATACTGTCGCCAAAACCTGGCCTACTACAAGGTGCCCAAATATGTCGAGTTCCGTCAAGAACTCCCGAAAACCATGGTCGGCAAGATCCTGCGCCGCGTACTCGTCGAAGAAACACTGAAACAAATTCAGGAATAGAGAAAAAACGAACAAGGCGGCCCCGCCCTTGTGCCATCAAATCCATCAAAGACGATGGGTTTCTGGTGGCTTGTTTGCCTTTCCTTTCTTTTTGTGCCTTTCGAACCTTTCTTGACAAATGCGCCATTCCTCGGTATAATCTCCAGCAGGCGTTTGGTCAACGGGGCCCAAACGGACAAAGCAACGGTGCTCACCCAAAAAGGGGGGAGGTGATACGTTCTACATCCATTGCAGGCTTTCGCTCAAATAGCTGAACGCGTGAATCATCAGGAGGAGAATTCGCTATGAAGAAGCTGTTTGCCATTCTAACCGTTATGCTGGTCCTGAGCATCTTGGCCACCGCCTGCGGCACCCCGGAATACGAATGTACCGACGAATGGGGCTGTGTGACCATCAAAAAGGGCGAAACCGTTCAGGTCGCCTACGTCGGCCCCACAACCGGAGACTATTCGGCTTTTGGCGTCGATATCTCGCGCGGCTGCGAGCTGGCCGTCAAAGCTCATCCGCAGATCAAGGGGTTTGATGTCGAATTGCTCGTCGAAGACACCCAGGGCAGCCCCGAACAGGGCGCAGCCGTAGCCAACAAGCTCGCTGCCCTGCCGCGGCTCGTCGCCGTCGCCGGACACACCTTCTCGGGATCGACGGAGGCTGCCATCCCCGTTTACGAAGACACCAAAATCGTCATGGTCTCGCCCTCTACCACCCTCGTTGACCTGCCCTCCAAAGGGCCCAACGTATACAACCGCGTCGCCTTCTCGGACGGCGATCAGGGTCGAATGGCGGCCGAGTATATCTACAACGTCATCGGCGCGCGCAAAGTCGTCGGCGTCCACGATGGTGGCGCCTACGGACAGGGCCTCGTCGACGTCATGGCCACGACCTTCACAGGATTGGGCGGTGAGGTCCTCGCCACCGAGGCTATCACTCCCGGCGAAGCCGATTACAGCGCCCAATTGGCCAACATCGCGCCCCTCAATCCCGACCTGATCTATTTCGGCGGCTATGACGCCGACGCCGCCGTCCTCGTGTCGCAAAAAGACAAGGCGGGTCTCACCAACGCCTTGTTCTTTGGCTGCGATGGCAGCTACGGCACCAATTATATCGATCTATCCGGCCCTGCCTCTGAAGGCAGCTATTCCACCTACGTGCCGATTCCCCCATCCGACGCCTTTACCAAATTCCAGGCCGATTACGAAGCGGCCTATGGCGACCCGCAGGGCAAGCTGAGCCCCTTCAGCCCCCACGGTTACGACTCGACCTCGGTCATCTTGACGAGTCTCGAAGAAGTAGCCATCGAAAGCGGCGACTCGCTCATCATCCCGCGCAAGGCCCTGGCTCAGGCCGTTCGTAGCCTCAAGGACTACACCGGCCTGACCGGCACCCTGACCAACGACGGTACAGGGAACCTGGCGGCGGCTTCGCCCCTCTTTATGATCGTCGAAGGGGGAGAGTGGAAAGAAGCCCCAGGTCAATAATCGGCTTCCTTTCTACATAGAACCAGAAACGACCATGGGGCAAGCCCTACGGCTTGCCTCATGGTCGCGCGCTGAGGGAACGCCCTGCGTGGGGCGTTGCCCCAACTTGTTAAAAAGGCAGATATTATGGTGGATGCTGCTCTGCACCGACCCAAAATCCAGTTGAACACCTGGCTGATCGTGCGCATCATCATCGCGCTCCTGATTGCCGCTTTCTTAGCTTGGCGCATCTGGATGCTCCTCTTTGGCGGCCAAGACTTTGGCACCGAAACCTGGGTACGTCTGTTGATCTCGGGCGTCATCCTGGGCGGCGTCTATGCCGTCATTGCCCTGGGCTACACCCTGGTATACGGCATTCTCTTTATGATCAATTTTGCCCACGGCGACGTCATGATGATGGGCTGTTTTGCCGGCTATTTCACCCTGGAGATCTATATCGGCGCTGGGCTATTGAAGAAGGACCTTTTCACTTCGATCCTTGCTCAC
>CAZNQW010000258.1:0-5447 GCA_964575225.1 uncultured Anaerolineaceae bacterium | reverse complement strand
CTTTCCCTACACGACGCTCTTCCGATCTCCGGGTCGCGTCGTCTCGTACGCAACTGGATTTCGACCGAGAAACGCACTAGATTCGTGGGGTCCGGGGCCGCCCGTCTGCGGGCGCTTAGGCCCCCCGGGCCGGGGGAGTGGGCAGCGCGGGCAGACCCGCGGCGGCCGAGCCCCCACAGAACCTCGTGCGCTGTACAAAGGCCCACCTCTCAGAGGTGAGTCCTTGCGGGTGGAAACACGGTGGGCACCCGCAGGGCGCGCCTACGGGCCGCCCCGACCCGGGTCGTCACCCCCGCGGACGCGGGGGTCCATGGGTTCTGCCTGCGAGTACGCAGGCGCTTACGCGGGAACGACGCTGTTCAGGCGGCACCCCTACCAAGACCCTGCGCTGTGCACAGACCCACCTCTCGGAGGCCTGGACCGTGCGGGTGCCCCTGCTATGAGGCCCGGGCCGCGCCGCCCGCCAGGCGGTCGGCCAGCTCGCGGATCTCTTGCCCCATCGTCACCTTTTGCAGCCATTCGGCGGGGATACCCGACTCGCCATAGTAGGCGCCCGCCACTTGCCCGCAGACGGCGGCCGTGGTGTCGGCGTCGTCGCCCAGGTTGGCCGCGCACAGGACCGCCTCGCCAAAGCTGTCGGTGTGCCAAAAGCACCACAGAGCCGCCTCCAGGCAGTCGATCACATAGCCCGAGCCCCGGATCTCGGCCTCGGCCTTGGACCGATACTCGCCGCGGGCGATGGCCTCCACCTTGGGACTGCCGGCAAAGGTCTCCCCGTCGGCCAGCGCCACCTCCTCTTTGGGACGGCCCGCCAGGGCGCGGACCAGGATGCGGGCCAGCAAGCGGCTGGCATCCAGGCACTCGGCGGCGCCGTGGGTCGTCCGCGAGCTCTCGGCGGCCCAGCGCTCGGCGGCGTCCATGTCGGGGTAGTAGAACATGGGGACGGGCGCCAGGCGCATGATGCAGCCGTTGCCCGCCGAGTGGGGATCGGTCGACCCGGCCATCGGCTCGCCGGTCTGGCGGAAGCTCCGCAGCGCCGACGACACGGTGCCGCCGATGTCAAAGCAGGCGCCGGTGCTGCTCAGGTAGCCCTCGTTCGCCCAGCGGACGTAGCGCTCCATCTGGTCGCGGGCGTCGAACCCGCCCCGCTCGACCAGGCTGACCGCCAGGCACAGGGCCATGGACGTATCGTCGGTCCATTGGCCCGGCTGGAGGCGAAAGGGTCCGCCGCCGACCAGGTCGGTCAGCGGCTGGAAGCTGCCCCGGGGTCGAAACTCGACCGTGGTGCCGACGGCGTCGCCGGCGGCCAAACCCAGCAGGCAGCCACGAAAACGGTCTTGAGTCATTATGTACTCCTCTCTTAAAAAATGGCAGCGGTGCCAATCGGAATGGTTTCGGGGTGCAACGGCAACTGGTTCCTGTCCATCCCGCGAATGCGGGGCCGACGTCGTAGGGGCGCGGCATGCCGCGCCCGTCGCGTGGTCTCTCGGTGGCGCCTGCCGGATCAAAGCGCAGCGACGATCTGCCGGGCCCACTGGGCGGCGCGTTCCAGCTCGCCCTCCACCAACGGGCCTTCGGTGTCGCCCACATAGAACCCCTCAGGCGGGACCGCCAACTCGCCTCCCTTTTTCGCCAGTCCATCGGCAATCGGTTTGGCCGCATAGCCAAAGATCTTGACGAAAAAGGCCAGGATGCGGACCTCCTCCACCTTGCTCGTGGGGATGCGCGTGTCAAAAGCCGCGACCTTGACGCCCTGGAGCGCGCCGTCGGGCAGCCCCTTCACGAAACTGGTGACGTGGGGCAGGGGGCGGAACTTTTGGGTGGGCGAACCGACGATCAACAGGGTCAACCCCCTCAGTTGTTCGGGCCGCACCTCGCCCGCCCGAACGACCGCGACCTCGTCGGCAGAGTCCATCGCCTCACCCATGGCGCGGGCTACCTTTTCGGTGTTGCCATACGCCGAATCGTAGATTATCAGAGCTTTCATCGATCGATCCTTCATTCCTTCCCATAGGATGTCCGGCCCGATGGGCGCCGGCTCGCTAGATATACAGGTCCCTTCGATTATAGGTCAGATAGGCGCCGACCATGCTCACCAGGATGATCGCCAGCGACAGCGCGACAAAGCCCAGATCGAACCTCGATTCGCGCAGCAGCATCCCTGCATCAAAGTACTTGAAGGGCGTCACATACTTGAGGAACTCCAGGTTCTTGTGCAACCCCGAGACCACCGACAGGACATAGGTGCCCAGCAACAGCGACACGGCCACCGAGCTGGTCCTCTTGTAGCGGTTCATGGCGCAGCCCAAGAACAGGCCGATGGCCAAAAAGATCAACTGGAGGATAAAGATGGCTCCCATGCACAAGGCGAGAAATCGAAGGAACTCGCCATCGGGGTTGTATTGGGAAGCGCTCGCCAGTGAGACGGCCCAGGTTACCAGCAGCAGGGCGATGCAGTTGACGACGGCTGCCAGGGCTTTGGCCGTCACCACGCGGCTGCGGGTCACCGGCAGGGTCAGGGCAAACTCGACCGTTTTGTCCCGCTCCTCCTTCGAGATGATGTCGGTGCCCCACATGGCCGCCGCAATGGACAGCATCAGGGCAAAGTACACGAACATCACCCCAAAGAACCCGCTGAGGGTGGTCAGGTTAAAGGCATTCATGCTAAAGGCCTCCAGCATGGCCGGAGGCATGGCGTCCAAGATGGCCAGCATCTCGGGGTTGCCATAGTAGGCAGAGAATTTCGAGACCCCGATGGCCACGAACAGGGTCACGATCACGCTCCAGATGACCAACGATTTGAAATTTGCCTTCAGTTCTCGGATAAAGATGTTCATCTCTGCACCCCCTTACACCACAGCCGGGATGTCTCGCCGGGTGTAGAGCAAGTAACTGCCCACCAACGAGATTGCGATCACGGCCACGCTGATCGCCACCAGGGGCAGGTTCCACGCCCCATTGTGAATAATGTACTTGGGCTCAAAGTGCTTGAACGGCGTGATCAGTTCCAGGGCGCTTTCGCCCAGCATGTCGCCAAAGGCGCTCAATACATACATCCCAAAGCCGAGGGCCATCGAATAGGGCGTCACGCTGCGGACCCGTTTGACCGACAGGGAAACCACCAGGCCCACGGCTAGGAAGAACAGTTGAAAGGGCACAATGCTGGCCAGCAACCACAGCAGAGACTGGGCCTCGTAGGGCGCATCGCCTTTGAACAGGTTGATAAAGACCACACTCGAGACCCACACCACGATGTCGGTGAGGAATAGCGCACTCAGCGCGGCGAGGAGCTTGCTGGTCAGGATCTGGGTGCGCCCCACCGGTTTGGTCAACAGAAAATCGGCCGTCCACTCTCGCTCTTCCACCGAGACCAGGGAGAACCCATAGTTCGCCGCCTGGATGGCCAGGCAGATTTGGACAAACAGGAAGGCCAAGCTGAAATAGCCCAGGATCGTCGCCAGGTTCACGTCGGTCAGGCCAAAAGCCAGCAGGAACTGCTCGGGGAAGTTGGCCAGCATTTCGTCCAACAGGGCAGCATCTTGGGCGAACGACGAGAACAGCGACACAAACAGCAGGATCAGGGCCGCGATCGAGATCGACCAGGTGATCACCGACCTGGCGTTCATGCGAAACTCTTGACGGAAAATATTCATCGCCATGGTCAGCCCCTATTCGTAATAGTGCATAAAGATCTCTTCCAGCGTCGGTTCCTCGATGGTCACATCAGAAACCGAGAACTGGCCGATCTTTTGCAGGACGGTGTTGATGTCGCCCTTGAAAAAGAAGCGGATGGCGCCATTTTGGCGCTCCAGGTTAGTGACCCCCTGGATTTCAAAGGCCGCGGCGTCGAGATGCTCGGCCGCCATCCACACCTTTTTATAGTTGTTCTGTTGCAGCGTGCGGATATCGGCGATTTCGATGATCCGGCCCTCTTTGATGATGGCCACCCGGTTGCACATCCGCTGCACCTCGCCCAAAATGTGCGACGAGAAAAAGACCGTCACCCCCCGCTGGTTCTCCTCCTGGATGAGCTGAAAGAACTTGCGCTGCATGAGGGGGTCCAGGCCGGCAGTGGGCTCGTCGAGAAAAAGCAGCTTGGGCCGGTGCAAGAGCCCCTGCACAATGCCCACCTTTTTACGGTTGCCGTACGAGAGGTCTTCGATGCGGCGGCCGAGTTCCAGTTCCATCAGATCGGCCAGCTCGTGCATGCGCTGGGTGCAATCCTTGTCGTAGAAACTGGCCGAGTATTTCAGCAGATCGATGACCTTCATGCGATCGTAGTAAAAGACCTCGGAGGGCAGGTATCCGATCTCCTGCCTGAGTTCGGGCCCATGTTCGATGCAGTCCTTGCCAAAGATGGTGGCGCTGCCGCTGGTCGGGTGGATCAGCGACAGGAGCAATCGGATGGTGGTCGATTTGCCCGCGCCGTTCGGCCCGATAAAGCCATAGATCTCGCCCTCTTGCACTTGAAAGGAGAGATCGATAATGCCCCGGGCCTTGCCGTAATACTTGGTCAGATGATTGACGTCGACGACACTCATGGAGACACTCCTCTCGTCCGACTGGACTGTGGTTCTGTGACACCGAAAAATGTGCCTTACAGCACCGATGTGTGAGGCGGCTGCTTCACAATATTCCCATTTTGCATCCGATCTTGCCCTTTGTCAAGTGGGGAAATGACCGTGCCGGGGCGCGGGCGACGACCCATAGGAGCACGGCATGCCGTGCCCGTTCCTCGCCGTCATGCCCGCGGATGCGCCTGTGTACCCACAGGCAGCATCCATTGTTCCGGGCCATGCGGGGGCGCCGCCCGTACAGCGTCGTTCCCGCGAATGCGGTAATCGATGGACTCCCGCGTTCGCACGGGCGACGTGCCGGTTGCTAGGGTTGCGGGTTGTTCAAAAGGACTTTGACAGGGCCCAAGGTCATGGGGACCCTGCTTGACAAAAAGGGGCTTTGAGGGCACAATAGGGAGGCGGGCGAACCGGCACCCCCAACGCGTTCGTCGCCCGTTCTCCAGGAGAGCGCCCAGGTGGGCTGTCCCCACTCCGGCGCGGTCTCGAGAAAACTCATTCAGTTTGCAGGCTTTTCCTGCACCCAAGGAGGAACCCATGAACGGATCCGCATACAAAATCCACTTCTCGGCCGATCGGACCCAGATTCAGCCAGGCGAGTGCGCGACCCTTCGCTGGCAGGTAGATGGGATCAAGGCGGTCTACTTTTTCCCCGAGGGGGAGCCGTGGCAAAATCACGGCGTAGTGGGCGCCGGCGAGCAGCAGGTCTGCCCTGCCCAGACGACCACCTACCACCTGCGGGTGGTCAAGCGCGACGACTCAGTCGATGTGCACGAGATCGAGATCCAGGTCCGAGCCCGTCGCGTGCCCACCCCCGACAGCCGCCACCCGCCCGAGTTCCTGGGGGGGGGGAGAGCGCCCGGACCGACGGGC
>CAZNQW010000257.1:0-5476 GCA_964575225.1 uncultured Anaerolineaceae bacterium | reverse complement strand
GCCTTTCCAGATCGTGGCTTCAGGCAGGTCTTCTCCAGACGAACCTGCTATTCCACTCCTGCAGGATCGACCACTGGTTGATGGCCACGCCGCGGCCTATGTCTGTCGCGATTTCACCTGCCAGGCGCCTGTCACAATCCCACAGGCACTCGAAGAGATTCTCGGCGTGCACTGAAAACGCGCAGCCATTATGCTCACGCGACATCTGTCTGGTGGTACCTGAGTCTGCCGCCGCGCTCTTGTCAGGCGGGCCCCTCAGCCCCTACCAGAACCTCGATAGCCGCACATTCCAGGTCGTTCGCAGCGACTTGTTAACCGGTGCCTTGCCTCTCGGCGCAGCACAGGCGCACAAAGCCGGGAATGTCAAGCCCATCCGACCGTTGATCCAGATAGCGGCGTCTGATCTTGGGGGCCGACAGATCCTCGACAACGCGGAAGCCAGCAGAGAGTAGGATCTCCGCCATATCCTCCTCGTCCACAAGAGTATGCATCGGTTCGCCCCCACGCGTACCTCCTTCATCGAGGACGTTAAATAGCGCCAAGTCTTCAGGTGACATCGTTGATTTGGGTTGGAAGTAATCGAAGGCAATGCGACTGCCCGGCGCACACACCCTGGCCAGCGATGCAAACGTCTCCTCAACCGCTCCGCGCGTGAGATAGCAGATCGTGCCGAGCCAAGAAGCAAATGCGTTGGATCGGGGGTCGAATCCATGATTGGGTAGCACCTCGGTAAGAGACTCGCGCTCAAAATCGACCGGAATGAGAACAAGATGTGACGGCAGTGCACCCAGATGGGATCGGATGCGGGCTTGCTTCCATCGCTGCGTTGCGGGATGATCGAGCTCGAACACGGTGACCCCTGCCTCGTCGCGGCGGAGGGCCCAACTGTCGAGCCCGGCACCCAGGATCACGTACTGGCGACAGCCATCGCCTACGAACTGCTCAAGCATATCTTCCACATAGCGACTTCGGACAACAATGAAGGTGCTGATTGGCCGGACCTTGGCGACAAGGGGCCGCCAGAAGAGCCAGCGGAGTGGAGCTACGCGCAAGACAGTACTCAAGGGCGGGCCGAGCAGCCAGATTGCGGCAGTATCCTCAAGGATAGCCGGGCGATCGTGCATCAAGTGGTATGCCCTATGGGCGGCTGCAAACTGAGCAGTTTCGCTACGCTCCACAGTGTCCCTCCAGACTGACCAAATGCGCCAGCTAATTGCTGAACAGGCTGGGCTATTTCGGCCTAACCACCCCAATCCCTAGACCGAGATCGTGACAGGCAATCCGGTTGCTGCGCAGGTCCGACGATGACCGTATTATGCACCTGGAATCTTCTTTTGTCAAAGGGAAGAGCCAGTCCATGGAAGACCACCATCCCAGGAAGCTATTAGGTCAAGCCCGTGACGCGATCCGTCTCAAACATCGCGGGAAGCCAGACGTTGCTGGACGGTGAACCGCACAAGCTTTTTTCTTTGATTCTGCCGGGCACTGTGGTACAATCGTTGCAGTGGGACCGTAGCAAATTCCGGAGTGACGATGTAGCAAAAGAGCATGTCTATGAACACAACAGGAATCCTCTTTGGCGCGTTCACCTTCCTGGCCATTGGACTGGGCTTTGTGTGGGTCATCAAGGTGGAGTACTACATCGGCGCCCGCGTGGCCTGGGCCGTCGCGGCGCTGGGGCTCGTTCTTGTCCTGATTTCCCTCTTTATTCCAGGGTTCGTGCCTTCGGCTATCCTGGGCGTAGTCGGTGGCACGGTCATCTGGGGCGCGACCGAACTGCCTGAACAGGAGAAACGGGTCGCCCGGGGCCTGTTCTCAGCCAATCCGCGCAAGCAGGCTGCCTCATCGGGAAGGCGACCCGGAGACGATACGGAAGGTGGGGATTCATGACGCTGCAATGGGCCGGCCTGGTGCTGGCGGTGCTCACCTTTGGCACGATTGGCCTCGGGCACGTGGCCGTGCGGAAACTCAACTATCAGTACGGTACCAAGCCGGCGCCCGTCTTTCTGGTTCTGGGCCTGGGGCTCCTGGTCTTGTCGCTGGTCACCAAAGCGAACCTGACCTCGGCCGCCCTGGGCATCGTGGGCATGACTACCCTGTGGGATGCGGTAGAGTTGATTCGGCAGGAGGAACGTATCCGGCGTGGGCATGCCCCGGCGAATCCGAACCGCCCGGTAAAGCCGCGCCAAAGGTGATGGGGGCTAGGGTGCGTGCGGTACCTTGGCTACCGCACACACCCTGGCTTGGCTCGACTTCAGACCACGGTTGCTAGGTACTCCGCCTCGTACTTGGCCATGTGCACCAGTGTCAGCACAGTTGGCGCCCCAATGGACTCGGGAAAAGCACTGGTGTCGCAGAAAAACAGGTTGGGGATGCCTTTGACCTCAAAATTCGAATCCAGCAGTTTGCCCAACGGAACAGTGGCACTGGGATGAGCCAGCAGAATTTTGTGATGGTAAATTGCGTCAGGTGCGCACCCCGCCGCTACCAGGATCTTTTTGCCGACATCTCTGGCAAAATCCAGGCGATAATTGTCCGCTTCGGTATAGGTCTTGCTCAAAGAGCCGTCATCTCCGACATGACCCTGCCCGTCGTCTTTGGTCTTGGCGAAGGTGATCATGACGCGGTCCCAATCGAAAAAGTGCTTGATCCCGCGCGAGGGCTTGACGAAAAAGGTCATCCCGAACCAACCCATTTTTGTTTGGAAACACGAGCCATAATGCGTCTGTGTGGGTAGGTAGTGCATTTGCGCCACCATGGGATGATCGTGCTGGTTGCCTTTCATGCCCTTGGGCAAGATCCCCCAAGTAAGTACGCTGGCATCGCCGGCAAAGGTCGTGCCGGCCTCCTCCAAGCCGGCGCTGCGGGCGATGGGCACGCTGCCGTAACCGCCGCAGCTGACCACCACGGTTTTACCACGGACCTCAATAACAGAACCGTCTTTTCTCTTACCGCGGAGACCGACTGCCTTGCCATTTTCTATGATCGGCGCTTCCACCTTTACGTGCCAGAGGAATTTGGCGCCGTATTTCATGGCATCGTACGCAGAGTAGGTCGCATCCCATTTGGCTTTGTTGGGACACCCGTAAGAGCATCTGGCACAACCCTTGGGTAGGCAGCGCTCAAATCGGAGATGCTTCTGAGTGATACCCATCGGAAAGCCAACTTTTGCGGCAGCTTCCATGTACAGCTTTTCACCATCGCTGACGAACTCCTCTGGCACGTCAGATACCCAGGATTCTTCTTCTGCCCATTGCCGGTAAGGCTCAAGGTCAACGCCGTAGCTGCGCCACCAATCGTAGTCAGGTGTGGTCGCCAGCCCTGCATAGGTCTTGGATCCGCCGCCTAGTCCAAATGGAATGAGAACTTCATCCCCTTCGATGGTGGGTACCATCATGGATTTGGGCAGGTGCATTTCGGAGTGCTTGCCAGCGATCATCGACAGCACCGTACCGTTTAGCCACCGCCTTGAGTCATCGCCTTTTTCGAGACAGATGACTTTCTTGCCCATTCGAGCTAGTTCTTTCGCCAGCACCGGGGATGCCGTTCCAGCTCCGGCGATGACGACATCATAACCTTCCAATCTCTGAACCCCTTCGTTTGCCACGGCATCTCCTCCCCTTATGGTCTAGTGGTGGATGAACCAACCCTTGCCCATTCTGTCCACGGAGAACCTGACCTCGGCCGCCCTGGGCATCGTGGGCATGACTACCCTGTGGGATGCGGTAGAGTTGATTCGGCAGGAGGAACGTATCCGGCGTGGGCATGCCCCGGCGAATCCGAACCGCCCGGTAAAGCCGCGCCAAAGGTGATGGGGGCTAGGGTGCGTGCGGTACCTTGGCTACCGCACACACCCTGGCTTGGCTCGACTTCAGACCACGGTTGCTAGGTACTCCGCCTCGTACTTGGCCAGGTGCACCAGAGTCAATACCGTCGGTGAACCGATCGACTCGGGGAACACGCTGGAATCACAAAAGTACAGGTTCGGGACGCCTTTTGCCTCCAAATGCGTATCAACACACGTTCCAATCGGAACCGTCGCACTTGGATGAGCCAGCATGATGATATAGTCAAAGATCTTGTTGGGATCACACTTTCCCGCGAGCAGGATTTTGCGGTTCGTCTCTTTCGCAAATTCGAGTTGGTGGCGATCTCTTTCTGTATAGGTTTTGCTCATGGAGCCATCGTCGTAGACATAGCCTTCACCGTCGTCTTTGGTCTTGGCATACGCGAACAAAATCCGGTCGTAGTCGAACAGACCATACTTGGCCATGCCAATGCCATACTTCATAACATTAGCCCCTAAAAAACCCAAGCGAGTCATCATACAGGAGCCAAAATGCGTCCGGGTCGGTTCATAGTGCATCGTGTGCACCATCGGATGGTCAACCAAATTGCCTTTCTGTCCTTTGGGAAGTAGCCCCCAGGTAATGATGCTTGCATCTCCCGCAAAGGTCGTTCCAGCATCCTTCAATCCAGCTTTTCTGGCAATGGCCACATTGCCATAGCCGCCAGCACAACCTACCGCCACGTTCCCGCGTGCCTCAACGACTGACCCATCCTCCTTCTTGCCCCTGAAGCCGACCGCCTTGCCATTTTCGAGGATGGGTTCTTCAACTCTCACCTTCCAAACGAACTTGGCGCCGAGTTTCATCGCGTCCCAGCCAGCATAGGTTGCATCCCATCTAGCCTTATTTGGACAGCCAAAAGAGCAACTCTGACAACCCTTGGGCTTGCAGCGGTCGAATTTGATGTGCTTTCTGGATACTGACATCGGAAACCCAGCTTTGTCAGCCGCTTCCGCAAAGTACAATTCCCCCTCACTCATGAATTCGGGAGGAACAGACGATACCCAGGATTCCTTCTCAGCCCATTCCCGGTATGGCTCCAGGTCTACGCCCCAGCTCCGCCACCAATCGTAATCTGGACTTGTGGAGAGACCGGCGTAGGTCTTGGAGCCTCCGCCCAGTCCGATTGGCAGCATGAGAGTATCGCCTTCTTTGGTTCTGCTTGGCGAGAATGTAGTCCCCAGTTTGTGTTTCGTGCTGAGCGTTGAAAGGGTAGAACCCAGAAATCGCCTGGAATCATCTCCAATGTCCAGGACAACTACCTTCTTGCCCTTAAGGGCCAGTTCCTTGGCCAGCACGCAGGCTGTGGTCCCGGCCCCCGCAATGACCACATCATAGCCTTCCATTCTCTCGACGCGACCGTTTCCGCTTGCCATGTGTTCTCCTCCTTTGTTGATCTAGGTTATGGATGAAACAACCTATCCAAATTTCGCCACACTTCCCGGATCGCTGGATGTCCCAACGACAGCATCGTTCTTGCCGGCAGCAGATTGCTCTATGGCCTCCAGCAGCCCCTGCACCTCCTGGACCACGCGCACCTCTTTGCCATAAATGTGCAGAATATTGCTTTCCAGATTCACAGATCGGAAGAGCGTCGTGTAGGGAAAGAGTGTAGGATAGGGTGGTGG
>CAZNQW010000256.1:0-5505 GCA_964575225.1 uncultured Anaerolineaceae bacterium | reverse complement strand
TCCAAGGCCTGGATGGCCGATTCGCGGCCCAGCCCCGGCCCCACCGCCGGCTGGGGATCGGTGCGGTGCCGCTCTTCGGCCTGTTGCAAGAGCGCCTCCAGCCGGTCGCCCATCTGCTTCAGCTCGAACCCGGCGCGGATGCGTGCTGCCGCCGCGGCTCCCATCGAGGCGCGCAGTTCGGGCTGCCCGATGAGGCGCTCCAGGGCGTCGGCGTAAAAGGCAACCTGTTCCTCCGGGGTTCCCGGTTTCATGAGAATGCCGCAGTCGGGCGTAACCAATTCCTTTTGGCCGCCCACATCGGCGCTCACAGGCACGACGCCCGCCGACATGGCCTCAAAGATGGTCAGCGAAATGCCTTCCATCTTGGAGGGCAGAAAGAGGATGTCGGCGGCGGCCAACAGATCCCGCATCCTTTCGTGGCCCACCGCGCCCAGCATCCACACCTTCTTTTTCAACCGGTGCTTGCGCAAATAGCCGGCCAACCATCTGCGATCCTCTCCGTCTCCCGCCACTAGCGCCACAAAATCGACGCGTTCGGCCAGGGCGCGCATGGTGGCGGCGAAAACCTGGGGCTGCTTTTGCTCGCACAGGCGCCCCGCGTACAGGATCACGGGCGAAGAGGGGGGGATGTTCAACTCGGCGTGGACCCTATCGCGTGCCTCGGGATCGGGCGCAAACTGGGCCGTGTCCACGTTGGTAGTGCAGACCTCGATCCGGTCGGCGTCGGCGCCCCGTTGCACCATCCATTGCTTGAGATGGTCCGAAGAGACGATGTTTAGGTCCAGCATCTCCTGGTAGCCGGCACCTGAGCGGGGGTGTCCGCCGCTGTTCCAGCTCTCCTCTTCCATGTGGTTATAATCGACCAAGGCCACCGAGGGGCACTGGGAGCGCAGGTAGGGCAGCAACTTGTAGCCCATCTCGCTGTTGGAGATCAGCACCCGGTCGATCCCCCGCGATTCAATCAGATAGTGGAGAAAGCGCGGATAGTCGCCAGGGCGGAGGAAATTGGGCAGGATGAAAATGTCGGGCGTGAGTTGGGCAAACTGCCGATACCAGGGATAGTTGGTGGGCATCGTGGTGGCGATGGTGCACTCGACTCCCCGGTCGCAGAGCTGGCCGATGGCATCCAGATTGAACTTGTCGGCACCGCCCATGGCCATCCAGGGCAGGAGGACCAGGGTGCGTTTCCCCTCCTTGGCCAACCGATTCTCAAAGGGACGCTCCTTGCGGAGGGGGCCATAGGCGGACATTGGGGCGGGCGCTCCGCGGGGGATCCCCTGGGCGAACAGCTCCGGGTACCGCTGGCGAAGCTCGGCGCGCATGGCCTTGACGCCCTGTTGCGTCCACGATCCCCACCGGTCGGAGTGAGTCTCACGCCGCCGGAACCAATCGAACGGCTCGGGAATCGTATGTCCCCAGTGGCCGTGGGCCGCGCATTTCAGCCAAAAATCCCAGTCCTCCAACCCGGTGACCAGCGACTCGTCGAACCCGCCCACCGAACGGGCCACGTCGCGCCGCACCATGGCCAAAATCGTGACCACGTTGCGCTGCAAAAAGAGATCGCCATCCTCAAACCGCGATTGGTTCATCGTCTCTTGGGCTCCGAACCAGACGGTGAATCCCTTGCAAAAGGCATATTCGGGGTGAGCATCCAGGCACCAGGCCATCTTTTCCAGGGCCGTGGGTTCGATCAGATCGTCGGAATCCAGGAAAAAGACCGTATCCCCTCGGGCCGCCGCCAATCCGGCGTTGCGGGCGCCGGGCAGCCCGCGGTTGGCCTCCAAATCGAGCACGCGGATGCGGGGATCGCTGTCGCGGTATTCGTCCAACACCCGGAGGGCCGCCGGGTCCTGGCTGCCGTCGTTGACGACGATCATCTCCCATTGTTGCAGCGACTGACCCAGCACTGACCGAGCCGTCTCGTGAAACACCTCCCCCGTGTCATAGTAAGGCACGATCACGCTCACTGCCGGTGGGATCCCCTCCTCGGCCGGCCGATATCGGTATCGGGGGCGCAGGGGGGAAACCGGCGTCTTGGCGAAATCGGGGGTCAGTGGATGGAGAGTCATTTCCTTATTTCCTCAATCCGATGAAAAGCGCGCATCAGGCGCATCACGCGGCCCGACTCATAGCCCCGAACCAGATCTTGCAAGCGGGCCACCTCGGCCTCAAGTTCGACCAGGGTCTTTTTCCCTGGGGCCTGGGCCAGGGCGAGCGTGTGCGCTTCCTGTTTACCCACCCCCAGGGCAGGCGCCCGGCAAAAGTCCTGGAGGGGGCGGGTAACCCGCTGCCAGGCATACCGGGCCCGCAGGCGATCAAAAGCCGCGGCTCGGCGGGCACGGGGGTCCGGTTCGTCCAGGAGGGCGTTGAGGGCCTGGGCCACCGCCTCTGCGGCGCCAGCCTCCGCGGCGAGTGCCACCCCTTCTTGCTCCAATTCCCGGGCCAGCACGTCGCCCCGACTCAATACCATGGGCAGCCCGGCCCAGATGGCGTCCAGCAGCCGCGTGCGAAAGGCCAGCCGGCTCTCGATGCCCGTTTTGTGCAGCGAAACCCCCACGTCGGCATCCAGCAGATACGCCCCTCGTTCCTCGTAGGCCACCCACGGTGCCCAAAAGACCGAAATTCCCTCCAGGCCCATCTCGCGGCTCAGTTCGCGGGCCTGCCGCGCCCGTTCCATTTCGGGGATGCGCTCCGAATCGGGATGGTCGGCGCCCATAAAGACCAACCGGGCCTGGGGGTGGCGCGCCAGCACCTGGGGCAGGGCCTGCAAGAGGGTGGCGGGGTCGAACCAGTTCCAGATGCCGCCCGCCCAAAGAATGACCTGATCCTGCGGCCCGATCCCGGGGATCACGCCTTTGAGGGCCGGGCCGCCCTGGGGCGGCGTCAGCGGGCAGCCGAAAGGGACGGTGTCAATCAGGGTGCGCATCTCGGGATCGCGGGCGTATAAATCAGGGTGCAATCGCCCGTGGGCCGCCAGCACCCCCAGCCAATAGTCCCGTTGCCGCTCGCCTGGGCAGATCAGGAAATCAGCGTGCCGGGCCACGGCTTGGGTCACCCGCCAGGAGTGGCGATAGATCTCTTGTTGGCGCTCTCGCGGCGAGGAAGCATGCCAGGCCAGAGACTCGGCGGCCACCGGCACGTTGACGTCGGCGACCAGGGGGATGGCAAGCTCTCGCATCCAGGGCAGCAGGTGGATCAGATACGGGCTGGCTACCACCACATCGGTCCCGTGGCGCGCTCTGTGCTCCAGCACGGCCGTGTCGGCAATTTGGTAGGTGATCAGGTCCAGACCCTGCACAGCCAGGGATGTCTCGTTGGGTATCGCCAGCGTCACCGAGAACTCGCGGTTCAGCGCCCGGGCGAGCTCCCAAAAGCGGACCCCTTGCCCGGCCATCTGGACATCGACGCGATCGTGGCTGATGACCAGGATTCGGTTTTTGTCCGACCGGACGTTTGCCGTCATGGCCTTTCTCCGGTGTCCCCGTCACGCCTGTGGGTAGGGACATCCATGGGCCCCCGCTTTCGCGGGGGTGACGGTGGGGAAGGGGCCGTACCCGGCATGGCTTACGATCCCCCGTCTCGGGTCTCGCCAGCCAGGAAAACGCCGGTGGGGCCCGGTTCCCAGCTCGAGGGGATCAGAATGCTGCCATACTCTTCCCGGATGGCCTTGTTGGGACGCACGCGGAAGGTATAAACCTGGTGGTGATGGTCGTAGGCGTGGTGTCCCTCCTGGTCGTACAGCGTCGTCGACAACAGGTAGGTGCCCTCCAGCAGGGGCAGGCGCTCGATCTGATAGTCGATGTAGCCCTGTCCCTCGATGGCCTCGATGTCCAGGCCGGCAAAGACGGTGTTGGGACCGTTGATGTGAAATCCGTTGGCGTGGTGCAGGGCAAGGCCAAACTGGGGCTTTTCGATTGCCCGCTGTGCCTGGAAGTGCATGCGCACGACCAGGCTCTCGCCGGTGGTGAACACCCGCCGCTCGGTGCCCTCGCCGTCCAACATCTGGACGCGCACGATCTGCCCGATGCCAGAGCCCCATCGTTTGGCGTGTTTGCTCGCGGGCAGGGCGGCGATTTCCTCGGCGTTGGCCTCTGCCGGCGGCAGCTCGCGTGTCAGGTCAAAGGATTCTGCCGCCAGCAGCGACTTTTCTGCCTGGGCATAGACTTTGACCATATAGTCCTCCAACACCTGCTCCACCGAGCCGCTGGCTGCAATTCTGCCTTCGTCCAGCCAAATGGCGCGGTCGCACATCTCCTGCACCGATTCCAGATCGTGGGTGACGAGAAGGATCGATACACCGGCTCGCCGCATCTGGTTGATCTTGTCTAGACAGCGGAGTTGAAACCCCTTGTCACCCACAGCCAGCACCTCGTCCACCAGCAACACGTCGGGTTCGAGGTGAATGGCGATGGAAAAGCCCAGCCGCATGTACATGCCCGAGGAATAGTGCTTGACCGGCATGTCGATAAAGCGCCCCATCTCGGAAAAGTCGACGATGTCGTGATAGATGCGGCCCATCTGCTGCCGGGAAAAGCCCAGGATCGAACCGTTGAGATAGATGTTCTCCCGCCCGCTCAGGTCTGGGTGGAACCCGGCGCCCAGTTCCAAGAGCGCGCCGACGGTGCCATTGATCTCCACCTGTCCCGAGGTGGGCTCGATGATGCGGGCGATCAGTTTGAGGATGCTGCTCTTGCCGGCGCCGTTGGGGCCTACGATGCCCACCATCTCCCCCTTGTCTACCTCGAAACTGACGTCATCCAGCGCCCAATAGGTCTCTTTGGGGGAGCGGCCTTTGAAATGGACAGCGTTCAAAAACAGCTCCTGGAACGAACGCGAGCGTTGACGGTTCAGAGTGAAACGTTTGGATACGTGGTCAAAGCGGATGATACTCACAACGATTCTTCCTGCTCTTTGAGTATAGACAGAACGATCGATATCATCAGGGCTCCCAGGACAAGGGCATAGACGGCGCCCAGCCCGACGTAAAAGCCCTTGGCGCCCAGGATATAGGGGCGCCCTTCGGCCATGCGGCTGAGGAGGAGATCGATCTTTTCCCGAGTCCTGAGGGAATAATGGCTCTGAAACCACAGGGTGCCGGGGATCGGCTGGCCGTTCAGGGTCGCGCTCGATCCGGGCAGCATCTCCTCGGGCGCCGATATCAAGGCGACGGGCGCTTCCGCAAGGCCTTCGAGCGGCTCCAGGAAAAAATGGTACGATTGGCCCTTCGAGTCGCGAATGGGTGGGAATTCGGCAATGAGGGTTTGCCTCCCCTCGTACTGACCCAAACTCAATGCCGTGCTCCAAAGGTCGTCGGCCCCCGGCGCGTCCGGCTGCAAGTGAAAGGCGATCTGTGCTCCCGGCTCGATGGTTTCGACCTCGAGGAGCAGGTCGATGCGGTGCAGGCCGGGTAGCGGCGCCGTGAAGGTCTGGCCGATGCGGGTGTCGTCGACCAGCATCAGGGTGGTAGCGCCGCCGCTGGGGTTTCCCCAGGGCGGAGCCGACAAC
>CAZNQW010000255.1:0-5533 GCA_964575225.1 uncultured Anaerolineaceae bacterium | reverse complement strand
CGCGCTCTTGAGCGGTGACTGGAGTTCAGTCGTGTGCTCTTCCGATCTGAGGACCTCCTGGATACCGATCGGGGCCTGGGCGGCTGGGATGAGTTTGTGACCCGCGCCCGGACCCATGCCTTTACCATCTCGGGGATGGCCTTTCAGGATGCCTGGACCCTGGATCTGGAGCGGCTGCGCGATTGCTGCATCCATACCGTCAGCCCCGACGGACGCATCATTCCCTTCTGCGCCTACAACCTTACCAGCCGCCAGGGGCGCTCCCTGTGCCGGGGGAAAGGGCCATGGTGAGACTCACCCCTCTGGATCCCTGGATCGCACAGAAGGTCGGCCAGGACGGCGGACGGGTGAGCCGGACTGCCATCGAGACACATCAACTGCGAAAACTGCAGGAGACGGTGCACCGAGTCCGGACCCGGAGCGCCTTTTACCGGGAACGCCTGACCGACGCGCCCGCCGAGGTGGCGGCCTTGATGGACCTTCAGAAATTTCCCTTTACCACCGCAGAGGATCTCCAGGCGCAGCCCCTTCGGCTCCTGTGCGTTTCCCAAAGCGAGATCCGGCGGGTGGTCACCCTGTTCAGCTCGGGCACGACGGGACAGCCCAAGCGCATTTTCTTTACCGCTGACGATCAAGAGTTGACCCTCGGCTTTTTCCACGTCGGGATGACCACCTTGGTGGAACCCGGCGACCGGGTGCTGATCTTGCTGCCCTGCGAGACGCCTGGCGGCGTCGGCGACCTGCTGGCAACGGCCTTGGGGCGGCTCGGCGCCAGTGCCATCAAGCATGGCCCGGTGCGCGATGTGCCCCAGACCCTGGAGGTGATGGTCCGCCAAGAGGTGAACAGCCTGGTGGGCATACCCACCCAGGTCCTGGCCCTGGCCCGCTATCGGGATACGAATGGCCACCGGGTGCCCGCAAAGCTCAAGAGCGCGCTGCTGACCACTGACTATGTGTCGCCGGCCCTTGTCACCGCCGTGGAAGAAGCGTGGGGTTGTGTGGTCTACAACCACTACGGCATGACCGAGATGGGATTGGGAGGCGGGGTCGAGTGCCAGGCCCGGCGTGGCTATCACCTGCGCGAGGCGGATCTCTATGTGGAGATCGTCGATCCTGACACGGGCCAACCCCTCCCCGAGGGGGAGGAAGGGGAGGTGGTGTTCACCACCCTCACCCGGCGAGGGATGCCGCTGCTTCGCTATCGCAGCGGTGACCTCAGTCGCTTTGTTCCAGACGCCTGTCCTTGCGGCACGACTCTCAAAACGCTAGCGCGGGTGAGAGAGCGATTGGATGGCCGCATCCCATTGAACGGGGGCTGGACTGTGAGCTTGGCCGATCTGGACGATGTGCTATTCCCTTTGGAGGCCGTGGTGAACATCAAGGCAACTCTCCGCCGGGGCACCCTCGGCGATCGGCTGCATGTGAGCGTTCAGGTAACGCCAGGAACCGAGGCGCAATGCCAGTCCACGATCGATCAGGCCCTCAATGCCGTGCCGACCCTTCGCCGGGCCCGATTAGCCGGACACCTGAAGTTATACCTCCAAATTCAGCCGATCACCGAGTCCCTGGTGCCCGAACGAGGGAAACGCACGATCGTGGAAACTCTTCGCGACCCAGATCTCTAGCACCCAACTTCCGCTTTTTGTGCGAGAGCGATTTGACGAAAACATCCGGTTATGGTATCATGTCAGCCTATTCAGATTATGAATATTCAAATTCAGAGCAACGTCGCAACAAAAAAGGAAGAGGCAATGACCACCACATCCAACCAAAATCGCCCTCTCTGCCGTACCAGGCCAAAGGGGCACGCTCAGGCCGCGCATTGGATCCGACTCTTGACGGGGTTGGTCATCCTTACCCTGTCGATGGCGGGCTGTGGGTCGCAAGGCCCATCGGCCCCGGGGGAACCGCAACCCGCACAGCCGTTGGCCTCTGGGAAATTGATCGTCTTTGCGGCAGCTTCCCTCACCGAGTCCTTTGAGGAGATCGGTCAGGCCTTTGAGTCCGAACACCCGGGCGTGGAGATCAGCCTGAATCTGGCCGGTTCGCAACAATTGGCCCAACAGCTCGCCCAAGGGGCCCCCGCCGACGTCTTTGCCAGCGCGAACACCAAGGAAATGGTCAATGCCATCGCCTCCAATCGGGTTGCCGAGGGCAGCCAACGGACCTTTGCCCACAACAAGCTTGTGGTCATTTGCCCCAAGGACAACCCAGCAAGGCTCGAAACGCTGCAAGATTTGGCCCAGCCAGGGCTCAAGCTGGTGCTCGCCGCGAAAGAAGTGCCGGTGGGGAAATACTCTCTCGAGTTCCTCGACAAAGCCAGCCAGGATCCGGCTTTTGGGGCGACTTTTAAGGACGATGTGCTGAGAAACATTGTCTCGTACGAGGATACCGTCAAGTCGGTGTTGACCAAGGTCGTGCTGGGCGAGGGGGACGCTGGAATCGTATACCTGACCGACATCAGTTTGGACAATGCCGACAAAGTTGGGCGCATCGACATCCCCGATGCGCTGAACACCGTGGCTACCTATCCCATCGCCCCGGTGAGCGACGCGCCTCAACCAGAGTGGGCCAAGGCCTTCGTCGATTGGGTTCTTTCGCCTCGGGGCCAGGAAATCCTGGCCCAATATGGCTTTTCGCCGACGGAATAGCGGGACGGCTCCGCGATGACCCAAGCCATCGATACAAAAAGAGGGGACATGACTGCCCGTTCTGAACCCCATCCTTCATGGTCGGCACACCGGCAGCCGGCGGCGTTAGCCACCCAGCTTGAGACGCCTGCCCTGGGACCGCGGCAGCGGAGAACCACGCGATTTCCACGCCACTGGGCAAGACTACTGGCCCTTCCCCTCTTGATCTTCCTGATCCTGCCCATCGTCGCCTTGCTCTTGCGCATGCCGCCGGCTCGCCTGCTACCCAATCTCGGCAATCCACAGGTGCTGCAGGCATTGGGGATGAGCCTTGGTACCACGCTGATGACGATCCTCGTGACCCTCCTGCTGGGCACGCCGGTGGGCTATCTCCTGGCAGAGCGTCGCATTCCGCTCCGACGCGCCATCGACACGTTGGTAGACCTGCCCACGGTCCTGCCGCCAGCCGTGGCTGGTGTCGCCTTGTTGTTGGCCTTTGGCCGCCGGGGCCTCTTGGGTGGAATCCTCGCGTGGCTCGACATCGATATTGCGTTCACCTGGATCGCTGTGGTGCTGGCTCAGACCTTTGTCGCCGCGCCTTTCTATGTGAAGGCTGCAGCACTGGGCTTTGCCAACGTTGAACCCGAACTGAAACAGGCAGCCGCTTTGGATGGAGCGAGTGGTTGGCAGGTCTTTTGCTATGTAACCTTCCCTCTGGCCTGGGCGGGGCTTGTCAGTGGGTGTGTCATGACTTGGGCGCGGGCACTCGGTGAGTTTGGCGCGACCATCATCTTTGCAGGTAACTACCCAGGGCGCACCCAAACCATGCCTCTGGCCATTTACCTCGGCTTTGAACTCAACTTGGACGTCGCTCTGACGCTGGCGGTGATTCTGGTCAGCGTTTCCTTCCTGATTCTGTTTGTGGTCAAGAGTCTTCTTCACCGCGAGGTGAATCCGGGTTCGTGCTAGCCAGACCGTGGCCCAGCGGCGAGGGACTGCCTTTTCGCCAAACGAGTTCGATGAGGTAGTGAACCACCATACCCGTTAGAAAGCCAACAGCCATGTTGGTCGCAACGGAACCCACGACGGTGGCTGCCATTGGCGCCATATCCCGGCCCCAGCGCACATCGCGGGCGAATTTGACTAACTCGATGCCCACAAGGAGCATCATGGCCCCGATGATGGCCTGAGGAAAGGCGCCAAAGAGGTGGCTGATCGAAGCGGCAAAAAACAGCCCCAGGATCATCTCAAAGGTGCCCTCGATGAGGTTCGTGCCGCCTGTCCTGGCGCCAAAATAGTATTGCCCGGCCAACCCGCCAGCCCCGTGACACATGGGCATACCCCCAAACAACGAAGAGGCCAGGTTCATCGCCCCCGTGCTAAGGGCCAGTTGCCGCTCAGGAACCTTCCTCTCGGGCCAGTAGGTTGAGATCAACGACGAGGTGGCAATGATGGCGTTGGTTGCCGTCAAGGGCAGTTGGGCAAACCCGGCCAATAGCAATCCCTGCCACATCTCCTGCCAGGTCGGTACCGAAAAGGTTGGCACGGAAAAGGCAGGGGGGAGAATCTTGGTCAGGTGCCC
The DNA here is from genome assembly GCA_964575225.1 of uncultured Anaerolineaceae bacterium. Taxonomy (GTDB): domain Bacteria; phylum Chloroflexota; class Anaerolineae; order JAAYZQ01; family JAAYZQ01; genus CAZNQW01. The sequence continues at coordinate 1,321 of CAZNQW010000255.1, read as the reverse complement.
CTCATACGCCATGAAGCCAATTCCCAGCAGCATCAGGAGCAGGGCGGCGGGGGTGTAACGGCTCTTGCGGAAAAGTAGGACGATCGCAACCGAGACCAGGCCCAGCGCCCACCCCGTAGAAAGCATCTTGACGGCAGGGACGGCCAAGAGTACCCCCAAGGCGATCTGGATGCCCCGCACAACCGAGTTGGGCGTGATCCGCGCTATCCAGTTCATCACGCCGGTCAGAGCCAAAAGTAGCCAGATGAGGCCCGTTCCCAGGGCCGAGGCGCTGATTAAGGAGGGCGACCAAGCTTGGGAGATGGCCACAACAGCCAGTACCTTCATCGGCTCGATGGGCATGGGTAGCCGGTAGGCAAGGCCCGTTACGATGTTCGCCAGACCCATCATGACCAGGAACCCGGCAGGGTCGAGACCACACACAGCAATGTAGCCGATGGCCATCGGAAAGAGGGTGCCAAAATCACCGGTCGATCCGGCCAATTCTCGCAGGTTAAACTCAAAGGATTTGATCTTCACCGAGAGCCCTCGACACCTGTCAGCAAACCAATCCAGCGCGATCGCCATCGGTCCAACAAGGGACCTGGTGTTGATGATCTCGCCGGCCTGTCAAGAGCCCGTTCTGCCAGCGGACGCGTAGGGCGACAGCCGCCATCGCGGGCAGGTCGCGTGCATCGTGCACCGAACAGTTGCGGTAATCGGATCCTTCCAAGATGAGCGTAACTTCCTCGGGTCTGGGACCAGGCTCTACCTGAAAGCCCCACTGTTTGAACAGCCGGATCGCGTCCTCAAACGTCAGGGATCCAAAGTCCGGCATGCCTGGAAGGGCGAGCTGAAAGCCCTTCTCCGCGTCTCCCTCCCTCTGTTCTGGAACACGTTCAATGTGCATGCGCTGCTCCTCGCTTGTTTCCGAAAAAGGCCACCGGAATGAAAAACGGCGTCTCAAAAACGAGACGCCGTCACGCAAGTCAGGTTTGGGCCAATGAAAAGGCGTCTCAGAGAGACGCCACGCCTACAACCATCGTCGGCGCATCTCCTTTTCAAGTGTGGAGGGCATAGCCGTTTCCCGCTATACCTTACCGGCCTGACGCCATAGGCTTGTGCTTTGTCCCCTCTGCTTTGCCGGGAAAACCTGACACACACCCTTAGGTGCTGAGGCTCGGAGATGCTGTCTATGTGATTTTCCAACCAAAGATATCATAGCACAAAGCGATCAGGCTGTCAAACAGCCAAGGTCCGGCGAAGTCAAATCGGAATCAAATCGGAGTCCGTATTGCCTCACGAATAAATGTTACCGAAACTGATTCGTTGACTCATGGGA
>CAZNQW010000254.1:0-5584 GCA_964575225.1 uncultured Anaerolineaceae bacterium | reverse complement strand
CAAGAAAACCCCCACCGTGTTCCAGGTGGGCGCCCTCACCCATACCCCCCTGGTCAGCCTGACCCTGTCGGTCATCAACAGCGGCTGGCCCTGGCAGATCGACAACCGCGACGGTGCGGGTTATGATTATGTGAATGATACCTTTTTCCTGCCCGATTATAACGGCGATCTATCCTATGCCGACGACAACCTCGTCGAGATCGACGCCCGGGGGAGGATCCTCAACGCCTGGGAGCTGGACGACGAGGTCGGCAGCAACGACAGCGCCGATGGCTCGCGAATCGACAATGTGATTGACATCGCGGTGGTGCCCGGCGAGCCCCCGCGCTACTTTGTCGCCGCGGCCTACGATTATGCCCTGGTCTACGAGGTGGCTCTGACCAAGACCGGCGTCTGGTGGACGCCCAATAGCTGGACCACGGTGGCCACCTATTCGCTGCCCATTCTGAACGACAACATCGGCATCGACTATGATGCCGAGCATGGTCTGCTCTTTCATTCCGACTGGCGTTCCAACACCATCCTGGTTACCGGCCTCGACATGAAGCCCAAGACCGGGGTGCCCGCGACCTTTGAATGTCCAGGGGGGGCGGATACAACAGCGGAATTACATTTATCGAGGGCTCGAATCCGCCCGAAATCTGGGTCACCGACTTTAGCAGCGACCAGACCACCCGCTGCAAGACTCCCTCCTTGGGTCCCTCGCCCACACCGGACTGGAAAAAGTCGGTGGACGGCCTGCCCTGGGTGCCCGATTTTCATGTCAGTGTGCAGACGGGGCAGGTCGTAGAAGTGACCGACGTGATCACGGCGATCCAGGCCTTTACACTGACCGAAACCTGGAGCCCAGATCGGCTTCGCCTGGTCAACGTGGAGGTCATGCCGTCCGTCGGGAGCGTGATCAGCACGCCGGGGTGGCTGGACGTGCTCGTGCCGGCCGGTTCGCCAGAGGTGGTTACCATCACCAAATGGTTCTCGGTCGAGCCATGCGCCTGGGTTTCGACGACGCTGGAGGAGCGGCTGGTCGTCGACGAGGGGCCGCCGTTCGATCTCCGGTCGGCCATCTTTGTAAAACAGGCCCCTCAGTTGAAGCTCGACAGCGCCTACACGCCCGAGGTGGACGCCGGCGGGCTGGGCTCGTTCCGCCTGGTGTATTCCAACACCGGCGGGCTGGAAAATGACGTGTGGGTCCGCACGACCTTTCCCGTGACGGCGCCCTTTGTGTATGCCGAACCCTTCCCCGATGAGGTGGATTTGGGCGGGACCTGGGCGCGATGGGACCTGGGCGACCTGGCCCAAGACGCTCGGGGTGAGATAGAGGTTTTCGTCCTGCTGGCCGAGACCCTGCCCACGTCTACGACCGTCTCGATCTGGGGCGGCCTCTACGACCACCTGGACGGGTTGCAGGACGAGGCCTCGATCGAGCTGCACGTCAACCAGGAGCTGTTCCCGGTGGATTGGGAGAAACAGGTCAACGGCGAGGCCTGGCAGCCCGGCATTTCAGTCACCCTCGAGACGTCGCAGATACTGACGGTGACAGAGGTGATCACGCCGGCCGCCGGCAACCCGAGCGGTTTCTCCCTGGTCGAGGGGTGGAACCCCGAGGAATTGGAGCTGCTGCATCCTTGGACGGTGGATCCCCCTGCCTACATGCCCTACGTTCTGCCCGCGTCGGGCGCCTGGAGTTTGGGAGTCCCGAGCGGTGTGGATCTCGGGCCGGCGACCGTGACGGTCAAGTTCCGGGTGCAGCCCTCGGGCGAGCCTGCCACGATCTTGTGGGAGGCTGTATCTGCTGGACTGGCCGTTCGCAACCGACCGGTCGTCGTCCACAGGCGACTGCCCGAGCTTTGGATCAAAAGCTTTTTCGACGTGAGCGCGTACAGCGGCGACCGGCCCGAGTTCGAGCTGGCCTATGGAAACGACGGAGGCCTGGAATCCGACGCCTGGATCCACACCACGTTCCCGCCTCAGGCGCCCTGGATCGGCTCAGAACCGGCACCGACGGAGGTGGACCCGGCCGGGCTGTGGGCCCGGTGGGACCTCGGCGCCCTGGGAATGAACGAGGAGGGCCGTATCAACGTCGAGGTGGAAATGGCGCCCGGCCTGCCCCCCTCAACGACGGTAGAGATCTGGGCGGGCCTCTACAACTATGCCGACGAGCTGGCCGCCGAGACCGAGGTCGCCTATCACGTCCCGCCTCCCACGTGGCAAAAGTGGATCAACGGCCAACCCTGGACGCTGGGGCTGGCGGTGGACGTGCAGACCTTTGACGTAGTGACCGTCACCGACGTCATCTCTACCCGCTCGGCCGTCGAGATCGTCGAGCAGTGGAACCCCGAGCGGCTGACCCTGGCGCGATATTCCACCCAACCGGATGGGGGCGTGCTCCTGACCGGCCCCGATTCTCTGTCGTGGGAATTCCCCGCGGGGGCTCCGGGGCCTATCACCCTGACCAAGGTCTTTGCCGTGGAACCCTGCACCTGGACCTATGCCGTGCTGTGGGAAGAGCTGTGGGCCGAAGGCGTCTACCTGGAGCGGCGGGCTGTGCAGATCGACAAGGCGCCCAGCGAGCTGTGGCTCGATGCGGTGTACGCATCGGGCGTGCCCGCCGGTCGAGAGGCCACCGTAACCTGGCGCTATGGCAACCTCGGCGGACTGGAGAGCCGGGCCTGGCTGCGCGGCCTGTTCCCGCCCCAGGCGCCCTTTGCCCGCTCGGTGCCGTCGCCGACCGCGGTGGACCCGGCCGGGCTGTGGGCCGCGTGGGACTTGGGGGAGCTGGCTACGGGCAGCGAGGGCGCGGTTCAGGTGACGGCGACCCTGACCAACGATCTGTTGCCCGACGCGCCGGTCGAGATCGAGGCCGTGCTCTATGACCACGCCGATGGGGTGCGAGATTCGGCCGTCGTGACCTACACGCGAGGCACTGTGATCCATCTGCCGGTGATCCTCCGCAGGCCATAGCCGGCCGGACCCGCTTGGCCTTTTGGGAACCACGCGGCAGGATAATTCCCCACCTGGAGCTCTGCCTGGAAACCTAGCGCCGGGTCCTGAGGGGGTACGATCCAGGAGCCATGGGCGCGCGAGGCATTCCCGCCAAAGAGATACATCTCTTGCCGATTTGGCGCAACCGGCAATGTGTGCTACAATGGTGGACAGCGGAAAAATCGCACCCAAATCGTGGGTGCGATCCCCCCCCAAACCGCGAAAGGAGAAAGACAGTGGACGATATCTTGAGCTCCCTTGTGAGCGGAACCGAACAACCCCCAGAGGATGAGGAATCCACCGGCGATCCCTTGGCAGGATTCATGGACAATCTGGCCAAAGAGGGCCTGCCGACCGGCCCGCAGGGCGCGGATGCGCCCGCCGGCGGTCAAGAGACGCGCGACATGGGCGAGCTGTTGGGCGCCCTGATGGGCGGCGGCGCACCTGCTGCCAGCCAAGAGGCCCCCGACATGAGCGGCCTGCTGGGCGCTTTGATGGGCGGCGGTGCACCCGCAGGTGGCCAAGAGGCCCCCGACATGAGCGGCCTGCTGGGCGCCTTGATGGGCGGCGGCGCACCCGCAGGCAGCCAAGAGGCGCCCGACATGGGCGGCCTGCTCGGCGCTTTGATGGGCGGTGGCGCACCGGCAGGTGGTCAAGAGGCGCCTGACATGGGCGGCCTGCTCGGCGCCCTGATGGGCGGTGGCGCACCCGCCGCCAGTCAAGAGGCAGGCGGCATGAGCGGCCTGTTGGGCGCCCTGATGGGCGGCAGCCAGGCCAGCAGCAGTGCCCCGTCTCCCCTGACCTCCATCGTGGTCGGCTTGGCCGAAAAGCTGGGGCTGCCGCCCCAGATCGCCCAGTTGGTGGTGGGCTTTGTGCTCAACAAGCTCATGTCGGGTAGCCGCGGCGCGGCCCAGGTGGCTTCCCGGTCGGGCGTCGAAGTAGCGGTCGACCCGGACATGGAAACGATCCTGACCCGCGTCAACAGCGGTCAGGAGGTCGATGCCGAGCTGTTGGCGTCGACGGGCATGACCGCCGAACTTGCGCAGCAGACCGGCCTGGACCCCGAAAAGGCCGAGGCCAGCCTGCAAGAAGTCCTGAGCATGTTGAGCGGCAAAACCGGCTAACGGTGCAGGTGGGCCGCCGCCACAAACGATAGGCCGTGCTCGGTGAGCGCCCGCGCGGTGCGGTTGACGGCGTCGTGCTTGTCCAGATAATTGCGCTCCAGCGCTTCCATATGGCCCGCAGCCAGAATCTCGTCCTTGGCCCGAAAATAGTCGAGGATGTCAGAGGGATGGTTGCGGGCCGCGTCGATCTCGGGGATGCCGCCTTCGTGCTTGGCCGAAATGTTGGCCACGTGGTCGGCCAGCTCCACCAGCTCCTGGGTGCGGTCGTAGGGCTGGCGGACAATGCTCTTCCAAGTCTCGGTGATGTGATGCTCAAAGCGGACGATGGCTTCGAGGTCCAGTGCCTTGCGCACCTGGGCGGTGATCTCGATGGTCTCGTTATTCACCGAGTTGCTCCAGTTAAAGCCGATGAGCGAGGTGGTGCCGTCATCGCGGCCAAAGAGCCGGGCGCCCAACAGCGTCCATAACGCGGCGTAGGGGTTGTCGTTGCCCATATAGACCGAGATCTTGAACTCGATATCGACCCCCAGTTTGTGCAGGAAATAGCCCAAGAGGACCGTCCCCGGGTTGATGTTGAGCACCTGCTGGATGCCGTAGGTGGTGTAATAGTAGAGGATTTCGTCCAGCCACTTGAGGGGATAGTGGTTGGGCTGACCCACGCCGCCGAAATAGCCGGTGATGGTCTCGGGCCCGCCCAGATGGATATTGCTGCCGTCGGTGCCCTTGGTGTCCAGCGTCTCGACATAGCTGGCGCCAACGATCTGCATGGCAGCCGCCACAGCCACCAGATCGCCGTTGTCGACCTCTTGCTCCTTCATCCTGCGGACGCGGATAAATCGGCCCGGCATCAGCTCGCCCCGTTCGATGCTCTGGCGCGCCTCGGCGATGAGATAGGGAAAGTATTGCAGGGCGCTGATCTCCAGAGTCACCGCCAGGTCCTCGTGGAAATCGAGGCCCTCAGCCCGGTCTCCCAGCACCCGGCGGCGATAGTCGGCGATGGAGATAAAGGCGCCTCGGTCCCGCTGTTCGATCAGCCAATCCAGATCGGCCCGATAGGGCGAGCCCATCTCTTGCAGGCGATCCATCAGGCGGCCCAGGTCGCGGGCCTCGCGGGCCTTGCGATTGATCTCGTCGGGTGAGCCATAGCGGGCCACCACCTCCAGAAAATCGTGGACCACCCGGCTTTCGGGGTCCAACAGAAACTGGTTGATGTCGTCCAGGCATGCTTCGGAGATACGCAGTCTGCTCCGGAGATCGCTGGTCATCGGAACCTCCTTTCATGGTGGGAAACAGGGGCGCGGAGCCCATTCCATTGGCCTAATCATTATAGCACAAAGTCGGGGGGCTGTCATCTTTTTTGCGGGATGGTTGCAGAATCGGCGACGGATGCATCACCCCCAGCCAGGCGCGGCATGCCGTGCCCGCTCCTAGCCCCTGTCTCGGGGGCGTCTGGGCCGAGCAAGGGGCAGACACGGGCG
>CAZNQW010000253.1:0-5592 GCA_964575225.1 uncultured Anaerolineaceae bacterium | reverse complement strand
GGGCTACGAACGCCTATTTCGATCGCTGGTTGAGCCATCGGATCCCTCCTCTCCTTTCAAAAAGCAAACCGTTGCAGATCCTACATCAGCCACTGGCCGGCCATGTACCCGGCGAAACTCACAGCGGTACTCAGGACGGTCCCCCAGATCAGGTCCACGATGGTCAGGATCACGGGCCAATCTTTGAGGGTGGCAAGATTCGTCAAGTCGTAGGTAGCGTAGGTGATCAGACCGAACAGCGCCCCGCGCACCAGTGTCGTCACCAGCGAGCCCGATTCCAGCCCGGGCACAACCACGAACACCAGGATGCCGCCCACGAACAGCAGATAAAAGAGGACGGCAGCGGGCCAGTTGGGACTAGGCGCCATTAGAAAGCCCAGGTGCTTGCGGTAAAAGGTGCGCGCCACCAAACCGAGCCAGACCATATCGATGGCAAAAAAGGCGACAAGGGTAGCCAAATAGAGTTTGAGATAGTAGGCAGTCATACAGAACTCCTTTCCAAAAATCGCTTTCTCTAAAGGTCGGGGACGCTGGCTATCTGTGAGAGAAAGGCGCTCACAGCCGCCAGAAAAGCCTCCGGGCACTCTTCCTGAGGGACGTGCCCGCAGTTGGGGATGACGACGAGATCCGCGTTGGGCAGCTCTCCCGCCAGGCGCACGCTCTCCTCTGTGGGCACGATGCGGTCTTGGTCGCCGGTGATGACCAGCACCGGCATGGCCAGCTCGCCAAGGCGTCCCTGAAGATCCAGGGTGCGACCGGCCATCGTCAGCTCCCACAGGGCTCGGTCCCAATCCTGGACGCGCAGGGGTTGCTTGTACCCTTCCACTACCTTAGGGGTGATATTGGAAGGATCGTACCAGGCGCCCTGCAGCAACTGCTCGCCCCGCTGCCCCAACGAGCGGGCTACCAGCGGCCCCAGGCGCCGCATCTGCGGTGTCCGCAACAACGGCCCCACCCAGGCGGGGGCGCCGCCCCCACGATAGATCGCCGCGTCCACCAGCACCAACGCCTGCACCCGCTCGGGATGGCGGAGGGCGGCTGCGACCGCCACCGTGCCACCGGCCGAGTTGCCCACCAGCACCGTCTGGTCCAGGCCCAGGCGATCCATCAGCGCCACGGTCTGATCGGCCTGGGCTTCGAGGCTGTAGGGATTCTGCCCCCGCCACTCGCCGTCCAGCAAACGCTCTGTGAGCCCAAAGGCGGGCCGGTCAAAGGCCACCGTCGTGGTCCCTTGCGAAAGGGAAGGCATCACCTCGCGCCAGGAAAAGGTGCTGGCGCCAAAGCCGTGGAGCAAGATCAGGGCCGGTTCTCCCTGGCCCTGGAGTTTGTAGTGGATGGTAAGCCCATCGATATCGATAAAGCGGCTGTCGGCGTCGGCCAGTTCCTGCAGCGGGACGGTACCTTGCAGCGGCGGCACGGGGATGAGCAAGGGCACCAATAAAACCGCAAGCAACAACAGGACGAAAACCAACCCGATGGTGCGCAAGGCACGTCTCATCTTGCCTCCAAAACCAGGATGTGGCCCCACCTTGCGGCGGGACCACATCGCACGGAACCCGAGATGACTATTTGATCCTTACCTCGCCTGCTTGGCGGCGAAGGAACAGGCTGCTGGCCATCAGGGCCAAACCTCCCATGAGAAGGGCGACCAGCCAGCCGTTGGCGATTGGGCCACCGGTTGTCGGCAGCATGGCAGGCGCTGCGGCGTCCACGCTGGGCACGGCGGCCAGAGTGCCGTCGCCGGCGAGGCCCATGGCAAAGATGGTATAGACCGTCTGGTCACTCAGCGCCACACCGGGCACTTCCAGGGCAACCGTCTCTGTGCCGGCCAGGCGAACCTCCAAGTCGTAGGTGCCCGCATCCACCGGAAGATAGTCGCCCACTCCCTTGAACGGCACGTTTGAGAAAAGGACGGGGCCGTTCTTTACCGCGATATCAACGGCAGGCGCATCGGGGGAGGCATGCACGAACCGCACGTGCGCCTTGCCCGCTGCCGGGGTGCTATTGGTATCGATCAGCACCAACGGCTCGATACTGGCCAATTGACCAACGGCGACCACCGTATAGTCGGTGTCGGCAGCCAGATCCAAGGTCGCATCAATGACAATAGGCGTTGTCGCGCCGGTCGGCGAGACTTGGACATTGTACGAGCCGGGATCCAATTCTGCGTAGGCAGTGATGCCCTTGAAAGGTGCATTGCTGAACGCGACGGCGCCGTTGACCCACACATCAACCGCCGGCGCATCAGGCGAGGCGTGCACCACGCGCACCATGGCCTCGCCATCAGCCGCCAGGGCGCTAACCGTCAAACCAAAGGTGAGAACCAATACTGCACCGAGTAGGAATAAGCGTTTCATTTCCGTATCCCTCCTGAAAGATTTAGGTTACGATCAGGAGTATACTCGATAATCCATAATTTGTAAAGGTTTTGTTAAGATATTTTAACACTATTTTTCCAGACTTGATCTCCCGCGGGGGAATACCTGTCAGCCGATGCTCCAGGAGAAGAAAAAAGAACATCCTGCCCAGAGCCGTCAAAATGATCAACCAGGAGTTGGAAAAATCGACCTCCCCCTTTGGCTATCCAGGTATGCTGTGCGACGTGCCCATGGGGGCTCTCCCAACGGTATGCAGATGAGTCGGACATCTCGAAAGGCAGCGAACGCGTCGGATCAGTCCAAGATCCAGGCGGCAATTCTGACGACCACTTCCTCGGCCATATGCCCCTCATTCTCATATTCGGCAGGGGTGCTCTTGCCCTCCCCGTGCATGAATAGGTGATTGAGATCGGAGAAAAGCTGGAATTGGACGTCAGGACGTGATGCCAAACTGGCCTTCCACCCTTCCAGATCGGCAGTTGTCACCTGGTAATCGCGCTGCCCTTGCAAGATGAGCATGGGGTGGGCCAACTCGCGGGCGACCTCAGCCGGATCGTACCCACGCAGATCGAGCCAGTAACGGGCCGGCATTCCCAGGGGAAGGGTGTCCATAGCCGTCTCTTCCATGAGGTCCGGGCTCTTGACGCGCTCGGCCTGGGCGACCAGCTCGTCTAGTTGATCCTGCTCTTCGGCAGAAATACCGTCCAAACCAAAGATATAAGTGTATTGCTCCACCACAAGATCTTCCATCGGCCGCGTGGGCCCGGCCAGGACGATCAAACCGGCGATCTGCGGATCGGCTGCACCAATCCTCGGCAATAGGTAGCCGCCCAGACTGTGGCCCAGGACATAGAGTCGGGTCGGATCGATACCCTCCGTATGGCGCAGCAGATCCACGGCTGCCAAGGCATCGTCTATGGTTTCGTCCTTCGCCGTCAGATGGGCCACCACGTCCGGGGTGAATCGGGACGCATGTTCCTTGGTCCGCTTTTCGTACCGCAACACGGCAAGCCCCTTGGAAGCCAATCCCCAGGCAAGATCGCGGAACGGCTTGTTAGGGCCGATGGTCTCATCCCGATCATTGGGACCTGATCCGTGCACCAACACCACAGCGGCGAATGGACCCTCACCCACAGGCAACGTTAACGTCCCAGGCAGTGCCCATTCCCCTCCGCTTCCGACCGTGACATCCTGCTCACGAAAAGCATCCATCTGGGCATAGGCCGGGGGGACATAAGAGGCGGGCGGAGTCACCTGCGCTTGCTGGAAGAACAGCCCCGCGACCTCCCCGGATGGATTATACACGATCCTGAGATCGATGGCCCCTTTTTCAAACTCCCAGGTAACATAAACGATGTCGTACACGACGCCAGCCTGCTCGAGTCTTTCTGCGCGCGTACCGATGGGTTTCACAAATGCGCCCAACTGCGGCTCCAGCGATTCCCTCGCCTCCTTCACCTTGTCGAGTGGGAAGGCCTTTTTCATCGTGGCATCAAAGGCCTCCATTACCGCTGCATAGTCGCGGTTGAGGAACCGGTCGGCAAAGGCCTGCCCGGCTGCGATCCGCTCCGGCGAGACGGTCGCCGCCTCTGTCAAAGGTGCAGTCTCGGGCGGCATTGATGTTGGGACTGTACTGCCACAAGCAATCAGAATGCATACCAGGCAGATGAGCAAACTGGCACGAACCATAATTCCCATACATACCCTCCAAATGGGTGAAAGTTTTCAATATCCGCCAGGACCTAACGACCTACCGCCTTTGAGATTCGCATCGTACAGACCCGACTGTGGGGGCCTCCGCTGTCAGCCAATGCCTCGGGAGTACAGAAAGAACATCCCGCCCAGGTATATCAGGATGATCAACAGCGCATCGGCTTCCACAAAGAACAGGCGGCGCTCCACCCGGGCGATGTTGCCAATCAGGGCCAAAATGGTGAGCAGCAAGCCCAACATGCCCACCATGGCAAAGGAGGGATCGATCACCCCCAGGAACCGGCCTGAGGTGTAAAAGAGGTCCGATACACCCAGGGCAAACATGTTGAACACGTTGCTGCCGAACAGGTTGCCCACGGCCATGTCGTAGGCGCCCAGGCGGGCGGCGGCGATGACGGCCACCATTTCGGGTAACGATGTGACCAACGCCAGCAAAGCAGCCCCTACAAAGCCCGTACTCAGGCCGGTGATCTCGGCGATCTCGGTACTGGAACTCACCAACCAGGGAGTCACCACCACGAGCACAGCAGTGGCGGCCAAAAAGCCCAGGATCGCTCGCCACAGAGGCATCACTGGTCCCCCAGCCGGCGCCTCCACCGTGGTGCTCGACGCCTGGCCGTTCTGCTGGATCAGGCGGATGCCCGCCACATAGACGAGGACAAGGAGGAGGCTATCGACGCCCACCCAGCCGATGCTGAGGGAAATGTCGGCCAGAATGAAAAAGACGGCCATGCAGATCATGGCGCTGGCCAGGGCCGCCGTCAGCGCATGGGTCATGGCCACCCGTCGCAGAATCCGCGCCTGCTGATTGACCACATCGAGCACGGCCAGCAACAGCATGTTGAACATATTGCTGCCCAACAGATTGCCGGCAGCCAGCCCCGGTACTCCTTGATCGAAAGAGTTGATGGTTGTCAGCAATTCAGGCAAGGAGGTGGCTCCCGCCAGGAGCAACACCCCGATAAACATCCCGCCCAAGCGGGTGCGTACGGCGATGACGTCGCCGTACTGGGCCAATTTGACGGCTGCCAGCACGAGAATCGCGCTGCTGGCCACAAAGATAATCCAGGCCATCGCAGTGCGCCTTAGCCTTCAGCCGGCGGCTGCTTGTCCAGCCCCCAAGCCGCAGCGACGGGCGTGGCAAAGAGGATGCCGGTATTGGGCCCGCTGAGATCGCCGACCACCGACTCGGTGGCCTCTTTGGCCCGTTCCACGGCGGCCATATCCTCGACCACGGCAAACAGGGTGGTGTGGCCCACCTGATCGGTGCGCAGCAAGCGGCTGAGACCCAGCATCAGCGGTGCATCGTGGGTGCTGGCCCGGCTGCGCACGCGGTGCACACCGGTGCTTTCGAGGATGGTGATCCCGCAGATGCCGACGGAGGTCCATGCCTCCAACACATCGTTCAGCAGGGCAGGATCATCCAGGACAAACCAGATTTGGAACATGCGTATCTCTCAAGCCTCCTCGTATAATAAGTTTGTCGGGTGCGGTATCTCAG
>CAZNQW010000252.1:0-5605 GCA_964575225.1 uncultured Anaerolineaceae bacterium | reverse complement strand
TCCGGCAACCTTTCAGCAGCTACTGGGCTTACGTTGATGCCTATTGGGCGGGTTTCAAACCCGCCCCTACAATTGCCGTGCTTCTACCCCGTCACCCGCGCCTGCCTGTACGGGGGCTCGGGGACGCATTGGGTTGGGGCCGGTTTCAAACCGGCCCGTACAAATCGCCGATGGGGCGAGGTTGATGGGTGAGCAGAACAGAGCCATGACAAGTATTGTGCGCGCGGAAGGAATTTCCTTTCGCTACCCCCAACACGATCACGGGCTGGCGCCCATTACACGCGACTTGCAGGCCGGCGAGCGGTGGCTGGTGGCCGGTCCATCGGGCTGTGGCAAGAGCACGCTGGCCCGCTGCCTGACCGGTCTGATCCCCCACCTGTACCACGGCACATTGGAAGGGGATGTGTGGCTGGACGGGCTGCGCACTCGGGATACCCCCCTGTGGCAGTTGGCCGAACACGCCGGACTGGTGTTTCAAAACCCGGCGGCGCAGATGCTGGCCCACTCGGTGGAAGAAGAGGTGGTCTTTGGCCTGGAGAATCTGGGACTGCCCCGCGACGTCATCGCCGAGCGATTGGAGGCGACGCTGGGCCGCTTTGGCCTGAGGGCGATGGCCGACCGCTCGCCCCAGTCGCTATCGGGCGGCGAGCAGCAAAAGCTGGCCCTGGCGGCCATCACGGCCCGGCAGCCGGCGGTGTTGGTGCTGGACGAGCCGCTGTCGATGCTGGACGGCACGGCAGCCGCCGAGTTGGTGGCTCACCTGGGCGACTTGGCCGATGCCGGCACCACCCTGGTGGTCTGCGAGCATCGCGCCGAGTACCTGCACTCGATCCCGGGATTGCGCACCCTGTCTCTCGACGGTCCGACGCCCCAGGGAACCGAGGCCCTGGCGCTGAGCCTGCAACCGGTGGCATCGGGCGCGGGCCGCCTGGAGGTTACGGGGCTGAACGTGTCGTTGGGCGGGCGGCCGATCCTCCGCGATCTGAGCTTTGGCCTGGAAGCGGGGCAGGTGGTGGCGGTGGTGGGGCGCAACGGCGTGGGCAAGACCACGCTGCTGCGGGCGCTGGCCTGCCTGCAAAAGCACGAGGGCGCGATCCGGATCAATGGCTCTAAACCGGACCTGGGACTGGTCTATCAGAACGCCGATCTTCAACTGTTTAACGCCACCGTTCGGGAAGAGATCCTGTTCCGCGTGAGCGACCCGGACCTGGATCTGTATGGCTGGCTGCTGGCAGCGCTGGGGCTGGCCCGCTACGAAGAGGTGCCGCCCCTGCTGTTAAGCGAAGGCGAAAAGAAACGGGTGGCGTTGGCGACGGTGTTGATGCGCCGCCCGCGCCACGGGATTCTGCTGGACGAGCCGTCGTTGGGGCAGGATGCGGTTCACAAGGCGATGTTGGTCCGCCTGATGAGGGCCCTGGCCGATGCCGGGCAGTGGGTCATCGTCACGACCCACGACCTACCCCTGGCGGCTGAGGCCGACCGCCTGTTGCTGCTGGGCTCCGATGGGTTTGTGGCCGATGGCCCGCCCGCCGCAGTACTCAAGGACGGCGCCGCCTGGGCCAAGCTGGGGCTTTCCGTGCCGCCGTGGGTGCATGCCCCGGGAGGCGCGCCGTGATCCGCCTGGGAGGGGTGGGCCGGGTGCGCAGCCTGGCGCTGGTGGAGAATTCGCCGCTGCGCCGGGTCGATCCGCGCACCAAGTTGGCGCTGAGCCTGTGCGCGTCGCTGGCGGTGATGCTGAGTCTGGAAAAGCTGGCCGTCTTTATGGTCCTGTATTTCTTTTTGCTCCTTTGGGCGCGGTTGCTGCCCGAGGCCGCTCGGCAGGTGTGGCGGCTCAAGTGGGTGCTGCTGGTTCTGTTCGTGGTCGACTGGATCTTTGTGTCGTTGGATCTGGCGCTCATTATCACGTTGCGGCTGGTCCTGCTGGCTGGGGCCTTTTCGCTGTTTTTTGCCACCACCACGCCGGCCGAGCTGCGCTTGGCGCTGGAATGGATGCGGGTACCCCATCGCTATGCCTTCAGCATCAGTCTGGCCTTTCAGAGCGTCGGGTTGCTGGACGACGAGTGGCGGTCGATCCGCGAGGCGCAGCGAGCCCGCGGCGCCTGGTCGCAGCCGACGGGCTGGCGGGATCTGGTGGCTACTTTGCGCGACCTGGTGTCGCTGGCCGTGCCGGCGGTGGTGATGACCACCAAGCGCGCCTGGGCCATGACCGAGGCGGCCTACGCCCGCGGGTTCGACTCGCCCATGCGCCGGCCCTACCGCCAACTGGCGATGGGTTGGCTCGACGGAGCGCTTTTGGCCGGCGCGGTGTTGGTGATGGTCACGTTGATTCTGTGGAGGTGACGATGTCGCAACGAACGAGAATTCTCATCGCCGTCGGCGTGCTGGTGCTGCTGGTGGCGGCCGTCCTGGGCATCGAGGCGCTGCGCACCTCGTCGGTGGAGCCGACGCTGGCGCCGGGCGCCATTCCCATTTACCGGGACGGCAAGCTGGAGGCCGGCTTTGTGCCCGATGACCTGGCTGCCTTGGAGGAGGCGAGCTTTGTGGATGCCGAGGAGGGCAAGACGCAGCAGGGGTGGTTGCTGCGCGACATCCTCTTGCTCTACGTCAAAGAGAGCAAGCTCAAGCCCGACACGCGGATTGTGGTCACCAGCAGCAGCCGGGAAAAGTCGGTGGAGCTGACCTGGGCCGAGGTCGCCGATCCGGACAATTGGGTGATGTTCGATCTGTCGGGCCGGGGCACCCTCAAGCTGGTGTCGACGCTGGAGCGGCTGGACGTCCGCGACGAGTGGGTGCAGGACGTGGACAAGATCGAGATTGATCCGAACCCCTAATTGACATAAGGGGTTCGGTCTGACAAGCCAGACAAAGGACGAACGATGAAAGAACGCTACTTTTCCACGTTTCAGTTGATCTTGCTGGCCCTGTTCGCGGCCTTGATCGTGGTGGCCAAGATCGCCCTGCGGCTGCCGCTGCAACTGTCGGGGCACTCGGGCGTGTTCTGGATGGCCATTGTCATTGTGGCGGCCGGGGTGGTACCCAAAGTGGGTGCTGCCAGCCTGGTGGGCCTCACCTCGGGGCTCATTGCCGGCTTTTTGGGCATGGGCGACTTTGGCGCGCTGAACACGTTCCTGTCGTACATTATGGTCGGTGTGGGCACCGATCTGGCGCTGCTCTTGCTGGGCCGAGCGCCCGAAAACCTGGTGGTGGCGGCCATCGCCGCGACCTTTGGTCATTTCTGCAAGTTCCTGGTCAAGTGGGGCCTGGGCGCCCTCACCGGCGCGCCCGTAGGGTTTGTGGCCCTGGGGTTGGCCAAAGCGATCGTGGGCTATCTGGTGTTCGGCGCGCTGGGGGGGCTGTTGGGCGCGCTGACGTTGAGGGCCCTGCGGCGGGCCGGCTTTTTCAGCTATCTGGCCGAAAAGAAATAGACGGATTGGGATGAGGCATTTTTCTACTGAGGAGAACACCATGACACAAGCGAGGGTCAAAGCCGTCTGCGCCAGCGGGCAGCGGACGGAACCAAAGGTGAGTGTGGGCCAGGGCGAGTTCCGGGCCGGTTGGGGCCTGGTGGGCGATAGCCACGCCGGGCCGCCGGTGCCCAATCGCTGGCAGATTGCCGTGCTGGCCTGGGAAGACACGGAACGGCTGAACCAGGAAAAGGACCTGGACGCCGTGCCGGGCAGCTTTGCCGAGAACCTGAGCACGGTGGGGCTGGATACCGCCGGCCTCCGGGTGGGCGACCGCTTGCGGGTCGGCGAGGAGGTGGTGCTGGAGGTGGAGCAGTTGGGCAAGCCGCCCGAGATTTCCCATACCTATAGCTTTCAGGGAACCAGCCTGCTGCCCACCAGGGGCGTGTTCTGCGGTGTCGTCACCGGCGGATTGGTGAAGGAAGGGGATCCGATCGTCGTTGTGAAGGGGTAGGGGGACAGCCCTAGCCTGGTGTTTTGCGCTGCCCGCAGCGGCAACTGGCCGGGATAGGGTTGTACCAGATGGGCGCGCGGTGGGTCGACCCCGCGCTGGGTCGGTGGCTGAGCGCGGATACGTTGGTGGTCGCCCGCAGGACCCGGCCCGGCGGTCTTCCAAGCAACGCAGCCTAATTTTGTTGCGATAAATTGCCATCTGTGGCATACTATCCGCATGGAATTTTCTCGGTTGCTCGAAATCGTGGACGACGAACCGGTTTTCGAAACCGGCATGCTCCTTGCCGGTGACCTCGATCCGGCCAACGTACGGAGGCAGTTGTCGCGCTGGACCCGCACAGGACGTCTCTATCAATTGCGGCGCAGCGTGTATGCCCTGGCGCCACCGTTTCGGAAAGTCAACCCTCACCCCTTTCTGGTGGCCAACCGGCTAGTGCGTGGCTCGTATGTCAGCATGCAGTCGGCTCTGGCACACCATGGATTGATTCCAGAGGCTGTGCCTGTGACAACCAGTGTGAGCGCGACAAGGCCTGCTCGGTGGACCACCCCTTTGGGCGTGTACGAGTACCGCCACGTGAAAACGGAACTGCTCTTTGGTTATCGGTGGATCGACGTTGCAGAGGACCAGCAGGCGTTTGTGGCCACAGCCGAAAAGGCGCTGCTGGACCTGGTACACCTGCAACCTGGAGGAGGCGAACCGGGATACCTCCGGCAATTGCGTCTGCAAAACCTGGAACGGCTGGACCTGGAACGACTGCGGAGTCAAGCTGCGCGCACAGCGAGTCCCAAGCTGTGTCGAGCGGTAGAGCATGTGATCGAACTGGCCAATGCTGAAGCAGAGGAGTATGAAATCCTGTGAAAGACTACTTGGCCCAGATCACCCATGAGGCACGTACCCCACTACAGGGGCGCAACATCGCCCGCGAATACCTGCAGGCGCGGATCTTGGGCGCCCTTCAGCGAGCAGGGGCCATGATCCCTTTGGCCTTTCACGGAGGCACGGCTCTTCGTTTCCTCTTTGCAAGCGCTCGCTATTCTGAAGATCTGGACTTTGCCCTTGAGCAAGCCATAGGAGATTACGATTTTCGTGGCTACCTCCAGGCCATTCGTTCCACTTTCACCAACGAGGGGTACCAGGTGGAGTTGAAGGTCAGCGATCAGAAGACCGTCCATAGCGCTTTTGTCCGTTTTCGTGGACTGCTCTACGAACTGGGCCTTTCGCCGCACCAACACGAGGTGTTGGCGGTCAAGATCGAAGTGGATACCCATCCGCCAGCCGGCGCAGGGTTGACAACCACTGTTGTGCGCCGCCATGTGATCCTCCAACTCCAACACCACGATCGGGCCTCTCTCCTGGCAGGAAAGTTACACGCCCTTCTCCAGCGGCCCTACACCAAGGGCCGTGACGTATACGACCTGTTGTGGTACCTCAGCGATCCGGAGTGGCCTGCCCCGAACCTGACCCTGCTTAACAATGCGCTGGCACAAACCGGTTGGGAGTTGGAGAGGTTAACCGAGGCCAATTGGCGACGGATCGTGCAAAGCCGATTCCAAGCGGTGGAATGGGAGCAGATTGTCGCCGATGTACGTCCGTTCCTCGGTTCGGCGGCAGATCCGCAGATTCTCCAGGCCGAAAACCTGAGGCGAGTGCTCGAGTCATGATGTCTCTCGCCTCCGTGTAGGTGTTG
>CAZNQW010000251.1:0-5612 GCA_964575225.1 uncultured Anaerolineaceae bacterium | reverse complement strand
GCCCGCGATTTGACTCATCAAGAATCTTACCGAAAGGTATTCGTTGACTCACGAGTAAATGTTACCGTGACAGATTCGTTGACTCGTGAGAGAAGGTTACCTAAAAGGAAGCCTCGGATGAGCCAAACGGATGGAAGGTACCTCAGGCAGCTCCAGATTCCCCACCAGTACCACCACTCGGATGGGAAGGTATTCGCCCGAGCATTCTATGGGTTGACTGGGTCGATCAGAAAAGGAAAAGACGGACAAGGCCCCGTTTTGCCAGAAGGCAACGGCAAATGGATAGCGGAAACGGCGGGCCCATGGCGTGCACCGGCCCGATTACCGATGCGTGTGAGCGATCGGCGATGGACGCCGCGGGTTTCTTCAAATGTACCGAAGACCTCATGGTTTAAAGCTGTTAGAAACGATCGGGATCCGTTTCTGGAATAGTTGTCCGTTCCACCCGAGCCGGTATCCCCGGCTAGAGCCGGAGTGGCTCAATGGGCTGGCAACCCAAGGAAAAATCGTGGGCAGAGATGTCAGGGCCGGCAGCGCGCGTAACCGCAGTCTGGATTTTGCAGCGACCTTTGGCGAGCGTTGCCTACGATGGCCCGAACGGCCTCCAGTGCTTCCTCACGGCTTGGGCCATCGTGCAGAAGCTCCGGCGTATGTGCTACATCGTTGAACCTGCCAAGAGGGCGAAGGGGCGGAATGGGCGATGAATTCCCTTTCCGACTGATCCCCACCCCACCGGTCGTCAAGGCTAGTATTTGCGGAGCACTACCGGCAGGTAGATCCTGCCCATGCCGGGCTCACCTCCCTCCACGGTGATGGCCACCGTTGCCGACCGGGTGGCACCCTGGCTGTCTGTGGCCTGCAACGTCAGCGTGTGCGGACCTGGCGCAAGTTCCACGTCCCATACCGCATCGCCTGTGCCCAGCGGACCGTCCTGGTCCGATGCCCAGGCCAGTGAGGTTCCCTCCAGTTGGCCATCCTCCAGGTCATAGCCGTAGCCGTGTAAGGTCAGGGGTGTGGCTACCACAGCCCCGTCCACCGGGTGGAGGATGCCCACCAGGGGCGCTTTGTTGGCGACCTGGAAACTGGAATCCGATGCGTCGCTGGCATTGTGCCAACCATCGCTGACATCGACCTTCACCCGACAGGCCGCGCCGCCGGGCAGATCCGACAGGTCAAGATCGTAGCTGTTCGTGCCGGTGAGGTTGAGTGCAAAGGGCAGCCACGACGCCCCATCGTCGTGACTGTACGACAGGATAAAGGCCAGCTCGTCGTTATCGTCGTCCTGGGCCGCCCACTGAACGCTGATCGTGCCACCCTTCAACCCGCCGGAATTGGGGGAGAGCAAGCTCACCTGCGGCGCATGGGCACTGGCTACGGCCTCGCCCAGGACCACGGCCCCTTGCCGGAGCACCACTCTACTGGCCATCGGATCCAGTGGCAGAGTTGTGAGAAAGGAATCCACCTCCATCTCTACCCCTGCCTCGTAATGGTAGAACGACAGGTCGAAACAGCGGCTGTGCAGCACGGTCTGCACGGCATCCCTTACCTCCAGGCAGTAGTCGCTGCCCTCCACGGGAGTGAGGGCTGGCTGGTCAGCCGAGAGCTGCCAGAAGGGATCAAAGGTCACGGCGCCGGTGCTCCCCACCAGGCCACCAACCAGGAGATAGGGGACGCTGGCTACCTGCCTCAGACTGCCTTCGGCAGGAACCGGTACGGGCGGCTGGGGTGCGCCGTTTGCCTGAAACAGCTTCTTGTAGTAATACGGTGATAGCCACCAGCGGGGCTGGCAGTAGGTCATCAGTTCAGCAGTCACAGGCAGGATAATGGCATTCTCGAACGCATCGAAGCCAAATTCCTGGATGGTGGGGTTGGCGTATGGCCAGTCGAGGGGTGGGGTTTCAGGCGGACCAGGATGGCTGGCAAGGCAGCAATCGAGCCGTTGCGCGGGCAGGCAGGGATGATACAGGCCCAGATTGTGGCCCACCTCGTGGGCCATGCGGTCTCCAGCGTTGTTACATACGTAGGATGCCAGCCCCTTGCCTCCCATCCAACGAGGATCGGCTGAGCTGAAGGTGATGTCGCCCCCGCCCTCACAATCTGCCGGGAATACGCCGACGATCTGGTCCATGCCCTCGCCGGGCTCGAAACCCGTGGTGTTATGGATTGACCACAAGTACGTGAGATCCCTTTCCAGTGCCTCGCTTCGTTCCCGCTCGCTCCCACTGCCTTTCATCATGAAGGGCCACCACAGGGATGGGAGCAAGCTAACCCTGACCTGAGAAACGGGAAAGGCCTTGTGCAAGAACTGGACCAGCATGGGCAGGTCCTCCGTCACAGGCATCCGCGGCGCGACATCTGGCAGCGGCTGGTACTCGATCGGTACCAGGCCGATGTGCAATGTCTTCCGTTCGGTAAAGGCCAACGTATAGGTCATCTGGTTGTTGTCATAGTTGGCTTCCTCGATGGTTCCTCCGGGGTTCAGCGTCACCTCCAGGTGCAGCGTGCCCGACAGCCAGTCGCTGTCTAGGCGGACCGTTAGCCCTTCGTCGGTTGCGGCACGCGCCCAATCCCAGTTGACGATGGGCCGGGCTGTCAGCGTCGCCTGCCTGCTCTCCAGTAGCGAGCCATTGCGGCTGACCTTGAGCTCTACCGGCACCCCGGTTACTTCAGGCGCCATGCCGCTGTCGGCATAGATGCGCAGCAGGGTGGGCTTGCCCGCCACCAGCGGCACGCTGTTGTTGAGATCCTGGATCGACTGCACTGCCTCCAACCCTGCGATGCTCAGGTCGGCCTCCGAGCAATGATGGCTATTCAGCCATCCTGAGAATTCCACCACACCGGTGTGAAGCACCGGCGCCCAATCCATGTCAAGCTCCTGGATCCGGTCGCCCTGGCCTCCCGGATTGTTGGGATGTGTGGGGCCCGAAGGGTCGCCCCAATAGTTGCCCGTCGCCTGGACGGTGGTGCTCATCCCCACAGTGGTGAGCCCGGCATAGGCCGTATTGACCGTGCGCATGTTGCCGGCGATGCAGTTGCCCATGGCTGCGACATCCGGATCGTTGATAGTAGGCCAGTGGTGTGCCAGGATGCCCGTCCGGTTGTGGGTAATCGTGTTGTTGTAAATGAGTACCCGGATCGGACCCGAGAGCGAGATGCCCCGCTCCAGCTCGGTCACGATGTTGTCGTGGATGTCGACGATCCCGCCGGCGTCCTGATCCGCCCCGGCCGAGATACCCACCCCCGTGCCATAGTAGCCGTCCATAAAGCCGTCGAGCAGATTGCCATAGATCCCGACGTTGGGGGCGTGCGAGGACACGCTGATGAGGCTGGCGTCTGTCAACGTGACGAGACGCATGCGGTTGTTGCTGACATCGAAATAGCCCGTGCTGAGGACCGAAATGGAACTATCGTAGAAGGTGTTGCCAGAGACGGCGCCGGTTACGGTGCCCTCGATCCGCACTGTGCTCCCCTTTTCAAAGCGATTGCCATGGATGCGGACATCACCGGCGCCCGAGGCAGACACCTGTGCAGCATAGAAGGAGGTATCGTGCACCTGCACCGCCTGTCCGCTCGTGCTATAGATGTAGAGCGTGCCGGTCGAGGTAAAGACATTCGCGGACAGCGCTGTGCCACCCCATTCCGATAGGTACACCCATCCCGGGGCGTCGCCGCCGATGGTGCTCCCATCCACCCAACTGCTGCCATTCTTGAGATCCAAGCGGGCCTGGATCGTCGCGCCTTCGGCTTGGATGCTGCCCAGAGCCGTGCCAGATGGATAATAGTCGCGTATCTCGGCATCCCACAGGCCAACGACCCTGGCGCCGCTCCCGATGTGCAGCATGGCCCCCTCCTGGACGGTGATCTCTCCGCTGATCTGATAGGTATCCGCGGCCCAGGAGAGATACTCGTACAGCAGGCCTTTGATCTGCCCCACGGTCACTGTGCTCGGCAGGCCGCACAACTGCCCGACTCCTACGCAGATTTTGTATTGGTGGGTTTCGCCTTTGGATACGACACGGTCCCGGTAAAAGGTTACCGTTGCGCCAAAGCGCACCAGTTCCTTGTCATCGCGGTAGATGATCCACTCCGGGTAAGAGGGATCGGGCTCCCACTTCAGATCGACGTGATCCTGGCCGACGAACTTGGCTGGATAGTCCCATGCTAGTTGAGGACTGACTGCGAGACTCCTTGCGCGGGGCGGAGAGTCTTGGGCCTGGACGCTGCCGATGATCAGCAACAGAAGGGCCGCCGATAGGGTCAAGGAGACCCCCAATGCTGAAGTCTGGATCGCTGTGGGCCGCGGGTATTTCATGAGCTCATCCTCCCCTTGCCTCGTACGCCAAGGACGTGGCCTAGCATCAGAGTGAACCCTTACCAGAGCCTCGAACGCTGCCCCGGACAGCAGCACGGTGTTTTGTTGTCAATGAGAAGTATAAGGCCGAAACCGCCGTCTGTCAATACGCATGCAAAAAATCCGAGTGCGATTTGACACCCTCTCATGCTATGGTATAATATCAACGCAGTGTTCCGTTGATTCAGTAGCAAGGCCTTGCAGGGACCGAACGGGAGACTGCAAGTCGAAACCTGAATAAAAGAACGCCTGACTTTTGCTGATCGCAAGAGTGTGACGGATACAGCAGGGGAGAGTGGATGCCTGGTAGGTGACCCCCGTCATCAACCCAGTAACCAAAATGCCTGGGGGGTCCAGCGACATGCTCCCCCCAGGCGTGTGATAGGTACCTGTCCGTCTGACGACGCAGCAACCGGTGACAGGTGAGGCGCTGCGGGGCTACCCCCGTCACTCGCGCTGATTAGGGGGAAGGGGGGAGCCTGATTGGGCTCCCCTTGTTGTATCATGACAGACGGGATTGACGATAGTATGGTTGCCGAATCGCTCTGCCAGTGGATTTGCAAGGAATCCATTGAGGTTGTCCTAGCCTAACTTTTGTGCAACCAGAAGACAAACTGCTAAAGAGGAAGCCTGTCAGAATACCTGGCGGCTGCACACCAGGCCGGGGAGCCCTCGCAGCTTTAGAAATTCACGGCAGTGCCTGTTCAGAGACACCCTTTTGAAAGAGTAATTACAGCTCACGTCCAGAGCGTGAAACAGCACTGGGACGATAGTTCTGGAAGTGATGCGCGATCGAGGGGTTGAGCGGGAAGCCAGGGGGCAAGTCGAGGGAGCGGATCGCAGAACTGTGCCCATTCGGCCAGCAGGTTCAAGGGACGGCGGGCAGCCCGCTCGCGCGGGTATTGGCTTCGGGTCCGGCCTGCAAGATAGCGGGATTTGACCCGACAGGACACCAAACGGTTCAGCACAGGACAGATCCCGGCAGAGAATCTGTCAGAGTCTTGTCCAGGGTGAGCTTTTTCTCTCACCCTACGGCGAACCGGGTCGGAACGAACTTTGAACAAATGGGTTCTTTCAGTTAGAATAGGTTGCTACTCCAGCAGTCGAAAGCTCGCCGTCTCTGCACCTTCTAGGTGGATGCGCCGCCCCACTTTTTTCAGCTCCTCCAGGTCTGAGTCGATCTGGGCAAAGACGTTCACCGGCTGTTTGGCGTCCACTGTCAACCCCCGCGATATGAAAATGCCGTAGGCAATATAGATCT
>CAZNQW010000250.1:0-5628 GCA_964575225.1 uncultured Anaerolineaceae bacterium | reverse complement strand
TGCCGAATTTTCCCCTGTGATTTTGAGTTGATAAGTGAACCATCTACGGCTGAAAGGTGAATGGGGCGTGGTGGAGTTCTTCCATATCGAAGCCGAGCCCGCGATAAGGAGGAACAAAATGACCCAGTTGCACAGACGGTTTCCAGACGACAAAGTGATCATGCCCGGCTACCTGCCAACCAAGAATTTCCGAGACCAATTTGACTCTCTGACCAACACATGCTATACTGTTGGCTGCTTGGCATCGAACCTGGCCTACATCTGTTCCAAGGAAGGAGCAAAGCTATGACCAGCCACGTTCTCCGGGCAATTGATGTCGATACACCTGCCCTTCTCCTCGATTTGACCTCCCTCGAACACAACATCGCCAAAATGGCCGCCTTTGCGCGCGACGCGGGCGTGCACCTGCGACCTCATTCCAAGACTCACAAGTCCCCACGCATCGCGGCCATGCAGCTCCAGGCTGGAGCGATCGGCATCACCTGCCAAAAACTAAGCGAGGCTGAGGTCATGGCCGAGGCCGGCATCGAGGGCATCCTAATATCCAATCAAATCGTGGGCCCCCAGAAGATCAAGCGCCTGGTAGAACTCGCTCGCCGGGCGGACCTAATGGTAGCCGTGGATGACCCACGCAATGTGGCCGACCTATCGGTAGCGACCGTGGCCAGCGGTGTAACCCTCAAAGTTCTGGTGGAGGTGAACGTCGGTATGATGCGCTGCGGAGTTCTTCCTGGCGAGCCGACTCTCGCCCTCGCCGAAGCTGTGCGCCGCTCGCCGGGCCTTGAGTTCAGGGGCTTGATGGGGTACGAAGGTCATGCCGTTGCCTTGAAAAGCGTAGAAGAGCGGCAGGCGGCCGCGACCCCGTCCCTGCAATCACTGGTCGACACAGCCCACCTGTTGCGCAAGCAGGGTTTGCCGGTGGAGATAGTCAGCTCCAGCGGCACCGGCACATATGACATCGGAGGCAGGTTTCCAGGTATTACCGAGCTGGAGGTCGGGTCGTATGCCACCATGGACGCCGACTACCGGGCTGTCGGCGTGCCTTTCGAGTGCGCCCTGACGGTTTTGGCCACGGTCATCAGCACACCCCAGGAAGGGCTGTCCATTCTCGACGCTGGTATGAAGTCGATCGCTCCCGACCACGGCATGCCGCTGGTCCTGGACCTGCCAAACGCCCAGGTCATGGCCATGTCCGAGGAAGCAGGTTGGCTGGTGACAGCCGGGTCCGAACATCCGACACTTGGCGACAAGGTGCGGCTGGTGCCTGGGCATGGTTGCACGACGATCAATCTGTACGACCGCTACCACGTGGTGCGCGATGGCCGGGTGGTGGACGTCTGGCCTGTCGCTGCGCGAGGATGTAGCCAGTAGGGTGCATGCTTTGGGAACAGGGGCACTTGGTGCCTTTTGGTGATCGGTTCCTACTCTATCGAACGTTAGGAGGAGGCAAACAGTGGAACCTAGAATGTCGCGCCGTGATCTGCTCAAGCTGACAGCCGCACTAGGGGCAGGCAGTGTCCTGTCTGGGTGCGGTGCATCGCCGACGACCGTCCCCACTGCGGCGGTTGTTGCACCCCAGAAACCCACGTCGATCAATTGGCTCGAGTGGTGGGTCAACGAGTGGGGAAAGGAGAACCACGATGCCCTAATCAACGGCTTCTTGGCCGCCAATCCCGACATCAAGCTCGACGTCGTCGACGTCGGGTACGACGAGATGCTGCCCAAGCTGCAGACGGCGGCCATGTCGGGCACGGGTTGGGATCTGTTTGGCAATGAGCCCGAGTGGCTCGTTCCTTGGATCCAACTGGGAATGGCCGAGGACCTCACCCCCTGGCTAGAGAAGGCAGGCCCAGCCTTCAACGATCGCCTGACCAACATGACTCCCGTCTACTGGCAGGGCAAGCCCTACATGCTCTACCTGTACCTCGTCTCATTCAACCTGGCATACGATGCAGCCAAGCTCAAGGCAATGGAGATCGAGCCGCCCACGAACTGGGACGAGTTCTACAACGCCTGCAAAAAGTTCAGGGACAAGGGCGAGTACGGCTATGGCATGTCGCTGCGGCCCGACTCTGACGCTTTTACGGGCAAGATGTGGGCCCTGCGCCATTGCCAGGCCGGTGGCATGTTTGTCACCCCCGAGGGAGAGGTGGTGTTCAACAAGGAGCCGGGCATCATCGCCACCGAGTGGTGGAAAAAGTTCTATCAGGATGGCCTGGCATTGCCCGGATCCGAGACCGAGGATAAGCAGACCACTTCCGAGAACTTGGCCACCGGCAAGATCGCCATGACCATCGAGGGTCCCTACATCCGAGCCCAATGCCAGCAGATCAATCCGAACTCGGACGTGCACTGGTGCCCGGCCTGGACACAGGAAACCGGCGGCTACCTGTGGGGCGGCAGCGGTATCTGCATGTGGGCCAAAGGTGAGCATAAAGAGCAGGCCTGGAAGTTCATCGAGTACTTTTTCCAGGACGAGATTATGTTGCCCCTGTCTCAAAAGACGAGCACGCCGTTTGCCCTCAAGTCGGTGCTGGCCCAGCCGGGCCTCGAGAACGATCCCATCCTCCATGCACTGCCAGCGATGGTATCACAGGACCCGGAGCATAGCTGGGCGTTCTCGCCGATTCCGGATCTCGGCACCCTGTATATCGCCCTGTCGGAGGCGGTCATCGGCTGCGTCAAGGGCGACAGGAAGGACATAAAGGGTACTCTGGACGAAGTAGCCGGCCTGTGGCAAAAGACGCTCGACGAGGCGGCAAAGGCAAGCTAGTTGACCGTTCGTCAGGTGGATTGTGCACCTGCAGGGGTCGGGAGCCTCTGCGGGTGCACGACCGACAGGGAAGAAGGTTCACTATGGCATCGTCGGTTGCTCCGACGGCGGCCAGCTCGCGCAACAGACCCTGGCCCAACCGGGGATTGAGGCGTGTGCTGCGCGGCCCCTTGGTCGGTTACTTTTTCATGTTGCCCGCACTGCTTTTCCTGGCGATTCTCATCGTCTACCCTATCCTGATCACCTTGCAGATGAGTGTGCACAAGCTACAACCCGACCTGTCGCTGCGCTGGATCGGCTTTAGCAACTATGGCAAGCTCTTTGCCGACAAGGTGTTCTGGCGCAGCGCGCTCGTCACGGTCGAGTTTACAGTGATCACCGTCGTCCTGCACCTGATCGTCGGCATGGCATTTGCCCTACTCCTCAGCCATCGCTGGCCGTACACTGGGCTGCGCAACTTTCTACGAGGGTTGATCATCCTCCCCTGGATCTTTTCCACAGCCGCCAGCTCGCTGATGTGGGCCTTGCTGCTGCACCCATTCGGTACTCTCAACTACATGGCACGCGCTTGGTTTGGGGCTGAGCAGCCCATTGCCTGGTTCGCCACCCCGGTGACGTCCATGCTCACCCTGGCAGTGGTTAACCTGTGGCACAGTTTTCCTTTCTACATGGTCATCATGCTCGGAGGTCTACAGGCGATTCCAGGCGAGCTATACGAAGCCGCCCGCGTCGACGGCGCCAGCCCCTGGCAGTCGTTTTGGCGACTGACCATGCCCATCATGCGCCCCGTGATCGTAGCCCTGACGGTGGTGGACTTCATCGGCACCATCGCCATGTTCGACTTGGTGCGCATGCTGACCGGGGGCGGGCCCAACCGTGCAACTGAGACCGTGGCCTACTACCTCTACCGAGTGGCATTCTTGGATGGCCGGCTCGACTATGCCGCCACCATCAGTGTTGCCATCCTGGTGGGCCTGCTGCTGTTCATCGGGTTGTACTTGAGATTGTTTGCGCGAGGGGGTATCGATGAGAGCACATCGTTCTGAGCGGCGCCGCGTCGTGAGGCGC
Organism: uncultured Anaerolineaceae bacterium; assembly: GCA_964575225.1. GTDB lineage: Bacteria > Chloroflexota > Anaerolineae > JAAYZQ01 > JAAYZQ01 > CAZNQW01. The sequence goes on along the minus strand of CAZNQW010000250.1, from coordinate 1,787 downwards.
CAGCAGGTGGCGGATGCAGCGGTGATCCTGCTGACGGTGATCGGCGCAGTGTTGGTGCTGTTCCCCATCTTTTGGATGGTGTTGGCTTCCGTACGCCCCGTGCTCGAGGTCCTGGCATACCCGCCGCAATGGATTCCCAAGCAGTTCACCCTGGAGTACTATCGGCAACTGTTCGATAGCACCGAATACGTGCAGTACCTGAAAAACAGTTACATCATCGCCACCGGCACCACGCTGTTGAGCCTGCTGCTGGCCTCACTTGCCGCCTATGGCTTTTCGCGCTACAAGGTGCCAGGCGGCCGAGCCATCTTGCTGGCCATGCTGGCGCTCTATATGATGCCCGGCGTCAGCCTGGTGCTTCCTTACTTTCGTATTTCGATGAGTCTTCACCTATATGACACGCGGCTTGGGCTCATCCTGGCCTACTCGTCGTTTGTGCTGCCCATGGCCACCTGGCTACTCAAGGGCTATATGGATAGCATCCCCTTCGATCTAGAGGAAGCGGCGTTGGTAGATGGGGCCACCCGGCTGGGAGCCTTGCGCCGCATTCTGCTGCCACTCATTGCCCCCGGGCTGGTCGCCACGGGAACGATGGGGTTCCTCAGCGCGTGGAATGAGTTCTTTTTTGCCGTCGTGCTCACCTCGTCGATTAAGGCACAGACACTAACGGTGGGTATCGGCCGCTTCTTCGGGCAGTACAATCGCGACTGGAACGGCATCATGGCCCTCACTAGCTTTGCCAGCCTGCCCATCCTGCTTGGTTTTGTGTTGGTCCAGCGTTGGGTCGTCCAGGGCATGACGGCCGGCGCGGTCAAGTAGTGGACGGCAACGGCACGCCCGGCGAAAAAGTGCGCGGCACTATCGATAACACACGGAGGAAAAGATCATGAAATGGGAAGAGTTGACAACCCCGCAGTTTGCCAAGGCCGTCGAGGAATGCAATGGAGTGTGCCTGTTACCGCTCGGTGTAATCGAGAGGCATGGGGAGCACCTGCCGTTGGGCACGGACCTGTTCGTCGCGCGCGAAATCGCCTGCCGCGCCGCGGACCTGGAACCGGCCATCGTGTTTCCCCCTTACTTTTTTACTCAAATATTTGAGGCACGCCACGCGCCAGGCACCATTGGTATCGACAGCCGCGTGATGTACGACCTTCTCCAGGTAACCTGTGACGAGATTGCGCGCAACGGACTCAAAAAGATCATCCTGGTGAACGGCCACGGTGGCAATCGCCATTTTCTGCCCCACTTTATAATGCTACAGCTTGAGCGCCCCAGGGATTATGTCGTCTATATGCCCACCGAAGAGGCATGGATGGCTGACGAGGAGTTTTTCAAAGCCTGGCAGGAGATGGCAGAGTGCAAAATGCGAGACGAGCACGCTGGTGAGGGAGAGACAAGCATGGGCATGGCGCTCTTTCCGCACCTGGTGGACCGCCAAGCCATACCTGCGGATGACGGGCGAGAACGCGGCCGCTTGAGCGATCTGATCAGTGCACGCATCTACAATGCTATTGAGTGGTATGCCGACTATCCGACCCACTATTCCGGCCAGGGCGAGTACGGCACAGCGGCCAAAGGCGAGTTCCTCATCGACCATGTGGTGCGTAGTCTGGCCCAGATCATCCACTTGGTCAAGCAGGATGATCGCTCGCTCGCGCTTCAGTCCGAGTTTTTTGCACGGATCTATCCTCCATTGCCGGTTGGGGGTGGCGAAAGCTGATCTCTCCTACTGTCCAGAAAAAGATCGGAAGAGCACACGTCTGAACTCCAGTCACGAGATTCCATCT
>CAZNQW010000249.1:0-5633 GCA_964575225.1 uncultured Anaerolineaceae bacterium | reverse complement strand
GATAATGAGCGGTGACTGGAGTTCAGACGTGTGCTCTTCCGATCTGGTCAGGACGCTGTTCCACATGCGGTACGTGGAGCAGGACATCCCCTCAAAGAAGGGCTGCAATTCCCGGGGGAATTCAAAGCCGACGAGCTTGTCCTTCCATTCTTCGGTGTAGCGGTCCATCAGGTGAACGCCCTTTGGCGCGGGCATGGTGCTGCCGCTGCCCCAGACGTTGCCGCCCTTTCGGTCCAGGTGACCGGTAATGGCCATCAAAGCGCCCAGAGCGCGGAAGGTATCGTTGGCTGCCCGGGCATGCTCGGGGCCGTTGCTGGAATCGATGGTCGCCTTGGGCGTTGTCGCGTACCGCCGCGCCACGCTCTTGATCTGATCGGCCGGGACGCCGGTGATCGGCTCGGCCCACTCGGGCGGATACTGCTGCACGTGCTCTTTGAGTTCTTCAAAGCCATAGCACCAATCGCGCACAAAGGCCGCGTCGATCAGGTTCTCGTTAATGACCACATTCAACATGGCCAGCGCCAAAGCCGCATCGGTGCCGGCGCGGATGGGAACCCACTCGGCGCCCGAAACAGCGGTGTCCGATTCGATGGTGGGCTTGATGGTGATGAACTTGGCGCCGCGCTTTTTGGCCGCGATAATCTTGGCCACGCCGCCCTTGGTCGCGCCCGAATAGACCGGCGCCGCACCCCAGATGAGGATCAGGTCGGCATTGCCATAGTCCGCCGAGGGGAAGGCGCCCACCGTGTAGGACATGGTGAACATCCTCTGCAGCGCGCAGATGCCGCTATGGCCATAGTTGGGGCTGCCGTGGGTCATCAAAAAGCGGTACAGATACTCGGAATAGGACCGCCGCGCCGGCGAAACCATGCCCAGGCTCTCGGGCCCGTATTTCTCCGCCTGCTCTTTGAGCTTGTCGGCGATCAGGGTGATGCCTTCGTCCCAGGTGATGCGCTCGAACTTGCCTTCGCCCTTTTCGCCCACCCGCTTCATCGGGTAGCGCAACCGCTCGGGCGAATACAGCCACTGGGGCGCCGCGTGGGCCTTGGGGCAGTTCTTGCCCTTGTTCGTCGGGCACTCGGGGAAGGGCTCGATACCCACGAACTTGCCATCTACCACCTTGGCGTTGATGCCGCAGCCGGAGCTGGGGCCGCACATGGCGCAGAACGTCGGGATCAACTGCACGTCCTGTCCCTGGGCCTGCGCAGCCGCTTCGGCGACCTGCGCGTTCTTCAGCAAGCTGGAGCCACCGCCGACGATGGCCGTAGCCGCACCCAGGGCCCCTGTCGCCTTCAGGAACGTACGACGGCTCAGGCTCATGGGCTCTCGTTGTCTCTCTTCCATAGAATTCCTCCTGCTTGTTTCTTGATCTAGAATCTCGCTACAATTCTCAGGGGCTGGCATGGTTTTTATTGAGCACCCTTCTCCTTTCTACAATTCACGACGGCTTTGTGTAGAGCAAGTGCTTGACACCTTCCAATAAGCCCTCAAGTGTTGTATTGCCCACCGCCCTACTGCGTAGGCATTTCGGTGTCTTGGGTCCGATGGGGGGGGCCACAATTCCCGAAAATTACGGGCTACACACCACGAAAGACGTCTCTCGACGCCATGGTCCCTATCCCAGCCTATTCTAACACACTCGCGCTGGATGCGATACAGCCAGGATGCCCATTTTTGGCCAACAAACGACCCATCTTTTCGATGGGTCGCCTGGGCCGTATTTAGACCCTCCCTATGCCCCTTTCAGGTGATGGAAAAGGACGTAAAAACTACCCGATCGGGTAGTATCGGAGATCAAGTTATCGTGTAGAAACGGCCGGCCTGCGCCGCTGGGCAGATGGATTGGCAGGTCCCGTCGTGCGGCCGCTGCCCTGGCGGCCGCTGCCCTGGCGGCCGCTGCCCTGGCGCGCGCTGTCCTGGCGGCCGCTGCCCCGCATGCCGTTCGATGGCGCGCGCCGCTGCTGATTCGGGCGCCCCTTCTTGGGCTGGGTGTCGGCTTCAGAGACGCTATGGTCAAATCCTGGCAACCGGCGCCGCTCGATCTGCGCGCCCAGCACCTGTTCAATTTGGCGCACCAAAGCTTCTTCTCCGTGCGTCACAAAGGTGAACGCCTGGCCGGCCTTTTCGGCGCGGCCCGTCCGCCCAATGCGATGGGTGTAGGCATCCACCGTGTCGGGCATGTCAAAATTGATCACGTGGGAGATATCCGACACGTCGATACCACGCGCGGCAATGTCGGTGGCCACCAAAATGTCGTATTTTCCCCGCCGAAAACCGTCAATGGCCTCCTGGCGTTGATTCTGCGACATGTTGCCTTGCAGCGCCGAAACGCGATACTTTTCCTTTTCCAGGCTGCGGGCCAGGTTTCGGGCTCGATACTTGGTGCGGGTAAAGATCAGCACCCGCCCTGTGGCGGTCTGCTGCAAAGTCGCCAGCAAGAGATCGGTCTTGCGGGCCTGAGACACGGAAAAGAGGGCGTGGGACACGGTCTCTGCCGGAGCGATGGCGCCGATCTGTACGGTGACCGGATTCTGAAGGATGGTGTCGGCCAACTGGCGGATCTCATCGGGCATGGTCGCCGAAAAAAAGAGGGTCTGCCGCTGAGCGGGCACGAGCTTGAGGATGCGGCGAATGTCGGGCAGAAAGCCCATGTCGCACATGCGGTCGGCCTCATCCAAGACCAATACTTCGACGTGGGATAAATCGATGCCGCCATCGCCCACCACGTCCAACAAACGACCGGGGCAGGCGACAACGATCTCAACGCCGCGCCGCAAGGCGGTCACCTGCCGGCTCTTGCTCACGCCCCCATACACGGTGACGCTGCGGATTTGGGTGCGCCGGCCCAGGTTGACGATGTCCTGGTGGATCTGTTCGGCCAGCTCGCGGGTGGGCGCCACGATGAGGGCGCGCACATGGCGCACGGGACCGCGGGTCAGGCGCTGCAAGATGGGCAGCACAAAGGCTGCGGTCTTGCCGGTGCCCGTTTGGGCCAGGCCCAACACGTCGCGCCCCTGCATTACCACAGGGATGGCCTGCTCCTGAATGGGGGTAGGGATTTCGTACCGGGCTGCCTGGATGCCCGCCTGAATGCGCGCATCGAGGGAAAATTGTTCAAACTTCATAGAGTACTCCTTGACTCTTGAGCCAAGTCGCACTCTTGACTCTGAACTATCAGGAAAGTATGATTGATGTTCGATGGCGCAAAAAACCGCCCCGATTGCGTGAATCGGAGCGGTACATCATGCCAGACCGATTAGCTTTCCTAACAGGATTGACTATACCATCCCTTTGGCATTGTGTCAAAACAGGAAGGCGCCCGCGCGTGCCGGCCGCCAGCCCATCAATCCGACAGGACGGAATCAATCTGCTCCAGGGCCCAATCGACGACGTCGCGAGTGATGACCAGGGGCGGAGCGAAACGGATGGTGTGCTCATGGGTCTCCTTGCACAGCAATCCCTTTCCCATCAGCATCTCGCAATATTGCCGGGCGCCGCCGGCCTCCGGTAAGAACTCGACGCCGATCATCAGACCCTTGCCCCGGACCTCTTTGATCAAAGGATTCTTGATTTGCCGCAACCCGTCCATGAAATAGGCGCCCATCGCGGCAGCGTTCTCGATCATCCCCTCCTCGATGAGGACCTTGAGCGCCACACGGGCCACCGCGCAGGCCAGGGGGTTGCCGCCAAAAGTGCTCCCATGCTCGCCGGGCCGGAGCACGCTCATGACCTCGGTATTGGATAGGACCGCGGAAACGGGGTAGAACCCCCCCGACAGCGCCTTGCCCACCAGCGTCAGGTCCGACTCGATGCCCTCGTATTCCTCGGCCAGCAGTTTTCCGGTTCGACCCAACCCGGTCTGAATCTCATCCAGGATCAGGACGACGTTGTGCTCGCTACAGAGAGCCCGCGCCTTTTTGAGATAGCCGTCGGGGGGGATGAGGATCCCGGCTTCGCCCTGGATCGGCTCGACCATAAAGGCGACGGTGTTGGGCGTAATCGCCTCTTCCAGCGCCTGTGCGTCGCCAAAAGGAATCAACTTGAACCCCGGCGTAAACGGCCCAAAGCCCAGGCGAGAACTCTCATCGGTGCTAAAGCCCACGATGGTGATGGTCCGGCCGTGGAAATTGTTGCAGCAGACGATAATCTCGGCCTGATCTTCGGGCACCCCCTTGACCGTATAGCCCCATTTGCGGGCGACCTTGATGGCCGACTCGACGGCCTCGGCCCCGCTGTTCATGGGCAGGACCCGGTGGGAACGGGTTAGCTCGCACACCTCTTTATAAAAGAGGCCAAGCTGGTCGTTGCGAAAGGCGCGGGAGGTGAGGGTCAGCTTTTGGGCCTGCTCGATCATGGCCTGCATGATGCGCGGGTGGCAATGGCCTTGATTGACCGCCGAATAGGCCGAAAGGCAATCCAGGTATTTCTTGCCTTCGACGTCCCACACCCAGACACCCTCACCGCGTTCGACAACGACATCCAGCGGCTTGTAATTGGCCGCCCCATACTCGGTCTCTAAGCGAATGAGCTCTTGCGGTTTCATAAGAGGTACCTCCCTGTATCTCTCGAATTGATCATGGAAAGCAAATCGGAGGAAAGCCGCCAGGGCGATGGGCACAATTCGATGAGGGCCAAAATGCACGCCCTAAAAGCCCCCTTGTCCTTATAGCCCATTCTATCACCCTTTCATCGCCCTGTCAAAAGCTCAAGCCGAGAGGCCTCAACCATAGCCTCCACACTCGCAAACGAGGGCATCTATCGTATTGTGACACCACATGGACCCCCGATTGCGCTGGGGCGACGTACAGCACGGCGAGCGTCAGGCGGCATCCATCGTGGGCCGCGCCTTGACCGACTCTGCAAGCCCTGCCGACGGACGGCACGATCGTTGCACATTCGGCCATCCCCCTGTATAATTGGAGCATCAAATGGGGTATGAGAGTCATCATGGACAGAAACATCGATTGGATTGACCTGTGGCGGGAATTGGTTGAGGTGCACGTCGGCTCCTGGTCGGCCCGGTTCGCCGAAAAAGGCGGAGAGGAAGAGGCAGGGGAGGCCATCGCCCGCGCTTTTGATGCCCGGGTGCGAGAGCGCTCTAAAAAGCGCGATTCCAGCCGGCAGGCCGTGATCGACGCCCTCCAGGCGCACCCGGGCTCTACCCTGCTGGACATTGGGGCCGGAAGCGGAGCCTGGGTCTGTCGGCTGGCTCCCCATGCACGGCGCATCACAGCCATCGATTCCTCCTCGGCGATGATTGACCTGACGCAGAAAAAGTTGGAAGAAGAGGGCATCGACAACGTCCAGACCCTGCAGGGGTGGTGGCCCGACGTGACCGTCGAACCCCACGATTTTTCCCTCTGCTCCCATGCCATGTACGGCTCTGCCGACCTGCCGGCCTTTGTCCAGCGCATGATGGCGGTCACCCGCCGCACCTGCTTCCTGGTGATGCGGGCCCCCACACCCGATGGGCTCATGGCCGAAGCAGCCCTGCACATCTGGGGGCATCCCTACGATAGTCCCAACTTTCAGGTGGCCTACAACGCCCTATTGCAGATGGGGCTCTTTCCCAACGTCCTCATGGAGGACAGCGGTCTGTGGCCCCCGCGCACCAATGGCAGCCTGGAAGAGGC
>CAZNQW010000248.1:0-5699 GCA_964575225.1 uncultured Anaerolineaceae bacterium | reverse complement strand
AAGGGGGCTGCCGTCAGGGCGGGGGTAGCCGAGGGTCAGGGGGAGTACCTGTTCATCAGCGACACCGATCTGGCAGTGCCCATTGAGGAGATCCGCAAGTTCTTGCCGCCCCAACTGGCAGGCTACGACCTGGCTGTGGCCTCGCGTGAGGCCACAGGATCCCAGCGCATCAACGAGCCTTTTTACCGGCACCTCATGGGCCGCGTCTACAACCTGGTGGTGCAGCTCGTCGCCGTGCCGGGCATTCAGGATACCCAGTGCGGGTTCAAGGCCTTTCGCCGCGATGTGGCCCGCGAGATATTTCCCTTCCAGACCATCGAAGGGTGGGGGTTTGATGTAGAGCTGCTGTTCGTGGCCCTCCGGTTCGGCTACAAAATCGCCGAGGTGCCCGTGACCTGGTACTATGGGCAGGAAAGCAAGATCAGCCCCGTCAAAGATACCTTTGGCATGCTCCGCGACCTGTGGCAGGTGCGCCTAAACGCTCGCCGGGGCCTGTACGAGCGCCTTAAGTAACCCCTGCCTGCCGACGTCCCCGGTTTTCCCTTTTCCGATTTCGGATAGGCGCTTGCGGACAGGGCCCGTCCGTTCCCAAGCAAGGATATGCGCGGTTGTGGCATTGCCTCTTGACGGTCTGCTTTTGTTCTGCCAACCTACCGTAGGTACATCCAAGCCCTGGCAACCCTGAATAATTCACAGGGCCCTGTGCAAGTCCTTTTGAAAAAGTCGCAACCCTGGCAACCAGCGCGTCACCCCCTCGAAGGCGGGGGTCCATACGCCTTGTGGCCCAAAATGGATGCTGTCTGTGGGTACACAGGCGCTTCCGTGGGCATGACGTTAGGGGGAACTCTTACGAGCTGCGGTGTGCTTCCTTGGAGGAGCAGCAAAAACCAGCACACGACTTTGACAGGACCCTGGAAGAATTCATGCCATCCCTTGTGATTTCTAGTGTTTTGTTGTATAATAGAGACTGCCATGAACCAGGGATTTTCTTTCGCGAACACGCACCATTTTGATATAAGCCGGAAACGGTCGCGATGGTTTGCTGCGCTGGTCCGGGGATTGGTTTTGCTGGCGATGCTGTTGCCTGCCCGCGCCGGGCAGGCCCGGCAACCGGGCGCCCAGGCTGTGGTTCAAGCCGAAGCCCTACTGGCGAGCATGACGGTGGCGGAGCGGGTGGGCCAGTTGTTCTTGGTCACCTTTGTGGGCAGCAATCTGGACCCTGACGGCGATATTGCCACTCTGATTCTGCAAGATCGGGTGGGGGGGGTGGTGATGTTGGCGGCCAATTCGAATTTCACGAACGGCCCCGAGACCCCGCGCCAGGTGGCAGAACTGACCAATGCCCTGCAATCCCTTTCGATGGCCCGTGGGGCTTCAGTGCCGTTGTTCATCGGCATTGACCACGAGGGCGATGGCTACCCCTATACGCGCATCACCGGCGGCACGACCCCTATCCCCAATGCCATGGCCATCGGGGCAACCTGGAAAACCGAAAACGCTCGGGACGTCGGTCAGATCGTCGGCCAAGAACTGGCGGCGATGGGCGTCAATCTGCTCTTGGGGCCTGTGGTGGACGTGTTGGACAAGCCCCGCAGCACCGGCCAGGGCGACATTGGCACCCGCACCTTTGGCGGCGACCCCTGGTGGGTGGGCCAGATGGGGCGGGCCTATATCGAGGGCGTGCACCAGGGCAGTGGGGGTCGGGTGGCCACGGTGGCCAAGCATTTCCCCGGGCACGGTGGTTCGGATCGCCTGCCCGACGAAGAAGTAGCGACGGTGGACAAGTTGTTGGAAGAGCTGGCCCAGATCGAGCTGGCGCCCTTTTTCACCGTGACTGACCTCACGAGGGGAGATGAGGGGATGACCGATGCCCTCATGTCGTCCCACATCCGCTACCGGGGGATTCAGGGCGATGTGCGGCAGTACACGGCCCCCATCAGCTTTGCCCCCGACGGAATGGGCGCCATTCTCGAAATGCCCGAGTTTTCCCAGTGGCGCGTCGATGGCTTGATGGTTTCCGATAGCCTGGGCGTGCCTGCCGTCCGCAAGTATTTTGACCCGACCCTCAGCACCTTTCCCCATCGACGGATTGCCAAGGAAGCGTTTTTGGCAGGCAATGACCTGTTGCTGCTTTCCGAATTCGATCTGGACAATGTGTGGGCCCAGCAGTTCCGCAATATCCGCGACACCATCGCCTTTTTCCGTGAGGAGTATCAATCCAACCCCCAGTTTGCGGCGCGGGTCGACGAGGCCGTGATCCGGATCCTTCGCCTGAAACTGGAGCTGTATCCCGAGTTCACTTTGGCTGCCGTACAGGTGCACCCCACGGCTGCCTTGCAGGTTTGCGGGCTGGGATTGGAGGTCACGCAGCGGATCGCCAACCAGGCCATCACCTTGCTCTATCCCGACGCCAATGCCCAGCCCGCCGCACCGCGCCGCGGCGAAAAGCTGGTGATTTTCACCGATTCCCGGCCTGTGCGCGAGTGTTTTACCGACCAATGCCCGACCTTTTCCCCCCTGAGTCAGACGGCGGTCGAAGAGGCCATTGTTCGCATCTATGGACCGGGCGGCACTGGACAGATCAGTCGCGAGGATATCACCAGTCTGCCCTTTGGCCAGCTCATCAAACACTTGGCCGGGGAGGAGACGGAGCAACCGATTGGACCGTTGCTCGAGGATGCGGATTGGATCCTGTTTGCCCAACAGGATCTGAATCTGGTCAAAGGACCCAATTCGGACGCCGTGAAGCAGTTTCTGAATATGGGACTCAGCGCCGTCTACGATGCGCGGCTGGTGGTGCTGGCTTTTAACGCGCCCTACTATCTGGATACGACCGAGATCAGCAAGCTGGACCTGTACCTGGTGGCCTATGGCAAGACGGAGCCCTTTGTGATGGCTGCGGTGCGGGCCTTGTTTGGCGAATTGGTGCCCCGCGGCGCATCGCCGGTGGATGTGGTGGGGGCGAACTATTCGCTGCACAAGCAGCTATCGGCCGATCCCCAGCAAGAGATCCCTCTGACCCTTTTGGAACACATGGAGGGCCAGACCCTGGCGGCCCCCGCAAGCGTACCGTTGCGGGCCGGACCGATCTTGGATCGCAATGGGTATGGGGTGGCCGATGGCACGCAGGTTACCTTCCACGCCGAGTATCAGGATGGCACCTATTTGCCTCCCCACGCGGCCGAGACGGTGGGGGGACTGGCCGAGACGACCTTTCCCCTCAGCGAATCCGGCGAGGTAAAGTTTTGGGTGGAAAGCGGAGAGGCGCGCCAGTCCAAAGTGCCCACCGTGTTGATGAACCCCGCGCCCACTTCTTCGCCCGGCCTTACAAAGGCACCGCCCCCCACGGCAGCCGCTGGGACCCTGACCGCCGAGCCATCTTCCAGCCCGACCGCGGCTGCCACAACCACACCGACAGAGCCGGGCCCGGCGCCTGCCGGGACGGGTGCCGATGGGGGCGCAGATGGCCTGGATCTGGCACTGGCTACAGGGGTCTCTTTCCTCGCCGCCTGGTTGGCCTTGCCCTTGTTGGGTAGCCGCCGGCGCACCAGGACGACTCGCGTACGGGGCGGATTGCTGGCGATGTGTGGGGGAATGGCCGGTTACATTCTCTATGCGTTGGGAGCGCTCCAACCCGAGGCGTGGGGGTTCGAGTCCCCAGAGGGTTGGATGGCGCGGGCAACGGTAGCGATCATTTCGGGAGTGGGGGCGCTGGTGCCCCTGCTCATCATGGCGCGAAAGGCCGGGAGACCGGCCGGGCGGGTAGGATCATGACCGAACAACAGGACTGGTTACAGCAGGGCATCCGTGCAGCCAACGAGGGCGATGCTCAAACTGCCCAAAAGATGCTGGCCGAAGCCATCCGCCGCAACCCCCGTTCGGAGAAGGCATGGCTGTGGCTGAGCGCTGTGGTCGAATCGGACCAGGCCAAGGCGCATTGTCTGCGCCGGGCGTTGACCATCAACCCTCACAACTCGGCGGCTCAGAAGGGGCTGGCTGTTTTGGAGGCGAGTCAGACGATCTCTACGCCTGCCCACATGCCAGAGGAACCGGGAGAGATCGAGCCACCAGAGCCCGAATCGGAAACCATAGATTTGCCTGCCGAACCTCCTCCCTCGATAGCACCACCTTCGGCTGTGGAGACGCTGATCGCGGATCTGAGGCCCTCCTTTGAGTCGGAGGTGCTGGCTCAGAGGGTGGACGCGAGGGAGGTTGCCGTCGCCCCCCCCATCGCGACAGCAGAGCCCCGGGCCAGGCGGTTTTGGCAGGTGGTGGTCGTTTGTCTGGCCATCGTGGCCCTGTGTCTGATTGCGGCCCTGATCTATGTGGTGCTGAATCGATCCAGCTCTGCCCAAGGGGCATCGGTGGCCGATATGGTACCCCCTGTGATGATGATTGCCCAGGGGACGCTTCGCCCCACCTTTACGGCTACGCCCACCCACACCCACACCCCGATTCCGACGGCTACTGCTACGTCCACCCCGGCTCCGACCGATACTCCTTTGCCGCCCCCGACGTGCACGGCTACACCGACAGATACCCCTGCCCCACCCGCCCCCAGGCGGGTCGCCCTGGTGGCTGCCGCGCCGCCGGCCACACCCACGCCCAAGCCGCGGGCGACTCTGTCCCCTTGCACTTGGGACCCCCGGCTGGACGCTTTGGGGGTGCGCATCGAACCCGCGCGCGCTGCTCCGGGGCAGTCCCATTGGCGGCTGGTCTCGGCCAGTTGGGCCAATGAGAAGCAGTCCGCGGGCAAACACAGCATATACGTCGAGGTGCTTGGCGCCGATGGAAAGCGGAAGGTAGGCCAGCCGGTCGTTTTCCAATGGCCCGCTGGTAGCCTCACCCTGCTGATCGAGGATCGCCCGCCCCCCGACTGGGGCGCCAATTTCCCCATGTATGCCGCGCTGGGTTCCTATTCGGCGAGCGTGGTCGGCGCTCCCAGCGACAAGGTGGTGGGCATGGGCCTGGGCACCGTCGAAGCCCCGGCCTTTACCGTACATACGACCTTTTACCTTACCTTTCAATGGGTGGGCGGATAAGAAACCAATGAAATTGCTGTTGATCCGCCACGGCGAGTCGGTTGCCAATCAGGAGAGGCGGAATCAGGGTCAACTGGACTCGCCCCTCAGCGAGCGGGGGCGTATTCAAGCTCTTGCCCTGGCCAACCGCCTGGCCCGGGATTCGTGGGCGCTCTCGACCCTCTATGCCAGCGATCTGAGTCGAGCCGCTCAAACGGCCCAGATCCTCGCTGGCGAGCTGGGTGTCCCCCTTGTCTTGGACGCCCGTCTGCGCGAATTCGATACCGGCGTGCTAAGCGGCCTCACCTCCGAAGAGATTGAGCGACAATACCCCGATCTATGGCAGCAATTCCAATCCAGCCCCACCTGGGTGACGGTCCCTGGAGCCGAGAGCCTTGACGGCCTCCGTCGGAGGTTGATGAGCCTGGTGGATCAGATCCTGGCCCATCACGGCAAGGAGGAGACGGTGGCCTTGGTGTCCCATGGCGGCAGTTTGGGCGTGCTGCTGAGCCACCTGCTGGGGCTGGCCCCCGATCAGCCCCCGCCGTTTCACTTTGATAACACGTCCCTCACCATGCTGGATTGGACCGGACGCGGGATTTCGCTGGTGTTTCATAACGATACCTGCCACTTGGATTCCCAGCAGGAGTAGGGGAGCCAAAAGTTTGTCAGCCGCCT
>CAZNQW010000247.1:0-5712 GCA_964575225.1 uncultured Anaerolineaceae bacterium | reverse complement strand
CCTGCCGCCAATACGTTGGAGATCCAGCCCCGCCTCGGTGCGGGGCTGTTTTTTGTGTTAGGCCCCTTATCTCCATCGATAGGCGCACAATTTGACGCGGAGTGGCTCATCGCATTTGCCGAGAAATGATTCAACTGGAGGAAAATGAATGAAAGAATACTTGACATTTTGGGAAAAATGTGCTACAATCTTGCATAATGAGCCGGGCGTGATATCGTTTCATTCTGGATTCCCAGTTCCGCGAGGAGATGTATGGAAGAGGGATTGGACGAATTTCAGCAGAGATTGGAAAGCCGCCTTCCGCACCTGACCAAGAGCCAACAGCGCATTGCCTCTTACCTTTTGGCCAATTACGATGAGGCCGCCTTTTTGCCGGCGGTCGATCTGGCTGCCCGCTTGGAGGTGAGCGAGGCGACCATTGTTCGTTTCGCTCAAGCGGTTGGCTACGAAGGGTTTCGGGAATTGCGGCGTTGCCTCCAGGGCCTGTTTCGGGAAAAGGCAACGCCTGCCAGTCGGTTGCAGCGAAAACTAGGCGAGTTGTCCAGCAGCCAGGGCCATGTGCTGTCCAAGGTGCTAGATATGGAGATCCAGTACCTTACCGAAGCCTCCCACAGTGTCAGTCAGGCCGATTTTGACCAAGCGGTAGAACTCTTGTTGGGCGGCGAGCGGATCTTTGTATTTGGCAGCGGTCCCTCGAGTATCTTGGCCCACCTGGCAGAGCTTCGCTTCAGGCGCCTTGGCATCCTCACGTTTGCCATGACCGAATCGGGACGGCACCTCCTGGAAAAGCTGCAACTCATGGAGGCGGGCGACGTGCTATTGGCCACCGGGTTTCATGTAGTCCGAACTGAATTGACTACCGTATTGGAGGATGCCCGCGCGACCGGATGTCGCTCGATCTTGCTCACCGACACACTGGGCCCAATGCTTAGGGACAAGGCCGATGTCATCCTCGCGGCTCGCCGCGGGCCGGTCTCTACGTTTCACTCACTCACCGTCCCCATGGCCATTCTCAATGCCATGATCCTGGCGGTGGCCATGGCCCGACCTGAGGAGAGCCTGGCCGCGCTCAACCGTTTTCAGCAACTCAGAACGGCGTCGGGATTGGACGTGGTCCCATAGAATTCCGAAAAATCCGCCAATGGAGGGGGAGTTCATGAAAACCTGTGTTCACGTTTGGACCACCGAGTCGGCGACTCGGCCCGGTTCAGGATAGGCGGGAGGGCAGCATGGCAACTTCCGCGATGGCTCCACAGTCCACCTCCATGCGTTTGGTGGCGGCTGCTCGAAGGTTCTTCCGCTGGCTGACGCGCACCGAGGTCCTCCTCTCTTTGATCATGCTGGTGGTGATGTTCTATATGATCATCATCCCCCTGTATCGCATGGTACTGACGACAGTGACCTGGCAGCCCCGTGATTTGGTCAACGTGCCGGATGCTGAGGTGGGAGGACTTACCCTTTATCACTACATCCGGATGATGACCGGCCAGTTGGGTAAGATCTACATGTACACCCCCCTTCGGAATTCGCTGACCATCGCCACCGGGGCCACCCTGTTAGCATTGATGATCGGCGGATCGCTGGCCTGGTTGGTGATTCGCACCGACATGCCGGGGCGCAAACTCGTCAATCAGTTGGCGCTGATCCCCTACATCATGCCCTCCTGGACCCTGGCTCAAGCCTGGCTCGTGTTTTTCAAAAACCGGTTGTCGGGTGGAACTTCAGGGGTCTTTGAATACCTGGTGGGGCAGAGCCCGCCCAACTGGCTGTCGTACGGGCCAGTGCCCATCATGATCTGTAGCGCGCTGCACTATTACACCTTCTTTTTCCTGTTTGTATCAGCGGCACTGATGTCCATCGATTCGAACCTGGAAGAGGCCGGGGAACTGGCAGGGGCCAGCCGCAGCCGCATCCTGCGCAAGATCACCTTTCCCCTGGTAATGCCGGCAATCCTGTCGGGAGTTATCATGACCTTTTCCAAGGTCGTGGGTACTTTTGGTGGACCCAACATCCTGGGCACACCGGTTCGGTATTACGTGGTCGCAACCATGATCCGCGGCAGCATCGGGGTGGGCGATCGAGCGGATTCCTTTGTGCTGGCCATCGTGTTGATCTTGTTCTCGATGACGATTATCAATGTCAATCAGAAACTGGTGGGCACCCGCAAGAGCTACGAAACCATCGGCGGGCGGGGTTTTGTGGCCCAAGTCAGCAAGCTGGGGACCATGAAAAAGGTCGCGACCGTCGCCGTGATTCTCTTTCAGGTCCTTGTCATCGTGATTCCTCTGGGCCTACTGATTTGGTCGTCGCTGATGCTGAAGGATGGGAACTATAGCCTGAGCAACCTATCACTGCAACATTGGATCGGCGAACGCGGCACGATCTATAACCATGGCGAGCCGGGGGTTCTGCTCAACCCCAAGATCTGGCGGACGGCCTGGAACTCGATCCGGCTCTCGTTATGGACCGCCTTTTTCACAGCGTTGTTGGGTATTTTGCTGGGCTATGCCATTGTCAAGAACCGGGGTACCCGTCTGAGCAAGTTGGTCGAGCAACTGGCCTTTATCCCCTACGTGATACCGGGAATTGCCTTTGGCGCGGTCTACATCGCCATGTTCGTCAAGCCGTTGGGGCCCATTCCGGCATTGTATGGGACGTTCGCTCTGCTGGTGGTGGTGTCAGTGGCCAAGCACATTCCCTATTCTTCCCGGTCAGGGGTGTCGGCCATGATGCAGGTGGGTCGCGAGCTGGAAGAGGCGGCCTCGATAGCGGGTGCCAGCGTGTGGCGGCGTTTCCGGGTCATCATCTTTCCCTTGACCAGCGCTGGGTTTGTCTCAGGCTTTTTGCTGACCTTTATCACAACCATGCGCGAACTCTCGTTAATCATTCTGCTGGTCACGCCCGAAACCCAGGTGCTAGCCAGTCAGACGATGTTTTACATTGAAAATGGGGATGGACAGATGGCCAATGTGGTCATCCTGATCCTGATTACCCTGGTCGCCACGGGTAATTTCATCATCAGCCGATTCCGGGGTGGCAGCCTCAAAAAGGGCCTGGGAATGTAGGCGGAGGACATCATGGGAACCAAGATCACAATCAACAATCTCACCAAACGGTTTGGCGATGTACGGGCGGTCGATGATGTCAGCTTGGTCATCGAAGCGGATTCGTTCCTGACGCTGTTGGGACCTTCGGGCTGTGGCAAGACGACGCTTCTACGGTGTATCGCCGGGTTGGAAGACCCGGATGGAGGCGAGATTTATATTGGAGACAAGCTGGTGTTTTCTCATTTGCAGGGGATTTCCCTCCCTCCCGGGCAGAGGAACCTCGGGCTGGTGTTTCAGAACTATGCCTTGTGGCCGCATATGACGGTTTACAAAAATATGACCTTTGCGCTAGAAGTCCAAAAGCTGTCCAAGGAAGAGATGGATCGTCGCGTAAAGGAATCGTTGGCCGAAGTGCAAATGGACGGGTATGAGGATCGCTATCCACGGGAGATGAGCGGCGGGCAACAACAACGCATCGCCCTGGCCCGCATGTTGGCTTACCGCCCCAAAGTGTTTCTGATGGACGAGCCACTGTCAAACCTGGATGCGCGCCTGCGTATGGATATGCGGGCGGAACTCAAGCATCTTCACCATGTGTCGGGCGCGACCACCATCTATGTGACCCACGATCAGGTAGAGGCGCTGACGATGTCCTCGGCGATTGCGGTGCTGAAGGAAGGGATCCTTCAGCAATTGGGCGACCCCGATACCATCTACCGCTTTCCCGTCAATCTGTTCGTGGCAGATTTCATTGGGAATCCCAAAGTGAATTTGCTGGAGGGAATCGCCCGCCACAACCGTTTGGAGGTGGGCTCCTTTTCCCTCGCCATGAACAACACGCGGGCTTCGGGGCCCGTGATCGTGGCCATCCGCCCGGAAGACATTGCCATTTCGAGCGAACCCGTCGATGGCGCTCTAGAGTGTACGGTGTACTCGGTTCTGCCGGCCGGAGCCGACACTACGGTTGTGGCCCATTATGGAAAACTGGAAATCACGATCAAGGAGCCAGGGACCAGCACTGTGGCGATGGATGACAGAGTCTGGCTGCAATTCAATCCAGACGCGATAAACCTCTATGATAAGGCAAGCGGAATTCTCATTGCTAATTGAGAAGGGACCAGGGGGGGGCGATTGGTTCCCCTCGATCCCCTCGCGATGGGAAAGGAGGCCGGGCAGAAGAAGAAAAGGCGAGTCAGTTATGTGTTCGTTGGTCACTAGATCAAACCAAACTCTGGAAGGAGGAGGCAATGAAAACGTTGACAAAGTGGTTGATGGTCTTGCTATTGGTGGCAATGGTGGCAGCCTGCGGCACATCCGAGCCAACCGCAGTGCCGGAAGTTCAGCCCCCCGCTGAGGTGACAACTGAATCGGCCCCGGTAGAGGAGACACTGACAGCCGCCGAAGAATGGGCCAAGGCGAATAATCTCGGCCCGTGGACGCCGGAAACCGAGGACTGGGCTGCTATTGAGGAGGCTGCCAAGAAGGAAGGGAGCGTTGTTGTCTATTCCAACTCTTCCAAAATCGAAAAACTGATCGAACCCTGGAACGCCTTGTACCCAGATATCAAGCTGGCAGGAGGCGATACGGATAATATTGCCGTCAAGATGTCGGCTGAGCAGGAGGCTGGCAACGTCGTCGGCGATGTGTGGTTCAATAGCGATGGGCACTTGCTGTATGGCGAGTTCCTGCCCAACCAGTGGCTGTGGTGGTACATGCCCCCGGACCTGGTGGCGCCCGAGGTCACAGCCGATAGGCCCTTTGCCATTGCTCGTCGCTCGGTCGATGTCATTGGCTACAACAATGAGATCAACCCTGACAAGTGTCCGGTCACCAACTGGTGGCAGTTCACTGAGCCCGAGTTGGCTGGCAAGTTCTACATGGAAAATCCCATTGCCGACAGCAGCACCACAGCCAAGATCGCCCTCATTGTGCAGCACGCCGACGAGATGGCTGCCAGTTATCAAAAGCTGTACGGCAAGGAGTGGACCACGGACGAAGCCTATAGTGAGGATATCGCCAACGCAGGGTATCTATTCCTGCGCAAGCTGGCCCAGAATCAACCGGGCATCCAACCTGGTGGCGACGAAGTGGACGCGGCCTTTGCCACGCTGGGCATGGATCCCTCGGTCGAGCCGGGGTATGGTTGGACCGGCCTGTCCAGCTACGAGAGTACCCTCGAGGGGGAACTGGCGATGGCACCCTGCTATGGACTGGAACCGACAGTGGGTGTTCTGAAGGCTACCTACCTGGGGATTGCCAACAATGCGCCGCACCCCAATGCCGCCAAGCTGTTCATCAAATTCGCTCTCTCCGAGGAAGGGTTTGATCCCTGGAACAAGATGGGGGCCTATGCGGGCGTAGAAGGTCTGGAGCTTGCAGAGGGTATGCCTCCCCGAGACTCCATCGTGCTGTGGCCCAGTGATGACCTGTTTGCCTATCAAAACTTGAGCAAGGTACGCGACTTTTGGGCGGTAAGTTTGCTTGCTCCGTAAAGCTGGACGAGCATCGTAGGAACTTGGCCCTTTGGACACGGGCCGTGCAGGTCCGTGTCCAAAGGCCACGGGAATGAAAGCTACTTTGATAGGAATCCAAGATCATGAACGATAATCATCATATTGACGTAATCTTTATTGACGTGGGCAACACGTTGCGGCTCATCGTGGAC
>CAZNQW010000246.1:0-5762 GCA_964575225.1 uncultured Anaerolineaceae bacterium | reverse complement strand
TGCCGATGTTGTGCCGGGCTACCTTTTTGCGATCCAAGCCGGCGGCATCGAGCGACTTCATGTCGGTGATCTTGACGCCCTGAATGCGCTCCATGGTCAGCACCCGCCGGGTGGTCGTATCCCAATAGACCTTGGGAATGTACACGTGCTCATCTTCGGCGAACATGGCGCGGTAGCGGTCGATGTTGTGGCCCTCCTGCTCATAGTTCTGTTCCATGCGCAGGGTATCGGCAAACTCTTGCGCCAGCGACAGCACGCCGTAATAGCGACCCCACTCGGTGCGCCGTTCCGCCAGCGCGGCCAATTCCAGTAGGATGTCCAGATCTGTTTCGATCAGCTTTTCAACGCCGGGACGGAATACTTTGACCGCCACATGAGTGCCATCGGGCAGTGTGGCCAGGTGCACTTGGCCCAACGACGCCGAGGCCACTGCTTTGGGATCAAAGGTCGGAAAGGCTTCGTGCAGGGGCTTTTTCAGCTCTTTTTCGACTTGGGTCTGAATCAGGCTCAAGTCGGTTGGGGGAACTGTGTCCTGAAGTTTTTCCAATTCCTTGATCAGGTCGGGGGAGATGATATCGCCGCGCGTACTGAGGATTTGCCCCAGTTTGATAAACGTGGGCCCCAGCTCTTCAATGGCCATCCGCACCCGTTCGGCAGAGGTGGCCCGCAGGATCTCGGACGAGTGAAATCGCAGTCTTTCCAGCCCCGGGGTGATGGCCCGGCCGATGCCCAATTGGGTCAGCACGTGGCCAAAGCCATAGCCGGTGAGTATGCGCCCGATCTGCTGGTAGCGTCGCAAGTGACGAAAGGTTTGTACAAGAGTTGGCATTGCGCCCTCAAATCCAACTGGCTTGACTGGGCGGTGTGGCTATGCTCCAGTCTGCACGCATTATACCGGAAAAGTCCCATGCCAGCAAGCCGGCTACCTTGTCCCAACGGGACCTTCTTATGTGCCAGGTATGAGAGGGGAATTTAACGCTCGCCGCCCCGCCCTCAAGGGCGGCCTGCACTTTTGGTGGGCTTTCGCGTCCTGAGGTCGGTTTCTGACCGCGCGTGCGGCGGTTCTACCCGGCCCAATGGACCTATGGGTCCACCGGCACCAGCTCGATCTGAAAGACCTTGGGCCACCATTTGCCGGTCACAAACAGGCGGTCCCCTTGGGCGTCGTAGGCGATGCCGTTCAGCACATCCACGGGCGCCGCCCGGTCCTCGAGGCCCAGCAGGCCGGTCAGGTCGATCCATCCGCTCACTCGACCGTCCTTCGGATCGATGAGGGCGATGAGGTCGGTCTGCCAGACGTTGGCATAGACCCAGCCGTCGATGTATTCCAACTCGTTGAGACGGGTCAGGGGAACGCCGTCGGCCATGACCGCCACCTGTCCGGTTTCGGCCAGAGTGACGGGATCGAGAAAACGCAGGGTGGCCGTACCATCGCTCATGATCAACTGCTGCCCGTCGTTGGTCAGGCCCCATCCCTCCGATGGGTACTGAAAGGTTTGGAGCAGCTCAAAGGTCTCTTGGTCGTACACAAAGCCGACGTTGGATTGCCAGGTGAGCTGGTACAGCTTGCCGTTCAGGTTGGTGATGCCCTCGCCAAAGAGATCGGGCGGCAGGTCGCGCGATTGCAGCACGGTGCCCGTGCCTGGGTCCACGCGGCGCAAGGTGGATTGCCCAACGAGGCCGGTGCCTTCGAAAAAGAACCCGTCTTCAAAGATCAGCCCTTGGGTAAAGGCCTCTCGGTCGTGGGGTAGGGTGGCGAGGACACGGTAGGTATAAAAGCGGGCCGGGCCGGACGTTGCGATTGGATCGGTGGGTGGGGCAGCAGTTTGTGATGGCGTGGTGCTGGGAGCCGGCGAAGGGGAAATTTCCATCGTCAAGATGGGCGGTGGGCTCAGCAGTGGGGTGGGCGCCGGAACACACGCCGTGGCCCACACCGAGGTCAGTATCAACAAAATGACAATCATCGCGCGCATTGATAAACGGATGGACATAGCAAGAGATCCTCATCGCATTCTTTGGGTTCTATAGTACCTCAAGACATCCCTCTTGGCAAATTGCCTCTGCAAAGCCATCTGCCAGGGTCGATCTCTTGCCTTGGCTACCTTGGTGTTTGACTTTTGGAAACGGCTAGGCTATAATGTCCGGCGCACTATATGATGAAGGGAGTAGTACAACCTTGGCGAACCACAAGAATGCAATCAAAGAGATTCGGGCATCCGCGCGGCGACGAAAGGTGAACCAGATCCATCGCTCGCGGGCTCGAACGTACCTCAAAAAGACACACCGGCTCATTGCCTCTGGCGAGGTGGATGAAGCCAAGTTGGTGGCTCAGCAGGCAGTCAGCGCGCTGGATCGAGCTGCGCAAAAGGGGATTATCCACAAAAACGCCGCAGCGCGTCAGAAATCGCGCTTGATGAAGCGCTTGAATCAGGCTCAGCAATAAGCTGCCGAGCGCGCGGCGTTTGCCAAGCCCGTTTCCGGCAGCCAGTGGCGAAAAGCGACTGGCTGTTTGTGACAACGGGCTTTTTGTTGTTTCCGTCGGTATAGAGGCCGCTGGAGCACTCTCCCGATGGCAGGGCAGGTGGACCTGGGCAGGGTAGGGGAGATGTCCCTTGTGGTGTGAATAAAACCAAGTACTCTATCCTGAATTTGCTGCTTCTCTCTTTTTATGATATGATAAACCGGATTTCAGTGAGAAGGGAGAGGGTATCTTGAAAGATCGCCCGGCACTAACCGTTATCGTCCTTCTTCTTGCCCTTGCTCTCTTGGCATTGGGGCTGCGCTTGTATCGCCTGGACGCGCAAAGCCTGTGGTATGATGAGGGCTTTAGCGTGTATCTGGCTCGCATGGACCTTGCCGAGATCACCGCGCGGACTGCAGCCGATATCCAACCCCCTCTCTATTACTATCTGCTCCACGGCTGGATTCAAGTGGTCGGCGATGACGAATGGGGGGCGCGCAGCCTGTCGGTCTTGTTGGGTGTGCTGGCGGTGCCGTTGATGTTCAGCCTGGGCTGGCAGCTCTTTCGCACCCACCTCGCCGGCTTTTTGGCCGCCTTTCTCCTCGCCATTTCACCTCTGCACGTTTGGTATGGGCAAGAAGCGCGAATGTACGCGCTATTGGTCTTTTTGTCCTTGCTATCCAGCATGCTCTTGCTTCTGATTGTGGAGCGGGCCCGGTCCGCTCCCACCCGAGCACCTGTGGGCGGCGCAGACGAGGCAGGGCTCTGGGGGCGATTGACCTCGATTCAGTGGCTGGTTCCGGCGCTCTGGGTGGTGTATACTCTGGTCAACGTGGCGGCAGCTTACACCCACTATTTTGCCTTTTTTGTGATGGCCTTTCAAATGGTGTATCTCCTATTGGTGTGGGGCGCCGACACCTTGCAGGCAACCGCCTCGCCTGTTTCTCCATCGGCTCCTGGGGGGCACTGGTGGGCCCATGTAGGGTTGTTAGCAGGCGGATTCTTTTCTGGGCTTTTCACCCTACTGGCCTATGTGCCCTGGTTGCCCCATTTGCTGGCGCGATATGGTCAGGATGCCAGCTATTGGCCTGGTCAGCTCAAACCGGCCGAAGTGCTGATCGATATTGCCGTCTTGTTCGTTGGGGGTGAATCGGTCGCCGAGGCGACGGGGGTGTTGTTGGCCGTGGGGTTGGGTGCGCTACTGCTCCTTTGTTTGCTGTCCCTTGCGGTATCGACTCGCCACCCGGGGCCCGATCCCGATGAGCAGCTACCTTATCCGTTGGTTTTCCTATTGTTGTTCCTTTTGCTGCCGCCGCTGCTTATCTTTCTCTTATCCTACAATACCCCCAAGTTCAATGCCCGCTATGTGTTGATCGCCCAACCTGCCATGCTCCTGCTCCTGGCGGGTGGCCTGGCAGCATTGTGGGGGCGCCGCAAGTCGTACGTGGGTAACGTGGCCCGCGAGGCGCTGGTGGTCCTGAGTTTGCTATTTATGGTGGGCGTCGCTGTCTATGCCAACTATCAGGCCTACACCAATCCAGATTTTGCACGGGCTGACTTTCGCAGCGTGGCCAATCATGTCCGCAAGAACCTGGGAGCGGACGAGACCATCATTCTCACCTCGGGCCACATGTTCCCGGTCTTTGATTATTACGCCCCAGGAATGGAGCGCCATCTCCTGCCCGATAGCCCCACCCTCGATACTACCCAGGTGCTCGATTATCGCGTGGCCTCGCAACTCACCGAGTGGCTGAGGGATCGCGGCGGCGTCTGGCTGGTGCTGTGGCAGGATGAGGTGGTTGATCCAGCCGGTTTCCTCACCACCATGTTGGACGAAGTGGGCGAGGAACAGCCTGTCAATCGCACCTTCCCCAAGATCGAGGTGCGCCACTACCGCTTGCCTGCCGATGTGGCCTTTGCGCTGGAACCCGAGATCGCCCACCCGGCCGATTTCAACTTTGGCAACAAACTCCATCTTTTGGGCTACACCCAAACGGACGAACGGCAGGTCACCCTGTTTTGGGAGGCGCTCCAGCCTCTGACGGAGGACTATCGCGTGTCGGTGGTGCTGCGCGATACCATGGGGCAAAGCTGGGGTTCGTGGGACGGCCGTCCTACGGCCTACTATTTCCCCACCGATCGCTGGCCGGTGGGCGAGACCATCTTTGGGCGGTACGATCTACGCCTCCTGCCCGGCTCGCCGCCGGGAGATTATGGCTTTGAGGTGGGGGTCTATACCGAAGAGGATCCGGTGGGCCTCGACGTGCTCGATGAGGCCGGTGCGGCTCAGGGCAAACGGGCCATGCTCGGGGCGGTGCGGCTGGCCGTCTCGGCGGTGACGCCTGAAGACCTGGAGCTTTCGGCCACCGATGGGGTGGCGTTGGGTTCTGAGCTTCGGTGCCTCGATTGGGAGCTTGGGCGCCAAGAGGTTCAACCGGGCGATCGGGTGTTGCTTGTGCTGGCCTGGTACGCCGAATCGCAGCCCGTAGCCGATTACAGTGCCCGCCTTCTGGTCGTCGATGCGGAAGGCCGTTCGTGGAATGCAGGGGGCTTTGCGCTGACCACGGCCTGGCACCCCACCAGCACCTGGTTGCCTGGGCAGGCGTGGCGGGGACAAATGACTTTCCGCGTACCCATTCAGGCCCGGCCCGGCCCGGCGACCTTGGCCCTTCAACTGGTGGATGCAACGGGGCAGGCCGTCGGCGAACTGGCCAACCTTACCACCTTTGAGGTGTTGCCGACGGAGCGCAATTTCACTCCCCCAAACCCTCAAGCCCCGCGCTCGGCCAATTTTGCCGACCAACTCGCCCTATTGGGTGCCGATGTACTTCCCGAGTCGGTGCCGCCGGGAGCCGCCCTTCAAGTTGTGCTCTATTGGCAGTCCTGGGTCGAGATGGATGTGTCTTACACGGCCTTTGTCCACCTGCTGGGGGCCGATGGCCAGGTGGTAGCCGGGCACGATGGGCAGCCGGCGGGCGGCTCGCGCCCCACGACCGGTTGGGTGCCGGGTGAATATGTCACCGATGTTCATAACTTGACCATCCCAGCCGACCTCCCGCCCGGCGAATATATCGTCGAAGTGGGAATGTACGACGGCGGACTCACCAGCCTGCCCCGGTTGCCCGTGCTGGGCGCCGATGGTCAGACCCAAACCGACCGTGTGATCTTTGGTCCCATTCAGGTGAAATAATCCTCGATTCCTCGCGTTTGACAGGGGCGGCTGTGCATCAGCCGCCCCTGTCATTGTGGGGGTATTGACGCCACGTCCGTTGTGCACGGCTGGGGCCAAGGCCACAAGCCA
>CAZNQW010000245.1:0-5765 GCA_964575225.1 uncultured Anaerolineaceae bacterium | reverse complement strand
TGTCCGGTGGTGTGAGAGGGGGGCGGTTAGCCGCCGCCCCCCTACTCGATTCCAAACTCACACAAAAGAGCGGCCCTCAGGGAGCCGCTCTCTCATGGACTTTTACGTCCGTTGCCTACGAAAAGAAACGCCCAATCAAGGGCAGGCGCTGCCACCAGCGGCGCTTGCGCCGCCGGCGCCGACCATTGTTGTCCTCGGCATAGTAATAGTAGTAGTAATAGTACCCGCCCGAGCGGCTGGGGGACAGGCGATTGAGGGCCGCACCCAACACGTTCGCCCCCACTTGTTGCAGCACCTCCACCGCCCGCCGGGCCGCGTTGCGGCGCGTTTTGCCGGCATCGGTCACCAGCAATACACCATCGGTCTGGGTGGCCAAAACGGCCGCATCGGTCACTGGAATGGCAGGAGGCGTGTCAAAGATCACGACATCGGTTTTAGATTTGAGCAGCTCGATGAATTGGGCCATTCGTTGCGAGCCCAATAGCTCCGAAGGGTTGGGAGGCAAGGGGCCACTGGTCAACACTCGAAGATTCTCAATGCCGGTTTCCTGCAGGTGACCGTCGAGTTCCAGACGGTCGTCGAGCAGCACGTTGGTCAGCCCCGTTTTGTTGGGCACCTGAAAGATCTTGTGCAGCGTCGGCCGGCGCAGGTCCGAATCGACCAAAATCACCGATTTGCCAGCTTGGGCCATCACCACACCCAGATTGGCCAGCGTGGTGCTCTTGCCCTCCACCGGATTGGGGCTGGTGACCACCATCGACCGGATGGGCTGGTCCAGAGACGAGAACTGGAGATTGGTACGCAGGGCGCGATAGGCTTCAGAGATCGGCGACTTGGGATGGCGGACGGTGATCAGCTTTTCCGCAGGCACATCGCCCGAGATGCGGGTGATGGCGCCCAGTGTGGTCAGACCCATCGTCTTGGACACTTCTTCGGGAGACTTGACGGTATCATCCAGGTATTCGATGAGAAACGCAGCGCCCACAGCCAGCATGGCACCGATGGCAGCCGCCAGCATAACCTGGATCAGCCACTGAGGGCCAATAGGCTGGGTGGGCACCTGGGCCTGCTCGATCACGGTCATCACATTGACGCCGGCGTTGCCCAACAGCAGTTGATACTGGGCAAAGGTCGCCTGCCAGTTGTTGATCTGGCCCTCCAGCGTGCTGATCCGGCCCTGAATATCCTGGATCTGGCGGGCGCTAAAGGCCTCGCTCAACTCGGCTTCCAGTTTCTGAATCTCTTGTTGAGCAGCATCGATCTTGGGGGGCAGGGTGGCCGCCTGCTGCTCGATGAACACGCGATTGCTATCCTGGGGCCGCGACGATTGTACGGACACCAAAAGCTGGTTGGCCAGTTCGTCGGCGATCAGTTTGGCCCGCTGGGGATCGGTGTCGGTGACCCGGATCTCCATCAGATTGGTGCCTGCCACCAGGGAGACGGCCACCTGCCCCTGCAACACACGCCACTGCTCTTCAAAGCCCAGTACCCGCGCCGTGGAACGGAGGATCGGCTCGCGCTTGATCAACTCGGAATAGGTCTGGGCCAGCCGGTCGCTGGTATAAAAGTCGCTGTAGTTGGGGTTGGCCTGCTCAATGGCCTGGCCGATCATGAGGGTGGTCGAGGTTTGGTAGGTGGCGGGCTGATCTTTCACCGCCAGCCAACTGAACGACGCCGCGACGACCGTCGAGAGCACGATCAGCCACATCCACTTCCAGATTATAGACGCAACCTGTCGCAATTCCATGGTTCTACCCGCAGTTCCATTTCCGTAGCTCGGGCATATTTGGAGAATCAGGGGCTACTTGGCGATTTTCGTCAACATTGTAACACAACGCCCCCAATTTCACAACTTGACCGTTCATTTTATCCAAACCGGATCCCAGTCATTGTATGGGCTTTCGAGAAGGAGACGGCGATCGCTGCCGTCGGCGTTCATAATCCAGAGCTGTTGGCGCCCTGTTTCCTGATTGGACCAGAACACGATCTGCGATCCATCGGGCGAAAAGGTGGGATGTTTGTCCCATTCCCAGGTGTTGAAGGTCAGCCGCTGCTTGTTCTGGCCCTGGGGATTGACGGTAAAGATGTCGTCGCTGCCACCCGAGGGTCCCATTTCCTGAGAGACGTAGGCGATCAGGTCGCCCTTGGGAGACCAGACCGGGTCGTAGCTCACTGCATCGCCAAAGGTGATGGCCCAGGTAATTCCGGTGGCCAACTGCTGGACATAGATCTGAACTCCTCCACCGCCGCTGCTCACCGCGGCCCTGTACTCGCCATCGGGCGCAATGCGCTCCTGGGCCACGGCCTGGTCGTAGGGCCACCGATCGGTCAAAAGGCCGATGCGTTTCGTATCGGGCTCCAGAATATAGAGGGCAGGCTCGCCGCCCCGATCGGAGAAGAAGGCGATTTTGTTGCGCAGTACCGACGGGATCGGCGGGACGGGCGAGGAGGTCGGCGAGGGCGTCAGCGTCGGCGTCGCCGTGCCCCGCATCTCATCGAGCCAGATCACAACCGGCGTGCGGGTGGGCCGGGGCGTACTGGTCACGGTAGCCAGGTTGGGGGGACGGGGTGTGGGCGTGCCTGTCAAAAACACATTGGCTGTGGCCAAAGCCTGCTGATAAACGGCTGTGGCATAGGTTTCAGGCTGGGGCGTGTTGGTGATGACGATATATCTGGGCGTGGGCGTGGCCCAATATTGGGGCAAGGGGGTAGCCGTGCCGGTCGTCTCGGCCCAGGCGGTCACGCGGGCAGCGATGGCAGCCGCCGTCACCAGGTTTTCAGGGGTGGGCGTGCTGCTGATGATCACATAGACCGGCGTCTCGGTCGGCGTGGACGTATTCGTAGGCGGCGGCGACCCGGTGGGGATGGGCGTCTTGGGCGGCGCGCCCACACTGATCACCAGTCGAGGCTTGTTACCCTGGGTAGCGGGCCCATAGCCTGTGTCCCAGGCAAAGACGCTGTTGTCCCCAGCCAGCGGCCCGTCGATTCGGAACGAGACCGTGTAATGCTCTTCGAGGAGGCGCTGCTCCAGATCGCGCAGTTGCTCGGCCGACAGGGCAAAGGTGTTACCGACACCTATCCCCAAATCCCCCACACCGAGGGCCGGGGGCAGCGACCACTGCACCGGCGCATTGTGAATGTCCTGGTAGGTCTTGCGGTTCCAGTCGACATCGGCATCGCGGGTCAGGATCCGCATCTCCCACGTCCCCGACGAACCCAATCGCCGGACGTCCAGACCGGTCATCGTCAGGGCAGCGCTGTGGATGGTGGCGCCCCGAGGTACCGCCGACAGGTCAAACTGAAGGGCGCCGTGATAGATGATCTTGTCAAACACACCCGTGTAGAGATAGGAATCGCCCAGGTGGTTGCCCCGCGATTCATCGCTGGCTACCCAACCCGCGGCCCCCGCCTCGGGCGCCAGGCTGTACACCGCCCCGCCGGGATAAGGCGTGGGCGTGGCTGTGGGATTGACGAACTCGAAGGTGGGCGCCGGAGTATTGAGGGCGCCACTGGGAGAGGGCACAGGGCCGCTTGTGACGCTAGGCTGAGGCGTCTGCACGGCTACGGGCATGTTCGTGGGTGTGGGTGGCGAAGGCGCGGCCCAGAGCGCCGAAGCATAGTAATAGATCACGGCGACCAAAGCCAGCACTGCGACGATCCAGAGTCCCACCCGGAGCGCCGGAAAGGGGGCCGGCACCGGTCCGACTTCGTCTTCGACCTCGTCGGGTTCAATAGACGGGGAGACGACCATATCGAGCGGCTTCCGGTAAAAGCGACAACCGCGATGCTCGGACGTCAGGCAATACCAGGATTGATGGTCGAGTTCGATCTCGGCTGGCTCTTTTTGAGCGTAACACAGATGTCCCTCTGCGGGCTCGGCATGGCGGATCTCGCGATCCAACTCAGTGCCCAGCCAGGGACAGAGATCATTGGACAAGGTGGTCTCCTATCGGTTTACAGTACCATTTCGAGGGCCCACCAATAGCATACCACAGACACCCCCGCGCGGCAAATCAGACAGGGGTTGAGCCCGGATCCGCCCGTTTTGCCGTCCACCTGCCCATGAGGCGCCCGGCCAGATCCACCCAGGCCAGACCGACAAAGACCATCATCACCGCATCCACCGGCAGGCGGTAGCGATGCATGGCCCAGGTCAGCAGGTGCATGGCCGAATAGGTAAAGACATAGAGATAGAGCAGGGCGACCAGACGTCCATCCTGAGGTGCATGAGCCGCGGAGGGCCTGCGCAGTAACCGGAAGGAACAGAGCAGGCCCCACAGCATAAAGGGCAAATAGAGGCCATAGGAAAAGACGCGCGAGATGTTGGAAATGGTCGCCGAGGTCGGCTCGGGCCAAAAGCGATAGTAGTTGTGAAAACGGTCCAGAGTCTGCATCAGGAATCGGCCGGGCTCGTCCAAGACAAAGCGGATGCCTTCGGCGGTCAGGCGCGTGTTCAGCTCGGCCTCGTTGAGGCCCGCCCATTCGGCCGGCACCGAGGGAAGGTTGAGCGGTTCAAAGCGGTAGCCCTGCTGGGGGTGGTTGGCGGCATAGAGCGCCCAGCCGACGTTCGAGTTGAGGGGCAAAAAGGCATCGTAGACCAGATAGTTGCGCACGGTCCAGGGCAGGATAAAGGCGGCGACGACGGCCCCCGTCAGCGCGGCGGATAGCAGAAACTTCCCAAAGCGCACACGGCCCCAGGTGGCCCACAGCAGCCAGGCCAGCAGAAAGGGGGTCAGCAGGAGAACCTGCTGGCGCAACAGCGAGGCCAGTCCCCAGGCCAGCCCCAGCTCCAACCAGAGGCGCAGATCGCGGCGCGGGGCCTCGGCCCTCAGGCGTTGCGTCAGGCGCTGCAAGATATCCAGCGACCACAGAAGGAGGGTGATGTATTAGGGCTCGGTCATCAGCGTGGCGCTGTAATAGACCAGATAGATATAGACCGAAACGCCCGCGGCGCCAGCCAGTCCCACCGCCGGGCTGAAGGTGCGTTTGCCCAACCGGTAGAGCAACCAGGGCATGAGCAAGCCCACGACCACGGCCTGGATCAGACGGGCCACCAGGGGATGGTAGCCAAAGACAGCATAGTTGGCAGCCAGGTAGAGGACATAGAGGAACGACCAGTGGGCCGTGGGCGTGTTGGCCGGGGTGAAGGGATACCAGGCCTGGTCAAAGACAAAGCCCTTGCCTGCCACCACGTTCTTTGCCAGGGCATCGTAGGAGACCTGATCGTGGGTGCCCGGCAGGACCTCCACGGTGTCGCCCAGGTACAGGGCCGCGCCCACGCGGACCAGCACCGAAAGGGCGAGGATGAGAAATAATGTTTTTCTTTCCAAGGATGAATGCAGTTCCATTCGATTCTTCACAAAAGCACTTATTTTGTTTCCTCTCGCCTGAGAGTTCGGATCCATTCGGTGCGATCTCCGCGAATGCGCACAAGCACAGAGATCCATAACCGCCACACGAGATAGATTGGCCCCAGGAGCAGTGCCTTGTAGGCCCAGCCCGGGGCACGGTCAATAATCAGGCCAATGAAGGGATAGGCCACCCAGGCACCTAGCAACAGCGCTGACCCGAGGACACCCAGCGGTGTGAGTATCTCGACAGGAGACCAAATGCGCAGGGCGATTACACATCCCAGGTTTGCCAACGAGGCAGCAGCCAACGAAGAGTAGGAGGGCATAAGCAATTCGATGGCACCATCGAGGAGTGCCAGAGATCGCAATCGCACCGCACGGCCGATCAAACGAGTAGATCGGAAGAGCGTCGTG
>CAZNQW010000244.1:2604-5782 GCA_964575225.1 uncultured Anaerolineaceae bacterium | reverse complement strand
CCGAAAGAGGTACTGGCTGATCTCTGCACGGATGACATTTTTCGGCCAGGACAGGGTGCCGCTGCTGGTGCAGATTCCTGGCATCGCCCTGCTGACCGCTCTCACCCTCCTGGCTGCCATTGGTGACATCGCGCGTTTTCCTACGGCCAAGCACTTGGTCGGCTACACCGGGTTAGGGACGCGGGTGCACGACAGCGGCCTAACTCATCGCAGCGGACAGATTACCAAGGCTGGCCGGCGCGACATCCGCGCCGCTATGGTGGAAGCGGCACACACCGCCTCCCGTACCCATCCCCACTGGCGGGCGGAGATGGCCCGGCTCGAGCCGCGCTTGGGCAAGAACAAGGCCATAGTGGCCATCGCCCGCAAACTGCTGGTCGCGGTGTGGCATGTCCTGAGCAAAGAAGAAGCTGACCGTTTTGCCGACCCGCAACAGGTGGCCCGCATGCTGATACAGCATGCCTATCGCCTGGGCTGCGACCTGCGGCCCGACGGCCAGACCGTCGGCGAGTACGTCCGACAGCAGCTCGACCGCCTGGGGCTGGGCGCCGACCTGACGGCCATTCGTCAGGGCAGGCGAACCATCCCGCTGCCACCGTCGCGTCTCTGCGCAGCGGGCAACTAAGCACCGGTTCGTTTGCCGGGTGCGGTTTACAACCCCGAGCAGATCGCTCTGAGGGAAAACGGCAACCGGAGCATAGCCTGAGTCTGTAAGGGAAGGTTGCTGAACCAAGACCCACCAGCCGCCGCAGAAAAGAGGGCTGCGTGCGGTCGTTGCTCCCTGCCTGCTCATCTTACCCCCTGAACCAACGGTCAAACTGCTTCTGCACCACACTGCTTCCAATTTGACATGCAACTACATCTGTACCTCCGTCAGGTACGCTCACCGGTTCCAACCAGTCAGACATGGGGCACGTTTCTTCGCAACCATGCCAAGGACATCTGGGCTGTTGATTTCCTGCAGACGTATGACCTCTTCTTCCGCGCCGTTTTTGTCTTTGTGGTGATCGAGCTGGGTTCTCGTCGGCTGGTGCATTTTGGGGTGACCAGAAGTCCAAACGATGCCTGGGTCGCCCAGCAACTGCGGGAGGCGACCCCATATGGGCAGGGGCCACGGTTTCTGATTCGAGACAACGACCACAAGTTCGGTGCCGCATTCGACCGAGTGGCCCAGGGGACCCATATCGACGTCTTGACCACGCCCTATCAAGCGCCCAAGGCCAACGCTGTTTGCAAGCGATTCCTGGGCAGTGTACGCCGTGAATGCTTGGACTTCTTTCTGATTCTGAACGAACGCCATCTTTACAAGACGGTGAAGCAGTATCAGGCCTACTTCAATCATGCCCGGCCTCACCAGGGTATCAGCCAGCGCATTCCAGACCCGCTAGAACAGCTGGAGGAACAGAACGTGGGCAGGATCATGGCTCACCCGGTCCTCGGCGGCCTGCATCACAACTACCGCCGACGGACACCGAGAGGGTCCACACTGCCCCGCGCTGCCTGAATCTCGGTCAAGGGTTTCCTGCCACAACCTATTGCCCCACTGCACGATACAACAGAATCTCTTTCCCCATCACTTCCAATGGAACAGGTGCGTACTCGTTGGCTGGTGCATAGGCTCAACGGCACATTTGCCGGTTAAAGGCGTCGCAAATCACCTTCTGGCAGCTGGTCCCGTTATCCTTGGATGGGTGGAATGGGCCTCAACGGGGTGAAAACGGGTGGCAATTGGTCGACCAAAGGGATCTCCCGAAAGAGGTACTGGCTGATCTCTGCACGGATGACATTTTTCGGCCAGGACAACGGATGACAATTTTCGGCCAGGACAGCTGGAAAATTGACGGGCCCAAGGAACCGATCGATTCCTTGGGCCCGTGGGTTTTCGGCTGGTCCGCTGTCAATCAGCGGCCTGCTTGACGGAGAGACACGAGGGCGTCTTCTCAAGCGCGCGCGTAGGTCAGGCCGCGACCACCGTCCACGGCGAAACTCACGCCGGTTGTCCAGGCAGAGCGCTCTGACACCAAAAAGACAATGGCGTCGGCGATCTCTTCCGGTTGCCCGGGTCGCGCCAGCGGGTGGGTGATTTTGGCCCGCTCCAGGAAGCCGGCGTACTCCTCCTTGCTCAACCCTCCGGCAATATGCAGATTCGACTCCACGACACCAGGGCTGAGGCAGTTGACACGCACACCGTAGGGCGCCAGCTCCAACGCCAGGCATTTGGTCATCTGATCCGCCGCCGCTTTACTGACTGCGTAAGCCAAAATTCCGGCAAAGGGGCGCACGCCGCAAACGCTCGACATGATGATGACGTTGCCTTTGGTCTCAATCAGGTGGGGCACAGCCAATTTGGTCAGCTCAAAGATCGCGTCTACGTTGACATCCATGGCTCGCCGCCACAGCTCAGTGGACGTAGTTTCCACGGTGCCGTTCTCCATGATTCCAGCGCAGTGAATCAAGATGTCCAGGCGACCAAAGGCCTTGATCGTTTCGTCTACAAAGCGCGTGCGGTCTGCGTCTTTGGTCACATCCCCAACCAGCACCAGGGCCGCGCTTCCGGCAGATTCGATCTCCTGGGACACCTGATTCAATTCCTTAACCCCTCGCGCCGCAATCGCCACCTTCACGCCTTCTCGGGCCAGGCCAATGGCCGTTGCGCGGCCTATGCCTTGAGAGCCTCCGGTGACGAGGGCGACCTTCCCCTGCAATCCCAGATCCATAGTATCCTCCCTAAAAGAAATTCGTTACCGGCCTCAGCAGTGGGTACACTGCCCGCCGGATCCGTCGATGCACTTTTGAAAACAAACCGACATTTAGGCGCCCGGCAGCGCCGCCAGCCCTACTAGGCAAAGGGGCCGGGTCGCTTCAAGAAGGCATGGAGCAGTTGAACACATTGCTCCAGATCCTCTTCGGCGAGCATCTCATACGGGCTGTGCGTGTACCGAGTGGCAAATCCCAAAAGCGCTGCTGGAACCCCGAGCTGAATCAGCGCTGCCCCATCACTGGAATATTGCCCAAACACCGCGTGCTGCACAGAAATCCCGACCTCTGCCGCGAGCTGGGCAAGGTAGCGAGTAAAGCGACGGTCGTAATGTACAGAGTCGTGGTGGACCAACATCGGCCCGCCGCCCAAGCGCGTCGCAATGTCGGCCTGGTTTACGCCAGGAATGTCTCCCGTGAG
>CAZNQW010000244.1:0-2594 GCA_964575225.1 uncultured Anaerolineaceae bacterium | reverse complement strand
GCTTTTCCGACGATATAATGCCCCACCCACCGGGTGGGCGGAGACCAGACCACCCCGTCACCGATCTGTACGCCCCAGTCTTCGGCTTCGGCTGCACTTTTGGCGCCGATATCCACCCAGAGATCGTTCCAACCAAGGGCCGGCTTGTCGCGCAGTTCGGCAGGGGTGACATGACCCGTCACGGTGGCAAAGAACCCGGGCACATCGCCTTTTTCAGTCTGAATCAGGCAGGGGTGCCCAAAGTAGTGCACATCGCGCCCGGGGCGCGTCTGCAAGGACCATCGGGGCTTTACCCACACCATCCCTTCGGGCGAGATGCCCTTTACGACCACGCCAACCTCGTCGGCATGGGCCAAGATCAGCAATCGCGGCCCCTTGCCGCCCACGTGGGCGATGACGTTGCCGACGCCTGTGGTGGTGATGTCTTGGCAGCGAGGCCCCCATCGCTGGCGGATGAACTGCTGCACCGGCTCTTCCTGGCCCACCATGCCCGGCAGTTCGGTCAATGCCTTGACCAACTCGAACATTTCGTTTCCTTTCTTCTCTAGCCAGTGCCCACCACAGGGCGCAACTGGACAATCCCTGCTGCCGCCATCAGTTTGAATAGGCGCAACGCAACATCATCTTCCGGCGCCCCGGTTTCCAGGTGAATTCGCTCGGCAATCTCGGCTACTGTGCGCTGGCCGTCGGTCCAGAACTGCATCAGGACCGCCGTGAGATGAAGCGATCGTCCGGCGCTCTCCGCCAACTGCCAATAGCCATCCTGCACCTGCTGATCTTGGAGCTGAATCAGGCTGCCGAACGCCGCCGAGCCCGAGATCAAGCGCTCGGGCACAAGCGCCGCGGCCTCGGCTTGCCACTCGGGCACCGAGTCGTCCGCGGGCTCCACCCCAGGTTCTGGCTGGAGGGCAGCGCGGACCCAGGAATCTTCATCGGCCAGATGCCCAGCCAGCTCCTCGCGCTTGAGTGCGATCTCATCCTTCAGCTCGGGCGCCAACCGCGTCAGGCTGCCCAGAGCGGCGAGGGCGCATTCGGCACGAAATGCACTTTGGCGGCGGTAGGTGTGCCACGTGCGTGACCGTTTCTCAGCGGTCATCTCTGCGGCTCCCTGCACGGCTT
Source organism: uncultured Anaerolineaceae bacterium (assembly GCA_964575225.1). GTDB lineage: Bacteria > Chloroflexota > Anaerolineae > JAAYZQ01 > JAAYZQ01 > CAZNQW01. Next base: position 1,475 of record CAZNQW010000244.1, on the reverse strand, counting down.
CTACGGCCCGGCGTCCGGCGGCAGCCGCAAGACGACTGCTCATCCAGTGGGCGAGCCAGCGCACGTCGGAAGCACCAGCCGTTGCCAGCCAGTAGGCATACGTGGCAGCCAAGGCGCCGCTGCGTTCCAGGCTATCGACAGAGACTTGATCGATCGTATCCGCCGAAGTATGGTAAAACTTGTCGGGCCACTGGATGAGCATCGGCATGGGAACATTGACCGCCGGATCCGACAGGATGAAATGGTCCGAACCGGCCTCAAAGGCGGCATCCTCCCACCGTTGACCTGCCAGGAGGGGCTCTCGCAACCAGGCAAGCAAATGATCCGCAAATCCGGCGCCCGCTTCGGGCAGGCCCACCAAACGCCACGTGCCACCGGTCTTGCACTGGTCGGCACCCACCATGTCCAGGTTCAGCCCGGCAATCCAGCGACCGGCCGCAACATCCACCTCATGGTCCGCCAGCCAGGCATAGGTGCCGGTAAACTCAGGGATCCAGATAAAGCGGATGCCGCGCCGCGGCTTGGGGAGCCGGCCCTCGCCGATGAGATGGGCCAGACATTCGGCGACCTCTAGCAGCGTCCCCGAGCCAGAGGCGTTGTCGTGGGCCCCGGGCATGGGATGGCAGAGATGGCTAACCAGCAACACCTCCTGGCCCGGTTCGATGCCGGGAAGCAAGGCGTCGACCACGTCGAGGGAGCCAGGGTAGAAACGGGATCTGATCTCGGCGCGCACCTGGAGCCTCTCCCCTGCCGCCAGCCGAGCTCGCAGCGCCCGTCCACGGCGCGGACTGACCACAAAGCCAAACGTGTTGGGGGTAAGAGGGCCATGCCACCAGAACGAGGTGTATTGCAGGGCATCGGGTAGGTCCAGGTCAGACCGCGCCCCGGCCTGCATCCCATCGAAAACGACACCGGCCGCCCCAAAGCGATTCACGGCCAACTCGGCCACACGCGCCGCAGGCTCGCGGGTGAGCACCAGTTTGCCGGCCACGTCCACGCCCTCATAGTCGGCCGGATCTTGGCCCCCCTTGCCCCCCAAAACCACCAGATCGAAATCGCCGTCGGCGGGAATACTGCGCTGGATGACGCTGATGGGTACGGCGGCAAAGTCGCAGAGCATCTCGCCGAGCGAGCCCTCCGAGTCGATGAGGTGAAGGGTAGCTCTATCACAGGCCCATTCGAGAAAGCTGTAGGCAGTCCAAAAACGGTCGTGGGTGGTGGCAGGATAGGCGTGAATCTGATTGGGTATGCCCAATTCGGTCAGGCGGTCCGAGACATACTTGGCTGCAGCCCGATAGCCCGGACTGGCCTGGATGCGATGGTGCTGGGCAATCGCCGATACGTGGCGAAAAGCGGCTTGGCCGCGAAAAGAACGGCGGATCAACTCGGTAGATGATGTCGACATGGCGGTTAGCTCCCTTTCAGGTCCAAGATCGGAAGAGCGTCGTGTAGGGAAAGAGTGTAGGATAGGGTGT
>CAZNQW010000243.1:0-5811 GCA_964575225.1 uncultured Anaerolineaceae bacterium | reverse complement strand
GCATCCACCGTATGACGCCAGGGGGTGGACCCCCGTTTTCACGGGGGTGACGGGGTAGGCGGCGGGGGTGACGCCTCGGGTGACGATACCGGCCGCTTACCGCTGGAGCGACTGCACATAGTCCACGATCTCGGGCAGCAGGGACAGCCGCGCCTCGAAATACTCGTTGACCAGCCGGCCCACCTGGGCATAGGAACGGCTCAGAAGCTCGGCGCGCTCCTCGACCTCCAGGTCCTCGCGGCCCGTCAGGTCGTCCCGCAGCTTGAGCAACGCCTCGACAATCTGTGTCTCCTCCGGCCCCTCGCACACCCGCACCACCGTCAGCACCAGCGAATCGACCTGCTTGACAATGGTGTCCATATCCAACGACTCTCCCTGGTGAATGGCCTCGTCGACGGTGTCGATCAGCGCCGCCACCTGATAGAGCAACGCCGCAGGCTCGTCGAACAGCTCGCGGATAAAGGCCGCTTCGGACCAGCGCCCCGTCAGGCGAAAGATGTTGTACAGCCGCTTGGCGACCTTGCCATAGTTCCGGGGATCGCGCACACTGTACTTGGCCACCTCGCCCTCCAACTGGCCCACATAGTCGCGCAGCGCATTGGGCGATAGCTCCTTGACGATCTTGGTGAACAGGGGGATCGACCCGGCATCCAGATAGACCTCCTGGAAGTAGGGATCCAAAAAGCCGTCCAGGGGCACGATCTCGCCTTCGGGCGTCTCCCAGGTCACGTCCAGCATATTGCTGGCATGGACCACCCGCCCCTTTTCCGGGTCGGCAATGACCCAATCCAGCTTGCACCAACCGGGCTCGTGGCTGCCATAGTCCCAATCGATGGTCATGGCTTCGCCTTCGGGGGTAAAGACCTCGAACTTGCCATCGGCCACTTCTTGGGCATTCCAGCCGATCGACTTGCCGGCAGCGATCTCGACGCCGTCGCGGACGACCGTCTCCTGAAAGGTCCCCCACTTGACTTCGACCAGTTCAAAGTTCTCGCCCTGGAACTGAGCCAGGGCCTTTTCGCGCAGCACCCTGCCCAACAGCGAGCAGGCTTCCTCCCGCGTGGGGGTGTGGATGTTCACCCGCTCAAAGAAATCGGCGTCGCCGGGGAACAACTGCACCTTGGATTGGGCGGCGCTGCCCGACAGCGAGAGCGCCGTCTCTACCTGGGGCCGGTCGGGGATTTCGACAATGGATGCCAAGCGCCGATAGTGCTCCAGCGTCTCGGGATCGAAATCCAAGAGGGTGATCTTGTGCCCGTAAATGCCGCTGCGGGCATCGACGGCGAAATCGCCGGGGCTGGTCTGCGAACCTGAAACGGCCGTCAGCCATTGGGTGGCGTCGCTCTCGTCCACCTCGACGCCCAGCTTGGCCGCCGCCTCGATGATGCGTTGAATCTCGCTCTGCGCTGTGTCTTGCTGCTCTTCTGCCATGGGTTTCTCCTTAACTGGCGTTTGGTTCAATGGCCTGGAAACCAGGGGTTTTTGTGGGCTCATCCGTTCGCGCGGTGGATGCAGGCACAAGGCCCGGCCTTCAACGTTATGTCAATCGTCGAGTCCTTTAGCTGCCGGCGGCAGCCAACACAATGGCCACTACCACGAGGAGAACTAGGAAAACCAGCGCTCCAGCCATGACTGCCAGCATCTGCCGGTCTTTGTGGCGTTGTTCGGCCTCGGCCTGGGCGAGGGCCTCCAATCGGAGGCGCTCCTCCTCCATCATGCCTGCCATCCGCCGGGCCGACGCCTGCTCCTCCCGCTCTTTGAGGGCCGCCATGCCCGCCTGTCGCTCGTAGAGCCGCTGTTGGGTCGTCGCTTTCCAGCGCTCGGCCAGGCGCTCGATCAGGTCCAGGTTGCGGCCACACTGGCGGCAATGGTCGGCCAGCACCCAGTTGTCGGCTCCACAGGCCGGGCACTCGCGGAGGATCTGGGCGCCGCACTCAGTGCAATAGCGCACCCCCTCATCGTTGCGATGGCCGCACTCGGGACACATCTGCGCCGCGGCCCCCAGGATCGAATCGCAGTAGGCGCACACCAGGCGCCCGTCGACGGTCGCCTCTATCTGGCTGGCGCCGCAATTGGGACATTCCAGGTCCGCTATTTCCATAGATTCTCCTTGGCTTCAGAATCCTGGTCGATTGCAGGGGCGTGGCATGCCGCGCCCTACCACGCCGTCATGTCCGCGCAAGCGGGCATCCACCTGATGACGGAAGAGGGTGGACCCCCGTTTTCACGGGGGTGACGGGGTAGAGGCGTGGCCTGCACCCCTGCCGTCATGCCCGCGAACGCGGGCATCCACCCGATGACGGAAGAAGGTGGACCCCCGTTTTCACGGGGGTGACGGGGTAGGGACGCCCCTCGTGGGCACCCCATGTGCCATGCCCCATTCGTCGGATTTGTAGGAGCCGGTTTCAAACCGGCCCCTGCAGGTTCCAGCCGTACGGCGCCCCTGATCGAGCCCCGATTTTGCTCGCGCGGAATCGCGAGCAGTCATTAGCCTGACTCCGAGGACGGGGGCAGGGAGCAGGGTTTATGCAATCCCGGCGGACCGGACAAACTCGTCGAGGTCGGCCAAGGCGCGCTGGGAATAGGCCGAGTAGCGCTCCCGTTTGTTGCGCACCGGCGGGACCAGGGGCGGCAGCAGGCCAAAGTTGGCCTTCATCGGCTGGAAGCCCTTGGCGCCGGCGCTACTGATATAGTCGCACAGGGCGCCGATCATGGTCGTGGGCGGGAATTGCACCGGCTCGCCCCTCTGCACCAGGCGCGCCGCGTTGAGGCCGGCCACCAGCCCGCTGGCGACCGAGCCGATATAACCCTCTGTGCCGGTGATCTGTCCGGCAAACAGCAGGTCGTCCCGGCCCACCGATTGGAGGGTCGGGCGTAGAAGCGCCGGTGAGTTGATAAAAGTGTTGCGGTGCATCTGGCCAAAGCGGACAAACTCGGCCTGTTCCAAGCCCGGGATCAGCCGAAAGACCCGCTCTTGCTCGCCCCAGGTGAGGTTGGTTTGAAAGCCGACGAGGTTGTAGAGGGTGGCGGCCTGGTCATCCTGGCGCAGTTGGACCACGGCGTGGGGCCGGCGCCCGGTGCGAGGATCGGTGAGGCCCACCGGCTTGAGGGGGCCAAAGGCCAGCGCCTGCTTGCCCCGCGCCGCCAGCACTTCGACCGGCAGGCAAGCCTCGAAAAAGCGCGGGTCCTCGCGCTCGAAATCGCGCAAGGGCAGGCGCCGGGCGTTCAATAACTCGTCGACAAATCGCTCGTACTCGGCCTGGGTCATGGGGCAGTTGAGGTAATCGCCTTCGTCGCCATCGGGCCCATAGCGGCTGGCCCGAAAAGCCACCGACAGGTCCACCGAGTCGACCGCCACGATGGGCGCCATGGCGTCGTAAAAGTAGAGATGGTCGGACCCGGCCCAGTCTGCCATGTGGGCCGCCAGAGCGGGCGAGGTCAGCGGGCCGGTGGCCACCACCACGGCGCCCTGCTCGGGAAAGGCCTCCACCTCCTGGCGGTAGAGGGTGATGCGGGGGTGGGCCTCGATGCGCTCGGTCACCCGGCGGGCAAAGGCGTCGCGGCCCACGGCCAATGCGCCCCCGGCCGGGACGGCGGTCTCGTCGGCGCAGGCCACCACCAGCGACCCGAGCCGGCGCAGCTCGGTCTTGAGCAGGCCGGGCGCCCGATCGGGGAGGTTGGAGCCGAGGGAATTGGAACAGACCAGCTCGGCCAGTTGATCGGTGACATGGGCGGGCGTCATCCGCACGGGACGCATCTCGTACAGGTCGACGTGCAGCCCGCGCTCCGCCGCCTGCCAGGCGGCCTCGCTCCCGGCCAACCCTCCGCCAATCACCGTTACCGAACCACTTGGAGTTTCCGTCATGTGCTCTCCTATCGCTTACGGGCAGTCGTGCGGGCGACGGCGTAAATCGCCCTAGGTATCAAGGTAAGGATGAGACAAGGGTCGAGATGCAAATGATAGCAGTGGACAGAATTCGCACGGGATACAGCACCCACTAGGTCCCGTCATTCCCGCGTTCGCGGGAACGACGGGATTTCGGTACGGGCGACGCATGCGTCGCCCTTACATTTGCCGCATCTGCTCGGGCTGTCACCGCCGCCTGCCTGCGCAGGCAGGCGCAAGCAGGGGTCCAGTAGCTGCCATTATACCACAGCGGAGAAACTTTTCCAATACCCTGGTTTGTGCTATACTGATCTCCAGGAGGATTCCTATGCGAGCAGTGGATATCATCGCCCGGAAGCGCGACGGCTTGGCGCTGAGCGCCGAAGAGATCGATTTCTTTGTTCAGGGATTCACCCAAGGTGCCATCCCCGATTATCAGGTGGCGGCCTGGCTGATGGCCATCCTGTTACGCGGCATGGAACGCCAGGAGACAGTCGACCTGACCATGGCGATGGTCCGCTCGGGCGAACAGCTGGACCTGAGCGACATCGTGCCCTTTGTGGCCGACAAACATTCGACCGGCGGCGTGGGCGACAAGACGACGCTGGTGGTGGCGCCATTGGTCGCCGCGGCGGGGGTGCCCGTCGGCAAGATGTCGGGACGCGGCCTGGGGTTCACCGGCGGCACCCTCGACAAGCTGGAATCGATCCCGGGATTTCGGTCAGACCTGAGCCGCGAGGAGTTCATCGCCCAGTTGCAGTCGGTGGGCGTGGTGGTTGGCGGCCAATCGGCCGACCTGACCCCAGCCGACGGCAAGCTGTATGCCCTGCGCGACGTGACGGCCACCGTCGACGCCCTGCCTCTCATCGCCAGCTCGATCATGAGCAAAAAGATCGCCAGCGGCGCCAACGGCATCGTGCTCGACGTCAAGGTGGGCACCGGCGCCTTTATCAAAACCGAAGAGTCGGCCCTGCAATTGGCCACACTCATGGTCGACATTGGCACCGACATGGGCCGCAAGGTGCGCGCCGTCATCTCGGACATGAACCAGCCGCTGGGCTGCGCCGTGGGCAATGCCCTGGAACTGCGGGAAGCCCTGGACACACTCCAGGGCCGCGGCCCGGAGGATTTTCACCGCCATTGCCTGACCATCGCCGAGCAGATGGTGCTGTTGGCCGGTCGCGCCGAGGATCGGGACGAGGCCACCACCCTTCTCCAGGAAACCATCGACACCGGCCAGGCGATGTCCAAGTTCCGCGAGTGGATCGCCACCCAAGGGGGCGACTTGGACTGTGTGGACCATCCGGACCGACTGCCCGCGGCCCGCTTTGTGGAAGAGATCTCGGCCCCCCAGTCGGGGTTCCTGGCCGAAATCGATGCTCGGGAGGTCGGCCTGACCTCGATGCTCCTGGGGGGCGGGCGGGCCAAAAAGGGCGATCAGATCGACCACGCCGTGGGCGTGGTGCTCCACGCCAAGGTGGGCGATGAGCTGGAGCAAGGCCAACCCCTGTTCACCATCCACGCCAAAGACAGCGCCATGGCCGATGGGGCCCGCCAGCGCCTTCTGGGGGCCTATACCTGGAGCGAGGAGCCGGTCGAGGCGCCGCCCCTGATCCACCAAATCGTGAGCTAGCCGCCCGCGGCGCCCGCCGCCTGGTCATCACCGTCACCCCAGACGTCACCCACCCACAGGGCCCATGCCTCCGAGAGACGTACCTTGGTACATCGCCGGGCTTTTGTGGGGGCCTACCGAGGTCCTAACGCGCCCGCAGACGGGCGGCCCTACCCGATCGCTCCGCGCCACGTCCCCGGGGCACAAAGGCCGCCCCCGAGACGGGGGCGGCGAGCAATAGGAACCCATGGGCCCCCGCGTTCGCGGGGGCGACGGGGCATGGGCACGCCCCATTACCGGGTTGCTGCCTCGC